>NZ_QNRT01000002.1:922900-1295728 GCF_003315245.1 Arenicella xantha | reverse complement strand
GGTTTGGGACTAAGTTTGCTGACTAGAGCAGTGAGTTTGTGGCGGGTATGCGTTGATAGTGTCGATCCGAGTAAACTTGCCTTACCATGATCTCAGACCCAACCCATTGGCCGAATTGTTGTTCGAACTGGGTAGTCAAAATTAGCCAAGCATCACGATCGAGTGTCAAGCGCTCAAGAATCGGTGGCATCGAAGATTCAATTTTTACACGTTTTCCCTCATGTAGAATTCGCCCTGTCCAATCAAGCAGTTCGAGATAGTCTCGCAACACATAAGGTAAGCCTTTTTTCTCTCAAAAAAACAAAAAGGACAGGCATGTTAAGGAGAGATATTAACTTGATTTTCGATCGCGAATTGCGAGTAAATATACTTGTCTGTCGCCCAAAGCTCAGATTTTCTGAGTTCAAACTCGATAAATCCAGTGTGTTTGAAATGGCTAGGCGAGCGCCGTTCTCGCCACCGGCGATTGGGTCGGTTTGGGACTAAGTTTGCTGACTAGAGCAGTGAGTTTGTGGCGGGTATGCGTTGATAGTGTCGATCTGAGTAAACTTGCCTTACCATGATCTCAGATCCAACCCATTGGCCGAATTGTTGTTCGAACTGGGTAGTCAAAATTAGCCAAGCATCACGATCGAGTGTCAAGCGCTCAAGAATCGGTGGCATCGAAGATTCAATTTTCCCACGTTTTCCCTCATGTAGAATTCGCCCTGTCCAATCAAGCAGTTCGAGATAGTCTCGCAACACATAAGGTAAGCCTTTTTTCTCTGGATTAGATCCAACGAATTGCTCTATGGAACGGTTTGGTTTTTGTTGGTTCTTCAGAGCGTCGACTCTGGCTTTTATGCAGGTGTGTTCCGATGTCTCAGGCGTGTCGGCCATTTTCGCTCGAACCGGGTTTAGGTCAACGTAGGCCATACATGCAAGTAGGGCTCGCTCATCCAGCAGGGCCTGACTCTTAAATCGACTCTCCCAGAAATGGCCTGTGCAGTTGTCTTCTACATTGGCCTTTCGAGCAATCGATTCGTTCACCACTTTCATGAACCATGATAGGCTTGATAAGCGCTCACGCCATGTTTGGATGTCACGATAAAGCACCGCAGTTTGCGCGGGTAGTAGCGTCTGTCTGTTTATATAGCATTGCGATAAGTAGGTTCCTCTAAAGAGCGTATGCCAGCGTTGAACCACCTCGCGGTTACTCCAATGCGCGGCGTCGTCTGGCCGAAGATGTACGACCACATGGTAGTGGTTGCTCATCACCGCATACGCACATAGCTTGATCGAAAACACGGTCGCAACATGATGCAGTTTGGACTCTAGCCATTGTCGACGATGTTCGTAATCGGTCTCAGTGTAATGGTCGTAGCCGCATAAAAAAGCACGTCGAACGCATCGTGAAACGCAGTGGTAATAAGGAGTGTCTATAGGCGACCCTAGCGTGCTCCGTGGTTGAGTCATTCCGTAACTCCAGTTTATTTCCTTGTTTGACTAGAGTGACATTTTGAAGGGCTGTTTACAAGTACTGCTATGGATGTCCTGATAAGCCCATTGGGTATAGAATCGAGATTTGACAGGTTCTTTCAGCGTTTGAAAACCAAGGGTGGCTCTCCCGTGCCACGTTGTGTTAGCCACCCTGAATTTACCTCGGTCCACCGACCACTTCTCCTAAACGATGCAGGGTCATTCCTAGGTTGGGGATAATTGCCCGAATGAAAGGGGCCACTTCTGATACCATGTAGATTTGCCTGTAATCAAAACAAAACCGCTAAATTTGTTTTCCTCTTTCAATCATGAAAACGTACAGTGTGATATTTTTGATTTATGTTAGAAGGGGTTATTGAAAGGTATATATAGGAAATGAAAAGTGAAAATAGTCATGCTGGTTCTTATGCGTCTAAATTTAGGCGTAGAAGAATGGAGAAGCTAGCAAGTTTGATAGAGATTAAGAAGCTACAGGGCGTGTCTGTGCTTGATATTGGAGGCACAAAAAACTTTTGGGAAATGAACTTAGAATATTTACCTAAAGGAGCAATTTCTGAAATTGATATCGTAAATTTACCGCCTCAAGACAACGCTGAATTTGACTTGAATGGGGTCATGTTGAGATTTTATGGTGGCGATGCTTTAGATGAGGCATCTTTTCGAAAACAAAACTATGATCTGGTGCACTCTAATTCGGTTATCGAACATGTAGGTAACTTATCATCCCAAAAGAGAATGTCCGAATCTATACAAAGATTAGGGACTTTTTATTGGGTGCAATCCCCAGCTAAGGCGTTTCCATTAGAGCCGCATTTCTATGTGCCTTTTTTTGCGTATTTACCACTAAGTCTGCGCGCAGCACTCTTAAGGCGGTTTAATCTAGGGTTTCATAAAAGAGAACCTGATTGGCTGCAATCAAGAATAACGTGTGAAGATACACGGCTACTGACTTTAAGAGAGTATAAGTGCTTGTTCCCCCAAGCAGAGATACTCTCTGAGAAGGTAGCCTTTTTTACAAAGTCGTATACTGCAACAAATTTAGCATAATAAAATCCAACCGTTCAATATTGTTTTTTGGCTGATTAATTTTATTTTTTACACTACCGGACAAGACTATTTATACAACCTATTTATTACGGTCGATGATGCGAACAATGTCCTTGGGTTGTCTTTTGCATTAGGGAGCTTTGCTTTGATTTGGCCTTGTCTCTGGGTGATGTTTATATATCGCAGAAAATATGTAGGTTTAGTGGTGGCTAAGAAAGCTCAGCTTAAAAGAGCGAGCAGACATGCGAATATTCTGTACACTGCGGTTGTTTTTCTTGCACTCTTAGCGGGATACTTTTATGCAAGTTTAAGAGGTGTATCGTGGTCGTTTTGAACATGCCAATAATACTGGACTTATATGGATACCTCAATAATATCAAGCCAAGCGAATCCTAAAACCAGCATACGGCTGAGCTTTAAACCATTCCCCAACCACTAGGAATCAGCAATATCGTGCCTGATGAGGAGGTTTGTATTCCAGTTAGGACTAAGATTGGGGCGCTTGCGTTAATCTGTCTATAGTGACACTAGTTGGAGAGCTGCCCCCATCAACCGCATAATCCTGATTCATTCATGGTTCCCTTCGAAGATTAGTCTACATTAGGTATATAGGTTGAAATATTTCTTTAGAATTTCAACTAGATAATGGCTTATTGAACGATGTGAAATAACTAGAAAGTCCAGAATGTATAAGGGCCAAGTCTTTGATTTAGAGTCGAGACAACCATAGATCAAGCGCCTGATCCCTGCCGGGTCTTTGGCAGTTAACGGGTCATATGGCCCTTTTGTGAAAGAGAAATAGTTTGCTATGGTTTCCAACGCAACGGGTTATTACTTAGATCAAAAAGCATTGATAGGCATTTCACCAGAAAAGTTTCACGATACTCCATGCTATGGATCACCCGTTTGAGAAGCACAGTGTGTATAAATTAATTAATGTCACTTATATACCAGCCGCCACTCAACTCTAATGTGCAATTTAAGCTGAGTCGAAGCAAGATTAATTTCACTCTTTCTAAAGTAATCCGCTCTAATGCGACAGAAATAACGAAGAATATGAAAACAAGTTATTACACTAAAGGCGCCCTAGTTTTATTTTCACTATTTTTTACAACTGTCTTAGCGGCGCAGAACAAAGTAGTTGTTATTCCCATGGCAGGGGATGATCTTCGAACAGTATATGAAATTGGCAAGACAGGCCCAGCGGGTGGTATTGTAATTCATGTAACAGATGGCGGCCTGCACGGCTTAGAAGCCTCTCATGAAGATCAAAGTGCGAGCGCAGAATGGGGTTGTTTTGGTATTGATATATTGACTATGCCAAATATAAGTTCCGCTGCTACTCCAGACCCTAATACAGGCGCATATAATACACAGCAGATTATAGCTACTGGATGTGGTGCATCGTCGGCTGCAGCGGTAGCTAGCGCCTATATGGGCCCCAATGGCATTACCACGGATTGGTATTTGCCTAACAAAGAGGAGTTAAATTTATTATACAATCAAAAACACGTTGTGGGCGGTTTTGCCAGTGGCGGCTATTGGAGTTCGTCGGAGAGTAGCAGTGGCATGGTTTGGATCCAGCTCTTCGATGATGGCGTTCAGCTCGGTAGCGGTAAGAACTTCCCACTCAGTGTTCGTGCTGTTCGGGCTTTTTAATTATTTAACAATTTTTCCCCGCCGCATGCGGTGCGATTTTTTTGCGATGGCACTTTATTGTGAGCTACAAGTGTATCGAGATACGTATCAGTTAATTCTGAAAATTTTCGAGTGTACTAAAGACAAAGACTTTCCAAATACCGAATATAGGAGGGTCCGGTCTTTGATTTAGAGTCGAGACAACCATAGATCAAGCGCCCGATTCCTATCAGCACAAAACCTGATAAAAGAATGACGAGGAGGCGACTGTGTACTATGTCTCGAGGGACTATTCACTTACGCTATAATAGGTGAGCCTGTAAAGCGGCTTGCTGGCCTGGTCTCAAGCGGGCACTGTTCTTTACTAAGAAAGTTAACTTGTCAGTGTCGCGCGGTCGCGTCGGAAAAGTCATATGGTCTCATGTCGTTTTGTTAAGTTAACTTGTCAGTACCTTCTCAGGCAATGACACAAATCCATCCTGCTAACGTTTTAGCTAAACGCACACTCTTGTTCGCTTCGGCAACAATAGGGTTTGCGCAAACCGTATTATTTGCAATATTAGCGCCGCTCGGAAGAGAGGTTGGGCTAGTGGAGGTGCAGATTGGTGCGATTATTTCTTGCTCTTCCTTAACTTTGTTCTTGGTCAGCCCGCTGTGGGGGCGTGCCAGTGACAGCTGGGGTAGACGAAAGGTCTTATTGATAGGCTTGTTTGGGTACTCAGCCGGAACAATAGTGTTTGCGGGTGTGTTTCAAATGGCGCTGCTTGGCTACTTCATTCCGGTAACTGCGCTGGTTTTATTAATTATAACCCGAGTAGCTAACGCTACCGCAATGGCTGCCGTGTCGCCAGCAACGAATGCCTATATGGCCGATATTACGACGGTAAAAGATCGTATCAAGGGCATGGGGGCCATTGGCGCAGCCTTTAATATGGGGTCTATCTTGGGGCCTGCCATTGGCGGCTTACTTGCCAGTATTAGTTTACTTACGCCGCTGTATTTCTCCGTTTTCTTGACGCTGTTTGCGGCGGTGTTAACGCTTTACACTTTGCCTGAGCGGCCAATCTCAATCGCGACAAAAAAGCCTCCGAGACTCAAATATACCGACCCGAGGATTTTTCCGATCGTCGTCGCTGGAGTCTTTCTGTTTATGGGGTTTGCCATTGTGCAACAGACTATCGCGTTTCGTTTTCAAGATGTGCTGGGGCTTAGTGGTGTCGATACCGCCAAAATTGTCGGGGTTAGCTTGATGTTTTCGGCGGCAGCCGCACTATTTGTGCAATTGATCGTTATACCTCGATTGTCGATGAGACCTTTTGTTTTGCTCAGGGTTGCGATGCCTATAATGATGATCGCTTTCGGCATCTTGGCATTGAGCCACACTCAGATCATGTACTTAGTATCTATGTGCATTCTCGGAATGGGTATGGGCCTCGCTGGGCCTGGGTTTATGGCGGGCGCATCGGTTGCTGTGTCGTCTAAGGAGCAGGGCGCCGTAGCTGGAATCGCCGGTTCTTGTCCGGCTCTGGGTTTCACGGTGGGCCCGTTATTAGGCACATATTTATATTCAATCGAGGGAGCCTTGCCGTATTGGTTTGCCTTTGGCAGTTACTTTATATTGTTTTTTATTACGCTTAAGTTTAAAGACAAAAAATAAGGCTTCTGAGTGTTTGAGGGGCTTGGTGCATTGTCGAAAAGGGTGGCGCATTGGTAATACGCCCTTTGGTATTGCATGCTTCAACACAATTGAAATATGGTAGGCAGCGAGTTTTACATTTTGTATTCGGACCCAGAAGACTATCCAACAGTGCCGAGTGGGCTGTAGAGTCTTCTCTACTAGTTAATTATCCTCAGGGAGTGTTCTATGTCAGGCGCAGAAAACAATCAACGAAGAGTATTTAAGACCCCAATAATTGTGCCGCTGTCGGTGGTGATGGTTATCGCTATCTATGCCGGGTATGTGTTCTTTTATGCAACCAGTGAGGAGACCGGATTCTTTGCTTACCTGAAAATGATTTCTTTCGAGGTGTTTCTGTTGTGCGAAGTCGGCATGGTTGCGCTAATTCTTTATAACAAACGACAATTGGATCGCTTTTTGGTCGATTTCCCGGCGATTGAAAATCGAATTGACTTAGCGGCGCTAAAGCCGATAGTGCGCACCAATATGTACTCGTCATTATTTATGATTTTCTTTCTAGCGCTGGGTTCTCTTACGGCCATTATGTCTATCTTAAATCACGGGATCATAAGAGGTGTTTTGGTAGCCGCATCGTCGATAGCCACGGCTATGCTGATTAACTGGTATAACCCCAGTGAGCAAAAGCTCAAGCATATTGAATGCACTAACGACACGCTTGAAGTTGAGCTAAACAATATATTGCAGTGTTGGATGCATAAGCCTTTTCCGAATTTTTGAACCGCTGTTGAATGGCGGCAGTTAATTAATTGTCGCCATGTTTACCTGCTGGTGGCGTGCAAAACATTAATTGGGTTTAATTGATGCTGGTCAATGTCGCGTCGTTTTATATTGATAAGTATCAGCTTACTAATGCACAGTTCCTAACATTCACAGAGCAGTTTGATAGTTGGAGTCGCGCTAACATCAAGCGAATATTTGCCGATGCGACGTGTCTACAACACTTTGCACAACCTCATGTCGATGAGCTTGCTGACCAAGCAGTTGTTAATGTGTCTTGGTTTGCCGCTATGGCTTACTGCAAAGCACAAGGTAAGTGTCTACCGTCACTCGATAAGCAATTGTTTTGTGGCGCTGGTTGAATAGCCTTGCGACACGCTCACTAGACTAGTTTGCTTAGTCGGTTTCGTGACTCAGGATCAAAGCGTTCACCGGTGCGACCCAACCAGCAGGTGGGTCTTCCTCTGGGGGCGTTAATATCGGCGGGTTAACTGAAGAGTCGGGTGGGACTTCTACTGATGGGCGTTCTCTAACCGTGATGTTTGAGTTACCACTGCTTTGGTAGCCCTCGGTTGCCATCACCATGTAATCATGTGTTCCGAGTCGCAGACCACGGCTAGCCCACGCGTCAAAGTGGTTTTTAGAGGTAATGATTCCACCGGTTCGTTTTGTGCGTCGGATGCTCCAGTATTGGTCAAAAGTAGCGGTTCCGATTATGGAGGGCTGATTGACCCGACGAGTACGGTAGATGTCATAGGTTCCGCCGTCACTCTCGATCGTTCCCAGGCGAGTGGCTCCGGTGCTGGGGTTATAGTTTACCCAATTGTCGACCACATAGTATTCGATCAATGGATTTCGGGTCCAACCATAAAGCGCTAAATAGCTGGTGCCTGACGCGCTATAACTACCTGAATATTCGACAGTTTTAGGGCCGCCGGTTCGCCAGCCTTTACCGCCAACCCAGTTACCAACTTGGCTCCATTGAGATCGGTAGTTACCGTTCGCTCCAAGAGTGAACGAGACTTGTCCACCGCCGTCGGTCCAAAACGAATAAAAGTAACCGCCGTGTTGACCGGTTTGTGGCGTGCTTAGAGTCTGTGCATGTAGTGCCGACATCTGCAATAAAGCGTAAGCGGATACTATTGCGATGAGGGCCTGCCGCGTACCTCGCCGGCTGGCGTTGCTACCGCGAGCCTTAACAATTCCAGTGTGTCTTATTGGTTTTTTCGATAACGGATTCATCTTATGCCTCGCTGTTAATTTCTCGGCTTGGACGATTAGTATTAGAGCAGAGAGCTGCGCTAACTAAGGTTGCGATACCACTAAGGAAGATCTTTTTAGCTCCAGCTCACGCATTGATAGCTCGATGCGGCGTTGTTCGATTAAGATCCGCTGCTCTTCAATCAGAAGTAGTTCTGCGCGCAATTCCTTAACATTAATGGCACTTGATTGGTTCTCGATCACTGCTGAAATTTGAGCTGGTTTGATTTCTTGATTGTCCACTAATTGCGACGGTGACGGTGTTTGCTCAGTGTCAGTTTCGGCGCAAAGTTGCCGTGCGAGTTTGTATTTATCATCGTTGCAAATAGAGTTTGAACCGCGAGTGCACCAAGGTGTTTGCAGACTGGTTTCACGCAAAATTTTGCGTTTCTCATTGTCTTTGTTGCATTTGATTGCGACCTCATAAAAGTTATCGCGACCATCAGTGACGACGCGCTCGAGGAATAATGATTCTACCCGCGCTTGGGCGTTGCCCATTGAAGCAAAAAGAACGACCAGCGAAAGATAAGGGAGGAACGAGTTTTTAATGGTCATAAGCTTTCAGTCTAAGTAATGTTTTTCGGCCAGCGTGTTTGGCTTGGTATTATTATAATAGTCATATAGACTATATAGGTCAGTTTAGATTAATCATGCCATTTGAGCAAGTCCAATGAATAAATTACAACAGCTTAGAAAAATGACTACGGTGGTTGCCGACACAGGCGATATCGATGCGATACGTCAGTATCATCCGCAAGACGCCACCACCAATCCCTCCTTGTTGCTGAGCGTGGCGCGCGATTCACGTTTTGCCGCGATGGTGCAGCGTGCCTTAGATCTTAGTGACGGTAGCGTCGGCGATGCGGTTGACCAGTTTTCGGTAGAAGTCGGTTGCGCCATTCTTAAGTTGATACCTGGACGGATTTCTACTGAGGTTGACGCTAGGCTGTCATTTGATACTGACGCGACCGTAGCCAAAGCGCACAAAATAATCAGCGAATACGAAAAGCGTGGGATTAATGCCGAACGGGTGTTGATCAAAATTGCGTCTACGTGGGAAGGCATTAAGGCGGCCGAGCGACTAGAGAGAGAGTCGATACACTGTAATCTGACATTGCTATTTGGCTTTGCCCAAGCGGTGGCATGTGCCGAAGCAAAGGTGACCCTAATTTCGCCTTTTGTTGGTCGCATATTGGATTGGTATCAAGCTAATACCGACCAATTTAATGCCAGTAGTGATGCTGACCCGGGGGTTAAGTCAGTCGCGCAGATTTACCAGTATTACAAAGAGTTCGGATATAAAACGATTGTGATGGGCGCTAGTTTTCGTAATACCGGACAAATAGAAAGTCTTGCTGGTTGCGATTACCTAACTATTTCGCCGACCTACTTAGAACAGCTTGAGAAAGATAATGGCGAGTTAATGAGAAAGCTAACTCCTCCAACCGAAACACCGAGTCTGCCTGGTTTAGCGTTGAGTGAAACGGAGTTTCGCTGGCAGATGAATCAAGATCCAATGGCAACCGAAAAGCTAGCAGAAGGAATTCGTGGTTTTGCTCGTGATCAGGAACTCTTAGAGCAAATATTTGCTGAAATGCTGACCACCTAAATTACCTTCACTTTGCACGATGGGAGGAGTTTGCATGGGCCCTATGTCAGTGCAGACGGCGAAATTATGCATGTGCGAAATTCTACTTTTTTTTGTGAGAACTACGGTCGGTTTTATGGCTGTATGTTCTCCAATTGACGTGAGTGATTGACTGTCTTTTTGCTCAAGCGCTGAGTTTCAAAACGCCGCTTAGGTATGTTTACTGCATGGGTAAATGTCGACACATGTTGATCACAAATTTCAATACACACTATTTTTGCTTAGCGTGGTAATCGATTTATTTTACGCCGACTGTCCAGTCTGGAGTCTCTATTAAGGTTTATAAATCAAAGGCTTATAGAGATATTTTTGACAATTGTTAGGTGGAAAATTTTGAATCAGGCACCGTTCTCCGCGTCGTATTCTTTTTGTTGACAGCTTTATGAATCCCCTTTATAGTCAACATGACTACAAAGAATGGTTAAAAATTAAGCAGTAACCTGAGTGGGAATTTGAGCTTTGGTTGAGCTGTTTTTAAGCGTTCTTTGAGTTGGGGAGAGGAGGTGATTGCAAACATGCTGGATCGACCAATTGGATCATGGGTTTGTTGGGTCGGCAGTTTCCTCACATACAAAAACTGTTTACACAGGTATCAATAAAAATGGTAAATGAAAATCAAACGCAAAGAGCGAACCTCAAGGCTAAGCCAGAGTTCCGACGAACGTTAGTTTCGTTGTGCGTTCTAGCGGCTTCTACGGGTGCCATCGCTCAAGAGTCGACTAGTGCAGAGCCGGTTGGAAATGAGGTGCTTGAAGAAGTCACCGTCTACGGAACTAAGGTGAACTTGAGTCGCGCACAAGATATTAAGCGTAACTCTGATACGGTTGTTGATGCGATCTCAGCCACCGATATTAATTCGCTACCGGACAAAAGTGTTCTAGAAGCGATTCAGCGTCTACCGGGTGTGTCAATCGAGCGTTTTGCCGCATCAAACGACGCCGATCACTTCTCAGTGGAAGGGTCTGGCGTAGTGATTCGCGGTTTAACTCAAACGCGAAGCGAATTTAACGGCCGCGATGCATTTGCCGCGAACAATGACAATGGACTTAGTTTCCAAGACATTCCACCAGAGTTGGTCGGTGGTGTGCAGTTGGTCAAGAACCAAACAGCCTCGATGATCGAAGGTGGCGTGTCTGGTACGATCAATATTCTGACGCGTAAGCCATTCGACAGCGAAGAAGATTCGTTTTATGCATTCACCGCGAAAGCCAGTTACTCTGATGATATTGATGAAGTAACTCCGGCTTTATCCGCCACTTACAGCACGCGTTGGGAGAATGACGCTGGTGAATTTGGCTTCTTGATTAACGCCTCGACGGCCAACCTGAAATCTCGTGCCGATGGCGTGCAGCTTTACAATCACTACCAACGTGGGCCTGGCGCTGATACAGCGGTATTCGGTGATGAAGATCAAGTAGTGTTCGTACCGCAAGGCGCTAACTTACGTCGCCAAGAGTTTGACCGCGATCGGACTGGTGGTGCGATGAGTCTGCAGTGGAGAAGCCCGGATGAAGCAACCGAGGTGACTGCAGAATATATTTATTCTGATTCCGAAATTAATTGGGAAGAGCGCACGATCGAATACCCAGATCAACCGTTTGCTGTTGGACCTGGTCAGGGTACAGCCTTAGCGCAACCATTTGAAGGTTCTACCTTTACTTATGGCGCGGACAATTTCTTTCAATCGGGAATTTTATCTAACGGTGCTGGTAACGGCGGTGGTCGATACTTAACCTACAGTCGCGATAACCGCGAAGCATCAACCATTCAAGACTTTTCGCTGACTGTTTCACATGATGTTAGTGACCGTCTTAAAGTGTCTGGTGGACTACAGTTGATTGATGCTGAGTTTGATCAGTTAGATGTTTCCGCAATGTACAATTTCTATTCTGAGTTGGCGTTAGACACGAGTGGTGGCATTCCATCGGCAGAGTTTCTTGGGCGTGGTGGCGATCGTGCCTTGTTAACTGACCCAAGTGCATTTTACTTTCGATCGGCAATGGATCACGCTGAAGATGATGAAGCTGAAAGTGTTGCGGCAAACTTAGATTTTGAATTTGAGCTAGAAGGCGATTTCTTTGAAAGCGTTGAAGCTGGTGTTCGCCTAGTTAATCGTGAAAATACTATTCGTGAGTCTTCTTATAACTGGGGCGCTGTTTCCGAAACTTGGAATGGCGGAGCGACCACGGTTGATCAAATAATTGGTCAGGATGCATCCTTGGTTGAAGAGTATCGTTTTGATGACTTTTCAAATGGTAGCCAGTTTTCAGGCGATCAAGCATTTGTTTTCCCGGCTATGAGTTTGGTTGACATTGAAAACTACGGACAATACAACTCGCGAATTAGCCCATTTCAAAGCACAGGTTCAACCTGGAGCTCGTTGGCAAATCGCCCTGGCGCAGTGGCGGGCACACTCTTTTTACCTAACGAAGTCTCAGTGTCGGAGTTAACCAATCAAGCGGCTTATGTACAGCTAAATTTTGGCGGCGACTTAAATGGCAACCGTTACTCCGGTAATGTGGGTTTACGCTACGTTAAATACGATTGGGATTTGACCGGCGGTGTTAGTTTTCCGTCTGCCATATCAGAAAACTTGGTGCAATTCTTGTCTCCTGAAGACATTGCATTTACCGCCAACGGTGGTCAGGTGCTGCAAAATACGGTCAAAGATAGTTACTCAAAATTACTACCAAGCTTTAATATCAAGTATGAGTTAACTGAGAACTTAATGGCTCGATTTGCCTTCTCTCAAGCGATTTCATTGCCTGATCTTCGAGACAAACGAAACTCATTGGGAATTGGACGTGAGTTGATCGTTGAGAACTTAGATCCAAATGATCCAACTTCGCCGGTCATCAATGCCCGCATCAATGGCTATAACGCTGGTGGTGGTAATCCAAGCTTGAACCCAATTGAGTCGAATAACTTTGATGCATCGTTGGAGTGGTACTTTTCAGACACGGGTTCGTTAACTGGGTCGATTTTCAGAAAAGATGCTGAAGGTTTTTTCCGCTTTGGGCCTAGCGTGCTAACGGTGACCAATAATGATGTTACTCGTGATGTGTTGGTTAGTGGTCCGGTTAACGGTGAAGATGCGACCATTCAAGGTTTCGAGATAGCGTATACGCAGTTCTACGATATGCTACCCGCACCATGGGATGGCTTTGGTATTCAAGCTAATTACACGTATGTTGACAGTGATGGAAGTTCATCTTCTGAAAATGCGTTGACGCCGGAAGGTGGTCAAGTTCCTAATGACCTCGGTGTGTTTGATGGTCTACCGTTGGAAAGTCTCTCAGAGGATACGATCAACTTCGTATTGATGTTTGAAAAAGGTCCGGTGTCTGCACGCGTTGCCTATAACTATCGATCTGAGTATTTGTTGACCACTCGTGACGTGATCACTTTTGCACCGAACTACTCTGGTTCGACTGAACAAGTGGATGCATCCATAAGTTATCAAATCAACGACAATTTTAAGATTGGACTTGAAGCGAACAACTTGAGCAATGCGACCAATCGCTTGTTCTCAGCGGTGAATCAAGACTTGTTATTAGCGCCGCGTTCATACTTTGTGAATGACCGACGCTTTACGGTAACGCTGTCTGGTTCGTTTTAATTAGTACTTTACTCCTTAGCATTACTCTTTACTCCTAGCCTTGCGGAGGGCTCCGTGTGATAAGCACAGGGCCCTCCGAATTTTCTTTAGACACTAATTAGCTTAATTTTTCTCATATCGCGCGACTGACTTTACCATTAGTCACAAATAGTGAAAATTGTGATTGCTGAAGATGAAACGGTAATGGCTTGAGCGAGTTGCCTAACGACCGCTAGTATGGGCTGGAATATGTTTAACTGAGTGTATGGCAATGTCGAAATCTACTAACAATAACGAACCTCTAAGCTCGGCTTCATTGCCTGCGGTGACGGAATACTCGGATGCTTCTGTAGATACCTTGATTGAACAGATACTGCCAGCTGGACAACCAGCTGTTTTGCGCGGTTTTGCCGCCGAATGGCCAGCAGTACATGAAGCTGTAAAGGGGCCAGATAACGCCTATAAATATCTCCATGACCGAGCTCAGCCACATGCGACTGAGCTTTATTCTTTGGATAAAAAATGGCGCGGTGAACTTACCTATACGGAGGATCTGCAAGATGTCACATTCAGTGCCGTGGCGGCAGATTTTGGAACGGCATTGAAGCAGATATTCGATGCTTCACTACATGGCGACGCGGATTATTATTGCGGGTCAGTTGAAGCGCATAAAGCGCTGAAAAATTTTACTGAGCACAATCGGTTCCCTTGGTTGGATAAATCTATTGTGCCAAGAATATGGTTGGGAAACGACATTGAGGTAGCCACGCATTACGACGTCTCAGACAACTTAGCCTGTGTTATTGCTGGGCGTCGCAGGTTTACTTTATTTCCGCCAGAGCAGATAGCTAATCTCTATATTGGGCCGATCGACTATACCCTCGCAGGGCGTCCGGCGAGTTTGGTTTCGCTAAGGCAGCCTGATTTAGACAAGTACCCTCGTTTTAAAACGGCGATGCAGCACGCTGTGGTTGCGGAGTTAGGGCCTGGTGATGTGTTGTTTATACCGAGTTTGTGGTGGCATCACGTGGCGTCGTCAGGTGGCTTTAATGTACTGCTTAATTATTGGTGGGCCAATTCTCGTTTTGGTGGAAATGCAGCTTATGAAGCGATGATTCATGGCTTGATGACCGTTAGTGCTTTGCCACCAGAGCAACGCTTAGCGTGGCGTGCATTTTTTGATCACTATGTGTTTCGGCCAGATGGTGACCCTGCTGAACACATTCCTGAGCATCGTCACGGCGTGCTAGGAAAGATGATTCCAGCTCGTTATGCCAAGATAAAGCAGTATTTATATAAATCTATGCGTCTTAAATAGGGCGCGATTACTAAAACTATTATTATTATGAATATGAAAAGACGTACTTTTTTGGGTGCCAGTGCACTGTTGCCAATGTTTGCCAGTGCACGCGTAACGGCGATGCAGCAAGCCAGTAAAGCGGCTGGACTCGCTGACGCATTTAAGGACGATTTCTTCGTTGGTGCGGCCATCTCAACGGACACCTTAATGCAAGACGATCAACAATTGCTTGGCTTGATCGATCGAGAGTTCAGTTCCGTTACTGCTGAGAATTGCCAGAAGTGGGAGGAGATTCATCCCGCAGAAAATCAATGGAACTGGGAAGCATCGGATAAGTTTATTGAGTTCGGTACCCAGCATAACAAACACATTCTTGGGCATACTTTGGTCTGGCATTCGCAGATCCCGGCCTCGGTTTTTACCGGTGACGAGGGTTTGCCGATAACTGCAAAGGCGCTGTTAGGCCGAATGGAAAATCATATTAATACACTGGTTGATCGCTACCGAGGCAAGGTCAATACTTGGGATGTAGTGAATGAAGTGGTCAGTGATAACGGCTATGGATCGTGGCGAAAAAGCCCATGGTTTAACATTCTCGGTAAGGATTTTATGGAGCATGCATTTCGTACAGCGGCGGCTGCCGACCCGAATGCTGAGCTACTCTATAATGATTACAATATGCACTATCCGGCTAAGCGAGGTTTTTTGACCGGCGTTTTGGCTGACTATTTAGATCGTGGAGTGCCGATAAACGGTGTTGGCTTTCAAGCTCACTACTCGCTGGAAGATCCTGAGTTGGATGAAATCGAAAAGTCTATTGAAACCTATGCTGAAATGGGGTTAAAGCTTCATTTCACCGAGTTGGATGTGGATGTTTTGCCGAAGGCTTTCGATTACATGGGAGCTGAGATATCAACAAATTTTGAGTATTCCGAAAAGCTTAATCCGTACCCTGACGAGCTACCGGCAATGGTGCAGGAGAAACTTGCTGAACGTTATGCCAAGCTGTTTGCCTTGTTTGTGAAACATCGCGATGTGATTGAGCGAGTCACCACGTGGGGCGTGACAGATGCACATTCGTGGAAAAATGATTGGCCGGTTAAGGGGCGACAAAATTACCCACTGTTATTTGATCGTGAGGCTAAGCCAAAAGCGGCCTATCATGCGATCAGAAGGCTTAAACAAACTTGAATTTGCCGACTTACTAAATGGTCTTTGTGACTACAAAGCGATATAATCGTTACTTCGATTTGCTACTAATAATTACCTAATCCATATGGATATTTCCGTGCCAACCAATATTCAAAATCCAATTCTTCCAGGGTTTAACCCGGACCCTTCTATTGTTCGCGTAGACGACGATTATTATATTGCGACATCAACGTTTGAATGGTACCCCGGTGTTCAAATTCACCATTCCAAGGATTTGGTGAATTGGCGGTTGGTGTCACATCCATTAAATCGGTCTGATTTATTAGAGATGACCGGTAACCCCGATTCTTGTGGTATTTGGGCGCCTTGTTTGAGCTACCATGATGGCTTATTTCATTTGGTCTACACCGATGTAAAACGTTTTGATGGCATTAAAGATCCGCATAATTACTTAACCACGTGTGCGACGGTCGATGGTGAGTGGTCGGCGCCTGTTTATTTGAATAGCAGTGGCTTTGATCCGTCGCTATTTCATGACGACGACGGCCGTAAATGGTTGGTGAATATGGTTTGGGACTACCGACCCAATCACAACCCATTTGGCGGTATTTTTCTGCAAGAGTACTCCGCGAGTGAGCAAAAATTAATCGGGCCCGTTACCAATATCTTTCGTGGTACTGAAATGGGCTTGACCGAAGCGCCGCATTTATATAAGCGTAACGGTTACTACTATTTGCTGACGGCTGAAGGCGGCACTGGCTATGATCATGTTATGACAATGGCGCGATCGCGTTCATTAAGCGGGCCTTACGAGGTGGATCCAGCAGGGTACTTGCTAACGGCGAAGGATAATCCTGAGCTTGAATTACAACGTGCCGGACATGGTGATTTTGTCGAGACTCCGGACGGCGAAGTATATGTCGTACACCTGTGTGGTCGGCCAATCAACCAAACTGACATGCGGCGGTGCCCAATGGGGCGTGAAACCGGTATTCAACCGGCATATTGGACCGACGATGGATGGTTGCGATTATCCAATGGTGGCAACCAGCCCGATTTAACCGTTGCTGGCCCCAAGATTGATTTGCATCCGTGGCCGGCAACCCCGGTTCGAACTGAGTTTGTTGAGCCGACGTTGCCGATAGATTTTCAGTGGCTTAGAACTTCATTTACTGAACCGTTATTCAGCTTGCAGGACCGCCCCGGTTTTCTCAGGTTGTACGGCAGGGAGTCGTTGGGAAGTCTGTTTCAGCAGTCGATAGTAGCGCGCCGTCAACAAGCATTTGTGTTTAAGGCAGCAACCAAAATCGAATTTCAGCCGACCAGTTTTTTACAGTTAGCGGGTTTAGTGAATTACTACAATGCGCATAAGTATCACTATCTATACATTACGCTGAACGACCATGGGCAGCGTGTGCTGGCAATAATGAGTTGTGAAGGTGACCCATCGCAAGATTTTGTTTTTCCATTAAGTGGTGCCGAAAATGGTGCGGCAGTAGTTGAAAATGGCGAGGTCGTGTTGCCTGATCAGGGCGCGATCTACCTGCAGTGTTCGGTGAATTATGGTTCGTTGGTTTACGCTTGGTCGCAAGACGGTGAAAACTGGCAAGAGCTACCGTTGCAGCTTGACTACAGCGTGGTGTCGGATGAAGCTGGGAAAGGCGAAGGAGAAAGTTTTACCGGTGCCTTTGTTGGCATGTGTTGCCAAGACTTAGCTGGCAGCGGTTTACCCGCAGATTTCGAGTTCTTTGACTACCAAGAATTCGGTGAGTAACGCTTGGTTTGAGTAAAGATAGGGAGGGCGTAGAGTAATCTACGCCGTTCAATTAGCGTGGCGGACAAGCCCAGCGAGACTGTTTCTAAAGCACACTGGAATTAAAGCTCGAATACAAAGCCTTTGGTTTTGAGTTTACGGTACACCTGCTCGTCAAATCGATACAAGTTGGCTGCGCGGTGCGCCACTCCGGTTTGCTTTTCGCCGAGTGAGACGAGTAGCTGCATTTTCTTCATCTTACGACGAAAATTTGGCTTATCTACCTTAATTCCTAAGACAGCCTCGTAGAGGCATTGCAGTTGTAGCAGCGTGAACTTTTTAGGTAGCAGGTTGAAGCCAATCGGTTCATGTCGAACTTTGTGCTTCAAATGCTCGATACCTTTTTCGACAATTGATTTATGGTCGAAAATAAGTGGTGGCAGTTTGTTAATGTCAAACCATGCGGCATCAAGTTCTGTTTCGCCGACAATGGTTTTTACGGCATCCGGTCGAATTAACGCAAAGAAGGCGGTGGTTAGCACGCGCTCAAATGGGTAGCGGTCAACGTCACTAAACGTGTGCAGCTGCTCAAGGTAAACATCGGTAATGCCGGTGCGCTCTTTGAGCGTGCGAGTAGCGGCTTGTTCGAGACTCTCTTCCTCACGCATCCAGTCACCAGGTAGACCCCACTCACCGCGACTTTTACCTTCGCCATGCTGCACCAAAAATACTTCGAGTGTGTCTTCTTCACACCCAAAAATGACATTGTCCACGGTGTGGTTATGCGGGCCGCTTGGTTTTGCTAATGGAGTGTTCTGTTTCACGGTCGGTCTGTCAGTTGAGTGGTGCTATAGGATATTTTCCAAACTCTGTTTGAGCATTGGAGGCTAGTAATCTACGGTGTAGCTTAATGCCGGCTACGTTACCACAGACTCGCTGACGATGTAAGACTGGCGCGCCTTAGCGGCACGCCAGCTTCGCTAAGTATTGAACCTTCATCGAGAGGCGGACTCAATACTTTGTTGGCTCACTTAGATCTTAAACATGGCATCGTTCATGATGTTTTCAACCAATTCCTGCTTGCCACTTTCTGGGGTTGGCAGTCCTTGGGCTTGGGCGTGGTCACGTAAATCCACCAGCGACAGTTTGCCTGATTCAAATGCAGCACCTTGTCCGGCATCAAAGCTGGCGTAGCGGGCACGTTTGATTGCGTCGACCTGGCCATTTTGAATTAGGTGATCGGCAATCAGCAAGCCTCGTGCGAAACAGTCCATGCCACCGATATGTGCAATGAAGAAGTCTTCGATGTCGGTGGATTCTCGACGCAGCTTTGCGTCAAAGTTTAGCCCGCCGTGTTTAAAGCCACCGCTTTGAAGTACGACCATCATGGCTTGCGCACAGTCATACATGTCAACTGGGAATTGGTCTGTGTCCCAACCGTTTTGGTAGTCACCACGATTGGCATCGATGGAACCCAACATATTGGCATCCGCACACATTTGTAGTTCGTGGGCGAAGGTATGGCCAGCTAGCGTGGCGTGGTTTGCTTCAATGTTTAATTTGAAGTCGGCGTCGAGCTTATGTTCACGTAGAAAGCCGATTACCGTTTGTGCATCGAAGTCGTACTGATGCTTGGTCGGCTCCATTGGTTTCGGTTCGATTAAGAACGTGCCTTCAAAGCCGATTGAGCGACCGTAGTCTCTGGCCATGGTTAAGAATCGCCCCATGTGCTCAAGTTCACGTTTGGTGTCGGTATTGAATAGGCTGATATAACCTTCGCGCCCGCCCCAGAAAACATAGTTTTGACCGCCGAGTTCGACAGTTGCGTCGAGCGCAGCTTTGACTTGAGCACCAGCGTGCGCAACTACATCAAAGTTAGGATTAGTCGACGCGCCGTTCATGTAGCGCGGATCGGTAAAGGCGTTGGCAGTACCCCAAAGCAAGTTGATATTGGTCTCAGCTTGACGAATTTTAGCCTCTTGTACCATGGCTTGTAGGTTCTCTTCGCTCTTGGCGACAGAGCCGCCGTCGGGTGCCATGTCACGGTCATGGAAGCAATAAAATGGTACATTGAGCTTTGAAAATAGCTCAAATGCGGCATCCATTTTTTGTTTCGCGATGTCCATGTCATTAGCCCCCGTTAGCCATGCATGATCACGCGTAGCAGGGCCAAATGGATCAGCACCGCCGCCACAAAAGGTATGCCAGTAGCAGACCGCAAAGCGTAAATGTTCTTCCATGGTTTTGCCTGCCACGACTTTGCTTGGGTCGTAGGCTTTGAATGCGAGTGGGTTATCCGACTCCTTGCCTTCGTAGCGTATCTGGTCGATACCTTTAAAATACTCGGTGTATCCGGTGAATACTGTTCTGTTCATTTGAGTGCCTCTGAGATTTGCAATAAATTATTGATAGATCGCGCTGATAGCTTTCACCGCGCTTAGATATTGTTGATACCGTTCTGCATAGACCGAACCGGCTACTATGCTTGGCTCGCAGTGCATTTGCGGATCCATAATGTAATGTTCGCCTAGGAATGCTTGGTTGATTGCACCTTTGTTAAGCACGGCGCACAGTGCTTGTAAGGCCGAGCCGAAAGCAGCGCCTTCGTCCTGTTTTAGAACGTTGACTTCTACGCCGGTAATATCGGCGACTATTTGTCGCCACACCGCACTTTTGGTTGCGCCGCCAGTGAGTACAATTTGCCGGGTTGTCAGCCCCAGTCGGTGTAGTTCATCGATTCCAAATTTCAATGCAAACGTAGCGCCCTCGGCTCCGGAGCGTAGTACGTTTTCTCGGTTAGTGTTTTGGCTATCAAGGCCGAGGACACAACCTTTAGCGGTCGGCAAATTTGGTGTACGTTCGCCATTAAAAAATGGCAGTGTGATGACCCCATTGGAACCGGCAGGAGCAAGCGCAATGGTGTTGTCAAAGTCGGAGATGCTGACATCTAACATGGACCTGAGCAATTCAGTGGTTACCGTGCAGTTCATTGTGCATAGCAAAGGCATCCAGCCACCAGTAGAGGAACAAAATGCCGCAATGTTGCCTTGATCGTCGATGATTGCTTGGTCGGAGTAGGCAAAAACGGTGCCGGAGGTACCAAGGCTAATGGTGGTATTGCCGGGCGTTATATTGCCCGTGCCGAGCGCTCCCATCATGTTGTCACCGCCGCCTATTGAGACCGGTGTCCCTACGGGTAGACCGGTTTTTTCTGCCGCAAAAGTGCTTATGCTGCCAATGATTTCGTTATTTATGCGAGGTGTTGGTAGGCATTTAGTTAGGTCGCGATCTGGGTCAATTGCCTGTAATACTTCAGGGCACCACTCGCGGGTTTTTACGTTTAAGAAACCGGTGCCGGAAGCGTCCCCCATCTCCATGCACTTTTCGCCGGTAAGCCAAAAGTTAAGGTAGTCATGTGGCAGTAGTATGGTGTCTAACTGTTTGTACTGTTCGGCATGGCGATGTTTGAAGCCGAGTACTTTAGATGCCGTGTAGCCCGTTACAATCTTGTTGCCGGTCAGCTCAATACAGCGTTGCACGCCGCCCATTCGCTCCATTATCTCTTGGCATTCGGCTTCGGTAGAAGTGTCGCACCATAATTTCACCGGTGCTAGAACTTCACCATGTTTATCTAATGGTACGAAGCCATGTTGCTGGCCTGATACGCCGATGCCAATTACCGATTGTTTAACCGCTTGTGGGATGCGGCTTAGTGCATCACGTAGGGCTTTAGTCCACCAATGCGCCTGTTGTTCAGCGGTTCCACAATCGTCCTGATAAAGGTTAAGTGGTGAAGAAGCGCTGGCAACAGTTTGCCGTAGCTCGAAGTCATAAAAAATCACTTTTATGTTTTGGGTACCGAGATCGATGCCGAGCGTGGTTCTCATTTTTATATCTCTATGTTGCAAGACGGTTAAGGATTATATTCGGTTGCGATAATATCATATAGTCATATTGAATATAACAATTAATCATGTAAACTATAACTCAAATTTACTACTCAGTTTTACACCAACCCAAACCGCAGACTACGCTCTGCCTAGAGAATAATAATGACAAGTTTGAGTTTTAAGGAGAAGGTAGGGTATGGCCTTGGCGATACCGCGAGCAACATTGTGTTTCAGGTTGTTCTGAATTTCATGATGTATTTCTATACCGATATTTTCGGTATCACCGCCGCAGCGGCGGGCACTTTAATGTTGGTGGTTCGGCTGTTTGACATGGTAACTGACCCTATTATGGGCGGCATTGCCGATCGCACTAACACGCGATGGGGAAAGTACCGCCCTTATTTAATCTGGGTCGCGATTCCGTATGGCTTGTGTGCGGTTATTGCTTTTTCAACACCAGATTTAGCGCAGAGCGGCAAGTTGCTTTACGCATACATAACGTATGCCTTGCTAATGACCGCTTATACCGCGGTAAATATTCCGTATGGTGCGCTCGGTGGTGTGATGACTAAAGATCCACTTGAGCGTGGTGAGATTCAAGGCTACCGCTTTTCTTTAGCGATGGTTGGAAGCTTTATCGTCAATTCTTCTCTACTTTATTTAGTCGATCGCTTGGGCGGCGGTAACGACCAAATCGGATTTACTTATGCCATGGCGGTGCTGTCGGTAGTGGCGTTGATTTGCTTTGTGATGTGTTTTCTTGCTACCAAGGAACGTGTGGTTTCGGTAGATGACCGAAGTGAAAAAACGTTTGGTGAAATGGTGTTAGGTATCATTACCGACATAAAAACACTACTGCGGGCAAATCGACAATGGGCGGTTGTCGCTGCGGCCACATTTTTTCTGTTGCTTATTGCTGTAATGCGCGGCGGCGCAACGCTCTACTACACCAAATATGTGTTGGAGTGTGGCTCGGGCTCGGTGATCTCATTGTGGTTGGTGGCATACGACACCTGCAATGCTGCTCAGCTGGGTACAGCATTCTTGACGATTGGTACTTTGGGCTCAATTGTCGGCGCGATTATGACAATAGTATTGGCGCGTAAAGTTTGCAAAACGTGGCTGTTTAAGATGGCAACGATAATGATGATGGCGTCGATGTTGGCGCTGTACTTTGTTGCGCGTGATGCGGTGATGTTGGCGTTGTTTTTAAACACCGTGGTGGGCTTTTTCCACATTATCTTGATTTCTCTGGTATTTGCGATGACCGCAGATTGTGTCGACTGGGGCGAATTCGTAACGCGAAAACGCGCGACGGCGATGACTTTCTCTGGGCATTTATCGGCGCTTAAACTGGGGGCGGCAATTGGCGGGTCTTTGTTAGGTTGGATTTTGGCTGGCTACGGTTACCAAGAACCGATTGACAAAATTGAACAGGTGCAGAGCCCAATGACCTTAGATGGCATCGTATTGCTTATGACATTGTTTCCGCTGGCCTGTGGGGTTGTGGTGCTGTTCTTTGCTTTTCGCTATCGTTTAACCAATGCCGAAATGATCAGGATTCAAGACGAGCTCAAAGCTCGCAGCGAGTAACGGCGGTCCGAACGTGATCAATTTATGTCAGGGGAGAGCCCTAGCTTTGTGAGATAGAACGACTTTTGGAGATGAAGGTGGAGCTGGATTGCGCGCTAGCCTGATTTTCAAATGAACCACTGTCATTGTTAGCAGTGGTTCATCGAAAATAACATTTTGTTGCGCGTTGAATTTTGTTTGGTTGGGTACTATTTATCTAACGGCGCGAGTGGTTTTTTGCCAGTTGCGGCCCAATAGATTCCGCCGTAAAGGTGTTCTTGGAAACGCTTATCTAGGTAGGCGGCGGGTAGGTGACCCAACGCGGTGTAGAATGAACGGCCACCATCAAATTGATGGTACCAAGCTAACGGATGGAATTGACCCATGCCATTGCCAGTTTTATTGTCGCCCCAGTCAGAATGGGTATCGTACGAGCGTTCATCAACGGTCAATAAATAATTGAGATTGGGAACCGTTTCTGGCTCGAAGTCGTACCACTCGTCGGTCCACAGAAACGTGTCGGAAAACAATTCGAGGCCATAAAATTCCCGGTCTACGATTGAAACCTCGGCGCTCTGCACCAGTGGATGAATTTTAAATCGGCGGCCGATTAGTTTTCCATACCAGTCCCAATTGTATTCCGTGTCACTAGCACTGTGGATGCCGACAAAGCCTTTACCTGATTGAATGAACTTTTCCATCGATGCTCTTTGTTCGTCGTTTAAGATGTTGCCGGTAGTCGATAAAAAGATGATGACTTGGAACTGTGCTAAGTTTTCATCATTGATACGTGTTGAGTCTTCATGCCACTCCACCTCAAAATGATGTTTATCAGCTAGTTCCCGTACCGCAGTCACGCCCTCAAGTAGCGACTCATGATGCCAACCGGCGGTTTTAGTAAACAGTAGCGCTTTAAATTGTTTTGCGTTTGACATTGTGCTGGTGAGGGAGCTAGAAATACAGAGGATGAATAAGGCGGTTTTGATGCGTGAGTGTCGTTTTTTCATGCGGTCTATCATCGGCTTAAGTGATTAATCTTGGTGGCGGAGGTGCTTGCTAAATTTAGCTTATTGAGCGGTGCTTAACGCTTCTGTTATTTGAGAATAACATTGCCACTGGAAAAAAGATTAGGGCCGCTCGAACACGAAACGAAGGCATCTCTTGCGAGATTGTGCGAGAGGCCCCAACCTAAAACAGTAAGTAATCGGTAGCGACTACTGAAACCGCATTTATTGCGATGTTGATGTCCACATCCGGGCCCTTACATATACAAACGTTGCGCGGTGGCTTCAAAGGGGGCTACTAGCGTTGACGCTAAACGGGTGTTGCCAAAACACAAAACTGCAATAGCGGCTGCGCGCAGGTATTTGGCTGAATTAGGCTTCGCAATCGTAGTTCTCCTCAGTGAATTCTAAAACCATTCTTTATAATAGCCATAATATAGTCAATTTGACTAAATGAGGCAAGGGGATGTTGTTTTAGCTCGCGCTATCGAGACAGATTAACGTGAAGCTTAAAGCGAATAGGGATGCGATTTCAGTTTCTTGAAAACTGTGCGATAATCAAGAAATGGTTGATTCAATTAAATTATTGCAAAAGCTCGAGATATTGGCCGATGCGGCAAAATACGATGCTTCGTGCGCGAGTAGTGCAGCCGAGAAGCGAGATTCTACGAATAGTGGCGGCATTGGATCTACCAGTGGTGGCATGGGCATATGTCACAGCTACACACCAGATGGTCGGTGCGTGTCACTACTCAAGATATTGCTTACTAATTTCTGTCAATATGAGTGTGCTTATTGTGTCAATAGAACCTCCAGCAATGTGCCGAGAGCGCGCTTCACCGTAGCGGAAGTGGTGAAACTCACGCTTGAGTTTTATAAGCGAAACTATATCGAAGGTCTCTTTTTAAGCTCGGGTATTATTCAAAGCGCGAACTACACGATGGAACAAGTAGTCGAGGTTGCACGCACCTTGCGTTTGCAACACAGTTTTGCCGGCTATATTCATTTGAAAACAATTCCAGAAGCGGCTCCTGAGTTACTGGCCGAAGCAGGGCTCTACGCGGATCGCTTGAGCATTAACGTAGAACTTCCCAGCGAGGTGTCGCTCAAGCAGTTGGCACCTGAGAAAAATGCTCGATCAATCGAACGCTCAATGGCAAATCTTGATCAAGGCATTCGAGCATATAAAGCGTCAAAACTAGACGCGAAGAAAAAACGTAATAACAAATTACTAAAGCCAGCGTTTTCACCGTCTGGTCAAAGCACTCAAATGATCGTCGGCGCTGACCAGTCTACCGATGCGACGATCTTGCAAAAAGCAAACGGGTTGTATCGTTCGTTTAAGCTAAAACGCGTCTACTATTCGGCCTTCAGCCCGATACCGGATGCGTCGTCAGATTTGCCGTTACAGGCTCCGCCGCTAGTGCGTGAACATCGCTTATATCAAGCGGATTGGTTATTGCGATTTTACGGATTCACTGTTGATGAGCTAGCATTCTCGACCAATGCGAATGGCGATGCGGTCAATATGTTGGCGCTCGATAAAGACCCTAAATTGGCTTGGGCGCTGGCAAATCGAGAGCTTTTTCCGATCAACTTAAATACCGCGGACTACGAACAAGTTCTTAGAGTGCCTGGTATTGGTGTGATAAATGCGCGCCGAATTATCCGTCAACGCCGCATTCGAGCGATTCGTTATAACGACTTGATTCAATTGAAATTGCCTATTCAGAAGATCAAGTACTTTGTATCGACATTGGACCACCATCCGCATACTCAAGCACTAGATGGAGCGATGCTAGATCAGCAGTTTAGTGTTGGCGCGACGCCTCAATTGACACTGTTTTAGCTTGAGTCGATATTGCATGTTTTCTATTACCGTAAGCTGTTTTGAGCAATGGCGAGAGACGGCGCGAGAACTATTGAATAACGGCGTCGAGCCGAGCCAAGTCCATTGGGCTGAAGGTCAGCAGACAAGCCTTTTTACGGCACGGCCAGTGTTTGATAAGGCCTGTTCGGGCAATAGCGCAACTTCAAATATTGCCGTACCGGCTAGTTTTTTGAGCATGGCCAGAGCTGCGGCTTGTTACATCGATGCGGGCGAGCGACAGAATAAATGGGCTACTCTATATGCGCTGTTATGGCGCTTAGCGCACGATGGTCGTGAGGTGCTGGACAATACGGTCGACAGCGACGTCATGGCGCTTCGCCATATGGTGCGAGCGGTTAGTCGAGAGTGCCATAAGATGAAGGCATTTGTGCGATTCAAAGCATTGGAGCAACCGCATAAACCGCTGGAAGGGGAACCACTTTTTCTTGCTTGGTTTGAACCGTCGCACGCAATTGTGGAACGCGTTGCTCCGTTTTTCGCGAAACGCTTTACCGGCATGCACTGGTCCATCTTAACGCCTTTGGGTTGCGCGCATTGGAATCGCCAAGCATTGAAGTTGACGCAAGGAGTGGCGCGGCCGCCAGCGATTAGTGACAATTATGAGGTATTCTGGAAGGCGTATTACACGCGTATATTTAATCCGGCTCGATTAAAAGAAAAGGCCATGCAAGCTGAGATGCCGAAGCGCTATTGGCGTTATTTACCCGAAGCCGCTTGCATTCAGTCGCTTACAACGCAATCGGCGGCGTCGTTGCAAACTATGTTGAACAGCCCGCTAACGGCATCAAATCGGGTACGAGAAAAATCAACCTTGATCACCACTTATCAAGACGAGCTACGTGCTAAAAGTGCCGACTAGTATCGACCTTCCCGCGGCAGAATCGTTTGGCATTTGAGAGCATTAGCAAACCATGAAACCATGAAACCATGATTGACTGTCAAATCGGAGTCTCAGTCTGTTCTGCAAGTCTACGAACTTGTTGTTTTGCGTTGGCAAGGGAGTCGCAGGAGAATACGTGGTTATTTAGATAGATGGTGCCTTTATTTTTCTCGGTATCTTTGATGAGTACGAGAAAGTTTCGCTGTTGTGCCGAGCTCGCTTTTTCCCATATATGCCATAGGTTAGCTCGGTCTTGCTCGCTTATCTCTAAGAAGCCTTTGCGCAGGGCGCGCTGAAACTGCGTTCGTTCGTGGGGCCGGAGGTGGTGGCCAACCGAACGAGAGCCAATGTTTGCACCTGATTTTTTACCGCGACTGAGTCGTTCTACGTGATCAAGAGTGATTTTTTTCATGATAAAGAATTTCGATTCGGCGTCTATATAGCCAAGCCTCAATTGTTGGAGTTAGTTGAGTGGGCTACTAAATAACGTTTTGTGTTGTGCTGATAGTAGCGACTTTGGCTCAGTTTCAGGTGAAACTCACTGACGCGCTATTGACTCGCTTTCTGATACTTTGCGCTAACTTAAGCGAGATCAACAATAGATATGAATAACAAACGAACGGGCCTTTACTGGTTCACCAATGATTTGCGTTTGCATGACCAGCCCGCCCTGATGCGCGCGGTAGGAAGCGTTGATGAATTGGTTTGCGTTTATGTATTAGAGGAGCGTTGGTTCTCGCCTAGCAAATTTTGTGCGCCGTCGATCGGTGAGCATAGATATCGGTTTTTATTGGACAGCTTGGCGGCGTTAAACACGCAGCTGGAGCGGCTCGGACAGCGGCTGCTAATTATGCGTGGGCGACTTGGACCGTCGTTGGCTCAGATACTTCAGGGCGCGAATATTACTGATATATTTTGCAGCCAGCATGCGGGATGGTATGAAAAGCAAAGCCTAGTATGGCTGCAGGACAATTACCCGCAAATTCGCCAACACGTGATCGATTCGCATACTCTGTTCGATAATGACCAACTGCCGTTTGAGTTGAGTCAATTGCCGCCCACATTTACGCAGTTTCGCAAGCAACTTGAGGCGGCCCAGTTGCCGTCTTTAGATCATGCTGTAAACGGTAACTTAAATGGGCCATTGAGACGGTCTTCAAAGCCATTGTCGCCAGTCAGCTTCTTACCGTCGATGCCGGCTTCAATTGGCGAGTTAGATGAATCAACGATATGGCCTGATGAGTTGATGCAGACTGCAAAAATTGGAGGATCGAATAGGTTCGTCGGTGGTGAACAGGCGGGGCTGAAGCAGCTTTCCGACTACTTCTCGGGTAGTCATCCGGCGTGTTACAAACAGGTACGCAATGCCTTAGACGGTTGGGATAACTCTAGCAAGATGTCGCCTTGGTTGGCTAATGGAAGTATCTCTGTACGCGAACTAGTGAGCAAGCTGGATGATTATGAGCTTCATGTCACGACGAATGAGTCCACCTATTGGTTATATTTTGAGCTTCTATGGCGCGAATTCTTTCAATGGTATGCCCATCGTTATGGAGCCGCTTTGTATCTGTTGAGGGGTATCAAAAACCAAGCTCCGTTAACTAGCTTTTATTCTGAACGATATCGAAAGTGGGTCGCCGGCACCACGCCGTATCCGATTGTGAATGCTTGTATGAACGAATTACGAGAGACGGGTTATCTGTCGAATCGAGGTCGGCAAATCGTCGCCAGCTGTTTCGTTAATGAGTTGGGTTTGGATTGGCGCTATGGTGCGGCTTACTTCGAACAAGTATTGATTGATTACGATGTCGCATCGAACTGGGGTAACTGGCAATACTTAGCTGGTGTCGGGGCCGATGCACAACCCAAGCGGCACTTCAACTTATCGAAACAGACCGCAAGCTTTGACCCTAGCGGCCATTACATAGAGCGGTGGCGTGGTGATCAAGGTATGTCGATGCTCGACTCAATGGACGCTGCGGATTGGCCGGTAGGATACTAATGAATGCCTCATAAAAAACTACATTTAGCGACTAAAGACTGCCGAGTTTGTGGTCGAGCTTTCGCTTGGCGAAAAAAGTGGGAACGAGACTGGAATAAGGTTTTGTATTGTTCCCAACGTTGCCGTAAAGCCAGTAAACAAACGTTTGAACAGAGCACCTAATGACGACAAAAACATTACGCTTGATTTTAGGCGATCAGCTTAACGCCTCTCATAGCTGGTATCGCGAGGTCGATGACTCGGTGATCTACGTGTTGGCTGAGTTACATCAGGAACAGCAGTATGTGAAGCATCATGTGCAGAAGATTGTGGCATTTTTTCTATCGATGCAGCGGTTTGCGGAAGCATTGCGACAAGCTGGACACCAAGTGCTTCTGTTAGACCTCGATGACACTGCCGAGTTTGTAGATTTGCCAGCTTTGCTGGCTGAGTTGTGTAAGCGTCATCACATCGATTGTCTAGAGTACCAACGCCCAGATGAGTACCGCTTAGTCGAGCAGATGCGTTCCCTAGACGTGCCAGTAGCGAGCATTAACGAAGTCGATACTGAGCATTTCTATTTACCATTTGATGAAATTGACGACTATTTTTCAGCCGACACCGCCGTCAGAATGGAAACCTTCTATCGCAAAATGCGGGCCCGCTTCGATGTGCTCATGGACGATGCCGAGCCACTTGGAGGACAGTGGAATTTCGATGCAGATAATCGCAATAAACTCAAGCAATCCGACTTAGCTGACATCCCTGCGGCGTTGTTGTTCGAATCGAATATTCAGCCAATACTGAGTCGGCTGGAAAGACATAACATCGAGTATTTTGGGGTTATTGATAATGGTTTGAGTTGGCCGACTAGCCGCCAAGAAGCTCGGCAGTTGTTGGCATTTTTCTGTGCGCACTGCTTGCCAAAATTTGGCCGCTTCCAAGATGCCATGACAGCTAAGAGTGATTCAGCGTGGAGCTTGTATCACTCGCGTCTGTCATTTGCGCTGAATGCCAAAATCATTGACCCTAAGACGGTAATTACTAAAGCCATTGAGGCGCATCGGGCACGACCTGATGAAATCGACCTTGCTCAAATAGAAGGCTTTGTGCGGCAGATTCTTGGCTGGAGAGAATTTGTGCGAGGTATTTATTGGGTAAACATGCCGACGTATTCTGAGCGTAATGCTCTCGAAGCCTCCAATGCGTTACCCGCGTACTTTTGGAATGGTGAAACCAAGATGCGCTGTATGCAATTCTCGTTAGGGCAATCACTGGAGCATGCGTATGCGCATCATATTCAACGACTAATGGTGATTGGCAATTTCTGTCTGCTTACTGGTATGCATCCTGATGCTGTGGATGCCTGGTATTTAGGTGTTTATATAGATGCGATTGAATGGGTTGAAATGCCAAATACACGCGGCATGTGTCAGTTTTCTGATGGTGGTTTAGTCGCGAGTAAGCCCTATGCAGCGAGCGGCTCCTATATTAATCGAATGAGCGATTACTGTGGTGATTGCCATTATGCTGTGAAAAAGAAAGTTGGCGAAGATGCCTGCCCATTTAACAGCTTATACTGGCATTTTATGCATCGTCATCGTGACCGCTTTGGCAATAATCCGCGTATTGGAATGGTGTATCGAAATCTAGACAAAATGGACGAGGCCTTGCGAGCCGAGACGCTTGAAAGGGCCGAAGTGTTAATGGCCGACCTAGACAGTCTTTAACGCAAGTGCACTTTATTCGCGCAGGCTAGATTTGTCGCTCGCTGGAAGTTAAATCCACTTCTTCCATTTAAACAATACAATTAGCCCCAGTGTTGCGCCGACCATAACCATGGTTGCGATCGAAAAACCACTTTGATTTTCGATGCCGGGTAAGCCACCAACATTCATGCCCAATAGGCCGGTGACAAAGGTTAAAGGCAGAAAGATAGCCGCGATGACTGAGAGCACATACATGCGCGTATTCTGTTGTTGTGCCAGCTGGCTTAAAAACGCTTCTTGTAATACCACCGCGCGTTCGCGAGCCAAGTCCAAGTCTTCCAGATAGCGTGATATACGATCTGATTCCTCGCGTAAACGCTGGCGATCTCGGTTGGTTAAGATGTCAGTCTCTGCATAATTCAGCCGATCGAGCGCATCGCGCTGCGGGGCCAAGAAACGTCGTACCGATGCTATTTGACGTCTAAGCGAGCCTAACGTACCCCTTAATTCATTTGGGTGAATCGATTCAAGTTGATCCTCAGTGTCGCCGAGTTCGTCTTCTATTTGGTTGACAAAGTCGCCAATGCGATCAGCTAATCGTTCAATTAGATCAGTAAGAAATTCACCGGAAGTGCGAGGTCCTTCTTGGTTTTTTAATGCGGTGGCTAAATCTGTGATCGGCAGTAATGTTCGATTACGAGTTGTGATTATTCGATTTTTTTCGATCCAAATTCGGACTGACACCATGTCTTCAGGATTGTGGCCAGGGTTGGTGTTTACACCACGCAAGACTACCACTAAGCCTTCTTTCGCATTAAACGATCTGGGTCTGGTTTCGGTAGCGATTAGAGCTTCGGAAACCAATGGTTCGAGTTTTGCTTGATGCTTGAGCCAATGACTCGACTCCGGTTGTTGCAGGTCTAAGTGGTGCCAAACTGTGTTGGCAGGATCGGCAAGATCGTCATCGCTGAGTTTCACGAATGCGCGAGCTGAACGATCCGTCGAAAAAATATACTGGTAAACAAATCCTGCTGGTAAATCGGTCTTCATTCGGTTCACTTTAGGTCTGAACTTGTCGATGAATTGCTTGTTGAGCTATCCATTGTTACTTTGAGTGGCGAGTCGGTATACAAATGTATATCGCGCTGCGGAAAGGCGATTACGATGTTATTTTCTGTGAATAAACGACTCATCCGATAGCGTATCTCACTGCGTACTTGGCGCAGAGGTTTTGGGCCAAGTACATCGCACCACATTAAGGCCTCAAAAATCAGCGCGTTGTCGCCAAAGTCTTCAAACACGATCTCCGGTTTGGGCAGCTGTTGAACTTCTGGTTGGGCGACCACGGCCTCTCGAAACAGGCGCGACACTTGATCGGGGTCTGAACCGTAGGCAACGCCGACTCGAACGGTGGTTCGAATAAACTGATCCACCAAGGTCCAATTGGTCACGGTATTCTCAAGCAATTTGCTATTTGGAACCAGCAAATGCACGCCGTCTACTCGGTGCACGCGAGTAGACCGAGTGCCGACCAATTCGACCACGCCTAAGGCGCCTTCTACTTCGATGAAATCGCCGGCACGGATCGGACGTTCAGCAATCAAAATCCAGCCGCTGATAAAGTTGTTAATAATGTTCTGCGCACCAAACCCAACACCGATTGCGATAGCGCCGGTGGCAAATGCAAACGCCGTGATCGGTATCCCTAATAGGCTTAGCACGGTGATGCCTATCAACGCCAATATGGCATAAAACGACACGCGCTTAATGACGTTAATCGCATCGCTGCGTAGCGTTGTCTTAGCCAGTCTTCGGGCTAATAAAAACTCGACCACACGACTTAATATGTACCCGACAAAGAGCAACGCTATGATTAGCAACACATCGCCCACGGTGATATGTGTGCCACTGGCTGTGTCTATTAAGCTGTAATTCCAAAAATGCGTTAGCGTTTCCATCAGTTTTGATCGCCTTTCAAGGTGTTGGGAATTGATTGCCCGTTAAGCAGTATAAGTATAGCTGCACGCTAGAACAAAGGGTTTCAACGCGCAAAAGTGTTTAGATTTAGCGACGCTCGCGCTTGTGATGTCGTGCACAAGGCCATCACAAGCGCAGGGTAATGTTTGGCGATGAAAATTTTGTTTGCTTATGTTGGATTCTTAGTCAGCTTTCTGGCGATCGACTCGGTGTGGATTAGTCTGGTTGTCATTCCGCTCTACACTCAAGAGGTCGGGCACTTAATGGCAAGCGAGAGTAATGCCATTGCGGCGGTATTGTTCTATCTAATCTATGCCGCTGGCGCACTGTTTATTTGCCGAGAGGCGATGCAAGAAAATTCAATGTCTGGGACTTTCTTGAATGGTGCGGTTGCCGGTGGCTTGGCGTATGGAACCTATGCGTTTACCAACTTTGCGGTGCTTGACGGTTGGAGCTGGATACTAGTCGTGAGCGATGTGGCGTGGGGCTTGGTGATTACCGGAACCGCGTGTTGTGTAGGTTTGTTAGCGAGTCGTATGGTCGCAAAGTAGTCTTGTTAATCTCGATTATTGTCTGCGTCGGGTTTGGTCGAACGCTGGCTTGATGTAGACTCATTCTAATTAAAATAAAGGCTGATGACTCGATTCGTTAGCCGACGCAATGGAGGGTAGTAGATGGCGCACAGCATCGATTCAACACCTATTTTGATTGGTGTTGGCCAAGTTACCGAGTCCGTCCCCGAAGATTTTCATAACGCCTCGTCAAATGTTGATCTCGCTGCGCAAGCAGCACGCCTAGCGCTGCAGGACGCTGGCGGTGATAGTTTAGCTTCGAACATCGATGTGATTGTTATGGCGCGGACGTTTCCAGACTCATCGCCTGCTTACCGAGCGCCATTTGGTGGCTCCAACAATCCACCTCGGTCCGTCGCGAAACGCCTCGATTGTGATCCCGCTGAGGCCATCTACAGTAAAATAGGTGGTCATACGCCGCAGGCTTTGGTTAACGAATTTAGTCAACGACTCCACGCCGGCTCGGCTAACATGGTGTTGTTGTGTGGTGCGGAAGTTCAGGCGAATTCGCGAGTGGCTCAGAAGTTTGGTGCTACCTTAAACTGGTCCGAAAAGGTAGAGGGTAGCCTCGATGATCGTGGCCTGAGCACGGACAATCTTTTTACCCAACAGGAGTTTGCGCACCAAGTCGTGTTACCCATGCAATTTTACGCGTTGATGGAGAATGCGCGGTGCGCTGAAAGCGGCGTCGGGCACGCAGAGTACCGTCAAACAATGGGAGATTTGTTCGCGCGTATTGCCAGCGTTGCGGCGGATAATCCGTTGGCCGTGGATCAGTCCGGGTATAGCAGCAGCGAATTAATCACACCGTCAGATAACAACCCGATGGTTATTTGGCCGTATACCAAGCGGTTGATTTCCAAAGACACCGTCAACCAAGCAGCGGCTTTATTAATGACAACGGTAGGCGCGGCGCGTAAGTTAGGTATAGATCAAAATAAATGGGTCTACTTGCATGGTTATGCTGATGTTAACGATCGGTTTTTGCTTGAGCGTGAACGCTTGGGGTTTTCTCATGCACTGGAACAATGTTTGCATGGCGCGCTGAACTCAGCGGGTAAAAGTGTTGATGACATTCAACATTTAGATCTGTATAGCTGTTTTCCGGTGGTGGTGGCTGATGCTGTGCAGGCAATTGGGCTTGATTTGGATGACCCGCGCCGTTTAACACAAACTGGAGGCTTGCCGTATTTTGGTGGTCCAGGTAATAACTACTCTATGCACGGGATTGCGGAGACTGTTAATACACTTCGCGATGATCGCGCCAGTTATGGTTTGGTATTGGCGAACGGCGGTTGGATGTCAAAGATATCGGTTGGCATTTACTCTACCAAACCGGCCAAGAATTGGCAGCCGCATGACAGTATTGACTATCAGCGGGCTGCAGACGCCGCGCCCCGCTTATCAATTCAAAACCAACCAAGTGGCGAAGCAACGATCGACTCTTATACTTTCTTCTATCATCAAGGGCATCCGGTTAAGCCTCTTATTATCGGTCGATTAAACAGCACGGGCGAGCGATTCTATGCGCAACCTTATGACGCTGACACGCACGCAATTGAGCAGTTAATGCAAGATTCACCGATCGGCAAAACCGTGTTTGTGCAACATGCAGCGACTGGTAATCGTTTTGCCTTTGATGCCGATACCCTCGCGAAACTGACAGCTCCGCGGCTTACTGGTTGGCGCGACAATTACCTGTTTTGTGATGTCGCACGCGACCACAATGTACTAACGGTGACACTAAATCGACCTGAATTAGGCAACGCATTACATCCGCCGGCAAATCTAGAGTTGGATGAAATTTTCAACACTTTCGATGACGACGATTCACTGCATGTGGCGATTTTAATTGGTTCAGGCGCGGCGCATTTTTGTGCTGGCAATGACCTAAAGTATATGGCCAGTGGCAAGCCTATGTTTCTACCAAGGTCCGGTTTCGGAGGGCTTACTAGTCGTACGCATCGCAGTAAGCCAATTATCGCCGCCCTTAACGGTGATGCGATGGGGGGCGGACTTGAAATTGCCTTGGCCTGTGATTTGGTAGTGGCCGCAGAGCACGCGAAGCTTGCTTTGCCTGAAGTCAACGTTGGCTTATTTGCCGGTGCAGGGGGCATTCAACGTTTAACTCGTCAAATTGGGCGTAAACCGGCGATGGAGATGTTGTTAACAGGGCGACCAGTGAACGCAAATCGAGCTTTGTCGCTCGGTTTGGTGAATGATGTGGTGCCGTTAGAGGAGTTATCAGCACGCGCTCAAGAACTTGCTTCGCAAATAGCTCAAGCCTCTCCGCATGCGATTAAATGCACAATGCGGGTTGAGCAGAAGACTGCAGAGTATGCCAGTGAGTCTGCGGCGGTAACAGCAGAGCACGGAGTATTTGACGAGTTGATAAACGGTAATGACTTCTGGGAAGGGCCGCGTGCCTTCGCTGAAAAACGCAAACCAAATTGGAGGAAATAATAATGCCGCAGCCGTCTTTCACGTCCGAGCAAAAATCACAGTTGGTGTCTGTTATCGAGCGCTTCTACCATTGGGAGGAGACAACGCCAGAGCGCGTTTTCTTACGTCAACCGGTAGGCGATAAATGGCAGACCTTGAGCTTTGCTGAGGCCGGTCAACAGGCGCGCCAGATGTGCGCTTACCTTCAATCTCTTGGCTTGCAACCCGGTGATCATATTGGCTTGTTATCAAAAAATTGCTCGCATTGGATTTTGGCTGATCTGGCTATTCTTATGGGGGGCTTCGTTTCGGTGCCGTACTACCCGAGTTTGCCTAAGGCGGCACTAGCTGAGGTCGTTAAGCTGAGTGATATTAAGGCATTGTTTATTGGCAAGTTAGATGAATTCGGTGATCGTGCTGAAGCGATTGATGCTAGCGTACAGGTGATTCGTTTTCCTCAATACTCCGGTGGTGCTGAGGTGTCGATTGGTGTGCCATGGGATCAAGCGATTGAAAGCCATGGGCCGATTATTGGTAAGCCTGTGCCTGAACTCGATTCGTTATGGACCATAAAGTTCACGTCGGGTACCACCGGTACACCGAAAGGTGTGATGCACTCGCATCGTATGCCAGCCATGGCCATGGCAGCCGAACGCGAAACTAACTGGATTGGCGTGTTTAATTTACCAACGCTTAAGTTTTTATCGTATTTGCCGCTGAATCATGTCGGTGAGCGAATGGGAGTCGAGGTGCCAGCGATCTATTGCGGAGGTACGCTTTCGTTCACCGAAAACATTGATACTTTTATGGACAATATTCGGCAAACTCAGCCTAATCTATTCTTTGGAGTCCCACGCATATGGACAAAATTTTATCTCGGGATTGTTGGTCAGATGTCGGTTCGGACACTCAATGTATTACTGACTCTGCCGGTTATTTCCAACATACTTAAGAAGAAAATCCGTACCGCAATTGGCATGCGGGATGTTCAAATAGCCGCCACCGGCGCGGCCATAACACCAGCTTTTATTAAACGGTTTTTTGCCAAGCTCGATATTCATTTGGTTGAGGCTTATGGTATGACTGAGGTCGGTGGATCGATTTGTAACAGCCCTGATCCAAAGGCGCCGCTGGACTCGGTTGGGCAAGTGATTCCGCACGGTAAAGTTAAAATCGATCCCGCTACGCAAGAAGTGCTGATGCAGACACCGTACATGATGCTTGGGTATTACAATGACCAAGCTAAAACAGATCAGGTGTTGGTCGATGGTTGGATTCACAGCGGTGATCGCGGTAGTTGTGATGAGTTTGGCTTTGTGCGAATTACCGGGCGAGTCTCAGATGCCTTCAAAACCGCAAAGGGTAGTTATGTGACCCCCAACCCGCTCGAGGAAGCGTTAAGTGCTAACGAGTTTGTGGAGCAGGTGTGTGTGGCTGGCCTAGGAATGCCGCAACCAATTGCGTTGATTAATCTATCGGAGCATGCGCAAAATCAGCCTGCGTCGGAGGTGGAGGCGTCGATTCGAGAAACCAAGAATCGGTTAAATGAGTCGCGGGCAAAGTTTGAGCAGATTTCGACTTGTATTCTGCTGAATGAAACTTGGTCTGAACACAATGGCTTATTAACCCCTACGCTCAAGTTGAGGCGGGCAGAAATTGACAATCAGTATGCAGATCGTTATTCGGCATGGCATGAAGCTTCAGCCGACGTGATTTGGGAGTAATTAGGTGAGAAAGTTGTTGTGCGAGTTATTTACAGTGTCGTGCGATTTCGCGACAAGTGGGTTCGGTTTTTTTGACAGCTAACGAACCCACTGCCATGTTGGCAAACATTTAATGACCGACGAATTCTATATACGCGATTAGTCCTAAGAGTGCCAAGGTTACGATTACCATGATTTCCATTTTAATTTCCTCAAAAGTGTTGTTACTGGCGAGGAATATATCTTTGAAAACGTCAACTCAATGTCAAATAATGTTTAGGTATTGTCGATAGAAGCATAATTCATATCAGGTTGTGACTTATGATTTTCGCATTGGTTCAATGTTCGTTAGCAATTGAAAATCGTATTTGTAAGTCGAATTAATATCAGATTTTATCTGATAATTTTTAATCTATCATCGAATGTTATATTTCAATCGTTGAACTATTCTGGTGTCCTAACCAAACCATTAGGCGGCTAGAATGCATATTTATGTCGAGTCATACGATTTTCCTTTAACCGTCACACTTGAACGCGTTATTAAGCAGCAGATCGCTCGGTTCTGTGTGCGTCTCAAGGATTTATACGGTCCCAAGGGCGGCCACGATAAACAGTGTACAGTGGCGGTGCAGATGCGTGGTGGTTAGTAAGCGTGATAGCGACGCTTATGTCAGTGTAAAGAGTGCGATCGACCGTGCGGGCCGAGTGGTGCTGCGTAGGCTTGGTCGGCAACGAAGGCGATCTTTTCAGGTTAATAGATATGATGGACTTCAGGCGAGAATGATGAGGGCATTGTTATGAGTTCAGTTGATCCAATTATTTGGTTCTTCATGTTTGGTATCTTCGCCGGTGTGGTTAAGTCAGAGCTAAGATTGCCTGGCCCCATCTACGAGTTTGTGTCGATGCTGCTGTTGCTGACTATCGGTTTAAAAGGAGGTATCGAGTTAGCTCAGCGACCATTTTTTACACTATTACCTGAGATAAGCGCGGTGTTAGCGGCTGGCTTTGCATTGCCGCTTCTGGCGTTTCCGATATTGATGTATTTGGGGCGTTTTTCTCGAGTCGATTCAGCATCGATCGCTGCGCATTACGGCTCGGTGAGCGTGGGTACCTTCGCGGTTGCCGTCGCGTACATGCATTCGCAAAATATATTTTACGAAGAGTATATGGCGCTATTTGTGGTGATCTTGGAAGTGCCAGCAATTTTAGTTGGCATCTTGCTGGCGCGCGGCGTGACGACCGGTTCCGTTAAGTGGTCCGCAGTAATGCATGAAGTATTGCTTGGTAAAGGGGTAATGTTATTGCTGGGCGGGTTAGCCATTGGTTGGCTGAGCGGACCGCAAGGTGTTGAAACGATCAGCCCATTATTTTTTGGCTTGTTTAAGGGCATCTTGGCGCTCTTTCTGCTTGAAATGGGGCTGATTACGGCCACACAGCTTGGCAGCCTACGGCGCTATGGCTTATTTTTAGTGGGCTTTGGAATTATCATGCCGCTATGTTTTGCGGTTATCGGCGCGGCACTCGGTGCATGGTTAGGCTTGTCGGTTGGCGGTACTAGCATATTGGCCACGCTATTTGCCAGCGCCTCGTATATTGCGGTGCCAGCGGCGATGCGTGTTTCGGTTCCCGAAGCAAACCCGACGCTGTCATTGACCGCATCCCTCGGAATTACCTTCCCGTTTAATATTTTACTTGGTATTCCTCTGTATCACGCTTTATCGACTAAGCTCTTTGCAATTCTTGGAGGTTCTTAATGACAAGCCGTATCAAACTGGTCACAGTATTTACTGAGGCTGCTATTGAGTCTAGTCTAGTTCATGAGTTGGACGGCATCGGTGTGCCGGGTTATACGATCACCAATGCTCGTGGCAAAGGGAGTGGCGGTGTGCGATCTGGCGCATGGGAGGCCAACGCAAATATTCGGGTTGAAATTTTGTGTGCTGAGGCACTTGCTGAATTACTTATTTCACGGTTGCAAGAACGATACTACGAACATTATTCCATGGTGATGTATATGTCCGATGTTGATGTGTTGCGGCCAGAAAAATTTAGTAGTTAATGTCTAATTAGGGCTTAGACACCACATTTTATCTACCGTGCGTTTGCTAGTCTTGCGCGGTGAATAATTGTTATCGCGATAATTACTGGTTTGCTAAGCTTGCCCAGATCGGTGATTATTCGAATACATTAAAAAAATTACTGCAGACACAAGTCTTAGTTTTGGCGGTCAGTATTGTTATTTAGGCAATACCGATGCGCTTTTTACGTTTCTAATTATTGGAGAATATTGTGGCTAGAAATACCTTAAATCGCAGAGCATTTGTAAAAGTAGCAGCAGGCACATTGGCGGCTATTCCATTCATCTCCCGTGCTGAAGCCGCGCCGGAAAAACTATCTGAAGAAGATTCCATGGCGGTCGCTTTGGGATATAAAGCTGTTAGTACAGACGTCGATGCTGCTAAATACGCAAGCCACAAAGATGACCAATTATGTAAAGGTTGTGCGTTATGGCAAGGTGCTGATGCGGAGTGGGGCGGCTGCTCGATCTTTCCCGGTAAACTAGTTTCGGCTAACGGTTGGTGCGCAGCCTATGCGGCAAAACCGGCTTAACTAACGCCTATCAAGCGGCAGTGAATTAATATGTTTTCTTTGTTTAAAAAAGACCCAAAGGCTCGGCTTAAAAAGTCTTACGAAAAATTGTTGAGCGACGCACTTGTGGCGCAACGGAACGGTGATATAAGGCTGTATTCTGAGCTGACTGCTAAGGCCGAAGAGACTGCGCGCGAGATGGATGCGCTGTAATTAGCGCCATTGATAATTGAGAGTCTGTGACTCAAAGGGCAGCCTTGGTGCTGCCCTTTTTTATTGGTACTCGTAAGTTTGAGATATTGTGGAAACTTACTGGTCGATGAGCTTGAACTAGAGAGTCATATTCTTAGATAATTAGTCTATATTAAGATATTTCCGAATAATCGAGCTTATGAAGCAAGTCAATTTTAACCATCTTCAATACTTTTATGCGGTGGCCAAAGAGGGTAGTGTCACCGCGGCGGCGGCTCGATTAAATGTGACTCCGCAGACCGTAAGTGGTCAGTTAGCCACCTTTGAGGAATATATTGAGGCGCGCTTATTCGAGCGGCATGGCAAGCGTCTGGAGCTCAATGAGTTAGGTAAAACCACTATGCGCTATGCTGAAGATATCTTTAGCTTGGGCACTGAACTGTCACGGGCGCTGGCAACCAAGGAAGCGGGTCTTGCGGTGAGTTTCAATGTTGGAATTGTTGACGCGATACCGAAAGTCATGGCGTTCGACATGTTGGACGCGTGCTTTGATCTCGATCAATCATTCAAATTGGAGTGCCATGAAGGTGATCTGCGCTCGTTGCTGGCAGACCTTTCAGTTAATAAGCTAGATCTAATTATTTCAGATCAGCCGTTGCCAACTGGCGTGAGTATTCGTGCGCGAAGTCACTACCTCGGTGAGTCTGGCGTTACTTTTTTTGCGGCAACAGAATTGGCCGCCAAAATACGTGATGATTTTCCGCGTTCATTGCATTGTGCGCCATTCCTCATGCCTGGCGCACATTCGGCCCAGAAGCAAAACCTTTTGGCGTGGTTTGAGTCGATGCGGATCGCCCCAAATGTTGTGGCTGAGTTCGACGACAGCGCATTACTCAAGATATTTGGGCAAGTTGGGCGCGGTGTGTTTTGCGTAACGAGTAGCATCGAGAGCGATATTTTAGCTCGCTACGATGTCGAAGTGGTTGGGCGAGTCGACGCATTGTCAGACCGTTTCTACGGTATTGCGCCGGAACGTAAAATCAATCATCCGGGCATTGATGCGGTGCTCGGTGCGGCAAAATCGATGTTGCAGCAGGCGAGTCATGACTAGCACTATTGGCGGTAAACGCTTATGAAAATTTTGATTGCCGGTGGCGGTATCGGTGGGCTCACGGCGGCTTTGTGTCTGTCGCAGGCCGGTCATGATGTGACGGTTCTTGAACGCAATACGAGTTTTGCTGACGTCGGGGCGGGCATTCAATGCGGTGCAAATGCGATTAAAGTACTGGATTCTTTAGGTCTATTGCCTGATCTTGAATCTGTGGCGGTACAACCTGAGCGTGTTGAGTTTCGAGATGGCGTGTCCGGTGATGTATTGTATCGTACAGAATTTGGTCAGTTATATCAGGCTCGTTACGGAGCACCTTACTTACATATTCATCGCGCCGATTTGCATGACATTTTATTGGCGGCGCTTGTAAAGCGAGATAGTGGAATGGTGATGCGCGGAGCGTCGGTCGAGACCGTTGCTGAGGATGCTGCTGGCGTGACGGTTACTTTGCGGGATCAATCCACGGTCCGCGGGGATTGTTTAATCGGCGCTGATGGCATTCACTCGATCGTTAGGCAGAGCCTCTTCGGCGAGTCATCGCCTCGCTTTACTGGCAACGTGGCGTGGCGCGGCGTGGTGCCAGTAGAGCGTTTACCGCATGATTTTATGCCGACTCAAGCGATTAACTTTATGGGGGCGCGCAAACACATGGTTGTCTACTATGTGCGTTCCAAACAGTTACTAAATTTTGTCGGAGTGGTGGAGAGCGCTTCGTGGAATAACGAGTCCTGGACTGAAACGGCTCCCTGGCAGGAGCTGAAACGTGATTTTGCGGGATGGCATCCAATGGTGCAGCAAGTAGTTGAGGCAGTGGACCGTGACGCCTGTTTCAAATGGGCACTGCACGATCATGCACCGCTTACTAGCTGGAGTTCGGCGCGTATTTCCTTGTTAGGTGATGCAGCGCATGCAACCTTGCCATTCATGGCGTCCGGTGCAGCCATGGCAATAGAGGACGCGCGAGTCTTGCAGCGCGCACTAGATAAACATGATACGCCAATGCCGGGGCTGGCTATGTATCAGCGCAATCGTCTATCTAGAACAGCAAAAATCCAACGTGACTCAGCGCGTTTTGGCACACTCTACCATCTGGAACATAGATGGTTGCTCAAGCAGGCATTTAACGTGCTCAGTGTTGTTGGGCGCAAAAAAGAGCGCTTTCTTGCTGGCTATGATGCTAACGCTGTTGAACTAAAATAGTAATCCTTCCGCTATATCAATCACCTAATAGTGTCTTGATTGGGATAGTTGTGTCATGTAATGATGAGGCCGCAAGGGGCAAGCGGCTGGCAATCAATTTTTTGCCTATCATAAAGTCGACCGGAGAATTGATTGCGTCAACTGCAAGCAATTGTTGGTCTCGTAAATAGAATAACGCAAACTTGCGATCCGCCGGCTCACCTCGGATAACGGCTTCGTCAAAGCCTTGGCATAAACCGGCGGTTTGTAATTTCACGTCATATTGATCGGACCAAAACCAGGGCAGTTGGTCATAAATAATGTCCTTGCCACAAATTTTTGCGGCGGCAACTTTGGCTTGCTCGACGGCATTAGGCACTGACTCGAGTCTAATGTGTCGATTGTAGAAAGGGTTGTGGTGAAAGCTGCAGTCGCCGATCGCAAAAATGCGGTCATCGTTGGTTTGCGTGAATTCATTAACGACAATGCCGTTATCACATACCAAGCCAGCCTCGGCGGCTAATTCAGAATTTGGTATAACACCAATCCCGATAATGGCTAGATCGAATTCAATGGTGTCGCCGGAGGCGAGGTGAGCCAGCGAGATGCCATTATGGTGTTCAAAGCTGGTGACGGATGTTTGTAGTCTAAGGTCGACTCCTTCGGCTCGATGTAGGTTTTGATAAAATTCAGACACGGCTTCACTGGTTACTCGTTCCAATACACGATCCATTGCTTCGAGCACGGTAACGTCAGCGCCAAGCTTGATTGCAGAGGCAGCAACCTCAAGACCGATATAACCGGCACCAATAATCAACAGCTTAGACTTCGATGACACCTGCGCGCGGATTTGATCAACGTCGGCTTGGGTTCGTAATGTGTGCATATTCGGCGCATCAGTTCCGTCAAGTGGTAGCTGTCGTGCGCGTGTACCGGTGGCCAACACTAAGTAGTCATATGCTATTTGTGTGCCATCTTCGAGTTCGACCGATTGGGCTGACCGATCTATCTGGGCCACACGTTGGCCTAATCGTATTTCAACGTTGTGAGACTGATAAAACGATTCTGGACGTAGTAATAACTTGTTGGCATCTAACTCTCCACTGAAGTATGTTTTTGACAGCGGCGGTCGGTGATAGGGTAGGCTGGGTTCATCGCCAATTAAACAAATTTTGCCAGTCCATCCTTGTTTGCGCAGGCTAGCGATGGTTTCAGTGGCGGCGTGACTCGCACCGATGATGACGACTGATTGCATGTTTGATTCCGAGCTTGTAAGGAAGTGAAAAGACGATGTGTATTACTGAGTTCAATTCTATCAGAACTATTATAGAGCCGGCGTTGGATCGCGCTGAATCAGTAGGCGTAAACCTATTTAGCATTTCTTTACGTTTACGTAAACGTAAGCATTGTCTATAATTTTGCTTAATATGAAACACGCTTGAGCGTCTAATACGGTCAGGCCAGATCACCGCGAGAAATTGATATGCAGAAAGACGTTTTTATTTTAAGTGCGACTCGTACGCCATTAGGTGGGTTCCAAGGAGCCTTGTCATCGTGCAGTGCACCGCAGCTGGGGGCATCGGCTATCGCGTCCGCATTACAGGCCGCGCAGCTTTCTGGGGGGCAAATCGGAGAGGTGTTGATGGGTAATGTGATCAGTGCTGGCGTTGGCCAAGCACCGGCGCGTCAAGCCGCGTTATTGGCTGGACTGCCTATATCAACTCCGTGCACTACGGTTAGTAAGGTCTGTGGTTCAGGCATGAAAGCTGTGATGCTGGCGGCTGATGCGATTCAGTTGGGTCACTTTCCGATTGCGATTGCTGGTGGTATGGAGAGCATGAGTAATGCGCCATATTTGTTGCCGAACGCGCGCAGTGGGTTTCGACTTGGTCACCAAGTCACCAAGGATTCGATGTTCGTCGATGGCCTTGAAGATGCGGGTAGCGGTCGTCTAATGGGCGAGTTTGGTCAGCAAACTGCGGACCGTTTTGGTTTTAGTAGAGAGGACATGGATAGCTTTGCGATTGAGTCACTTCGTCGTGCGACGCAAGCCAGCGATGAAGGGTACTTTAAGAATGAGATATCGCCAGTAGCGGTTACCACTCGGGCTGGAACTGTGGACGTTGTTGAAGATGAGCAAGTACGCACGGCTAAACCTGAGAAGATTCCACATCTACGACCTGCCTTCTCAAAGGACGGGTCAATAACGGCGGCTAACTCTAGCTCAATCTCAGATGGTGCAGCCGCATTAGTGTTGGCCGGAGCCGATGCTGGTGGCGTTGCGCCGATTGCCCGCATTTGTGGTTATGCCAGCCATGCTCAAGCGCCTGAGGAGTTTACTATGGCGCCAGTCGGTGCTATGAATGCTCTATTAGCTCAGCTTGACTGGTCGGTCGACGATGTAGATTTATTCGAAATCAATGAAGCCTTTGCCGTCGTTACCTTATTGGCGATGCGAGATCTAGGTATAGACCATCAGCGTGTAAATGTTAACGGTGGCGCGTGCGCAATCGGACATCCGCTTGGTGCCTCTGGTGCGCGTATTATTGTTACCTTGATTCATGCGCTCAAACGAATCGGCAAGAAACGCGGTATTGCGTCGTTGTGTATAGGTGGCGGTGAAGCCACGGCGATCGCCGTTGAAATACTTTAGAGAGTTGATATGAATTTTTCGCTTACCGACGATCAGCAGCTCATACAAGAAACCGCGACTAATATAGCGCAATCAGTGCTAGCGCCTGTTGCGTCTACGGTTTCGAGTGATCGGCCGTTATTTTTGCAAAATCTCAAGTCCTTAGCAGAGCTTGGTTTTATGGGGCTAAACATTAATAGTCAATACGGCGGTAGCGAAGTCGGCGTTGTCGCGTTTAGTTTAGCCGTTACCGAGATTGCTAAGGCTTGTGCATCAACGGCGGTTACGGTGTCGGTCAATAATATGGTGGCCGAGGTCATTGAGTCAGTGGCGAGTGATGCGCAAAAAGAAAACTATATTCCTAAGTTGTGTGATGGCACTTACGCCGCCGCGGGATTCTGCTTAACCGAAGCTGGCGCCGGATCTGACCCTGCTGGCATGCGTACTTCGGCGACTCGCGATGGTGATGAATGGGTCCTCAATGGGTCAAAGTTGTACATCACCAGCGCGGAGTATGCGGGTCTGTTTGTCGTGTGGGCGGTCACTGATAAGCATGCTGCGCGTGGTCGCGGTATTTCGTGTTTCTTGGTCGAGGCTGATACGCCGGGTATTACTATCGGCAAGGCCGAGAAGAAGCTTGGTCAACATGCTTCAAGTACCAATGAAGTGACCTTTGCTGACTGTCGAATTCCCGCTGCGGCGCTGATGGGGCAAGAGAATCAAGGTTACAAAATTGCTGTCACAGAGCTGACTGGCGGACGTATTGGTATTGCGTCATTGGCCTTAGGCGTTGGTTTTGCGGCCATCGACTATGCAACAGATTTCATTAAGGAGCGTCAGCAGTTCGGTCAAGCAATCGCTGAATTCCAAGGTATTCAATGGATGGTGGCGGATGCATATACCGAGCTCGAAGCGGCCAAATTACTGACATTACAAGCGGCCTACTTTAAACAATCAGGCTTGCCGTATTCAAAGCAAGCGTCGATGGCAAAGTTATACGCCGCAGAGACAGCCAATCGCGTTTGCGCTACCGCAATGCAACTGCTGGGCGGCGCGGGTTATGTTGAAGATCATCCGGTGGAGCGCTATCTACGCGACGCGCGCATTACGACGATCTACGAAGGAACATCTCAGATTCAAAAAATAATCATCAGCAAACATCTTTTTGCGTAGTGGGGAAATCATGGATATAAACGGTAAATTAGTGTTAGTAACTGGTGGTGCATCAGGCTTGGGCGCGGCGTGTGTTGAGCACTTTTTGGATGCTGGTGCTAATGTAGCAGTATTGGATATGAACGCGCAGGGGAGTCATGATCATAAAGCGCAGACCGTAGGCGCTAAGATTGCCTATTTCGATGTGGATGTGACCAGTGCTGCGGCGGTGTCTGAGGCCATTTCGGCGGCATCTGAGTTGGGCGAAATTCGCGTATGTATTAACTGTGCGGGTATTGCTCCGGCTGGCAAAACCGTGGGGCGTGATGGTGCTTTGGATTTAGATAAATTTCGTCAGGTTATCGATGTGAATTTAATCGGCACCTTTAATGTGTTGCGCTTGGCGGCTGAGAAAATGGTCGAGTTGTCGCCAGTTGATGACGACGGCTTACGTGGTGTGATTATTAATACTGCGTCGGTGGCCGCCTATGAAGGGCAAGTGGGGCAGGCAGCGTATGCCGCTAGCAAAGGGGCGGTAGCGGCGATGACATTGCCAATAGCGAGAGACTTAGGCCCGCGTGGTATTCGGGTTAATACGATCGCTCCGGGTGTGTTTGGTACCCCTATGTTGGAGGGGTTGAACGAAGAATTTAAGAAGCCTCTAGAGCAAGCGGTTCAGTTTCCAAAACGACTAGGGCGACCGGCTGAATTTGCTAAATTGGCTGCGCAGATTGTTGATAATGATTATCTCAATGGAGAAGTTATTCGCTTAGATGGTGGTATTCGAATGGGGCCGCGCTAAGTCACTTTTTGCCGTGTTTGATATTTTTTGTCTAGATAGCGCTTAGTCTGCATGATTTCAGATAAAACCTGAACGGTTCGCCATATATCTTGGTACCGAGTATACAGTGGCGTTAGCCCAAATCGCACTAGGTTGGGGGCGCGGAAGTCGGCGACGATACCGCGGTCGATTAAGGCTTGAGTAATGGCATAGGCATACGGGTGGGCTAGAGCAATTTGGCTGCCACGTTGTGGTGCGTCTAGTGGCGTGCAAATGGTGAATTCATTTGTGCAGTCGGATTGGCTGAGTTGCTGGATAAAGACTTCGGCAAGCGCGATTGACTTGGCTCGTACATGTTGCATATCAACATCGGCAAAGACTGCTAAAGCAGCATTTAATGCGACCAGCGACAAAATGTTTGGTGTGCCGGCAAGAAACTGTTGTACGCCCTCGGCTGCTTGGTAGTCTGGGTCGAATTGGAATGGAGTCTGGTGGCCCATCCAGCCTTGCAGAGGTTGCTTGATTGCGCGTTGATGGCGTGCTGCTACATACAAAAAAGCCGGTGCACCGGGTCCGCCATTCAAATATTTATAACCACAGCCAACTGCGAAATCGACATTATGTTGGTCTAGAGACAAAGGCATAGCGCCGGCGCTATGTGCCAAATCCCAAACCACTAATACGCCTTTGTCGTGTGCCAATCGCGTTAGAGCTTGCATGTCATGGCGCTGCCCATCGCGGAAATTAACATGGGTAAGTAGTAAAACGGCAACCGACTCATCTATGGCGTCTACCAGTTGCTCGGTGGTCACACTTTTAAGCTGACAACGTTCGGCTCCTAGCAATGAGGTTAAGCCCTGAACCATGTAGAGGTCAGTTGGGAAGTTGTCTTGTTGTGACAATACTATCTGCCGTTCTGGGTTGAGTTGTAAGGCGCTAGAGATTAGCTTAAACAGGTTGATTGAAATCGAGTCGCAGCAGATGACTTGCCCCCGGGATGCACCGACAAGTGGGGCAATCTGCTCGCCCACTTGCGTGGCTAAGTCGATCCATCCATGTTTATTCCAACTACTGATTAGGTCTTGTCCCCATTGGTTTTGAACCGCATCGGCAACCGCCTCTTTAACGCCTTTGGGAAGTGGTCCCAATGAATTTCCATCTAGGTAAATAGTTTGCTCAGGCAAGCAAAACTCGTTACGTTTTGCGGCTAAAGGGTCGCTTGCATCAAGGGCTAAAATTTCTTCTGGACAGATCATCTAAGTGTGCTCGCCAACGTTTTTAGGAAGGTTTTGAACGCCATTGTTCCAGGGTGGATAAGGTCAAAATGCCCAGCTCCATCAACTACTATCTGTTGGTCCGGATAGTCGGCACTTTGGTTTAGCGGCACGATAGCGTCGTTGCTACCGTGAATAAGTTTGGTGATGGGATGCCATTTACGATTTGCTGGATTAGCGGCCCTATAGGCTTCGGCTCGTTGTTCTAAGTGCCCCCCCATAAAAGCTGGAGTGGCAGTCTGGCAGCTGTTTTCGCCAATTGAATAGTCTTCGATATTAACAATCGCAGCCAGACCGATCACCGCCGATAAATTCATGTTTGGCTCGCTGCCAGCTAATAGCGCAAGGTGACCGCCTGCTGAATGGCCGGTCAGTACAACGCGCGATAAATCGACTGGGAAACCTATTAGTTTGTTGCGCGCGGCTAGTGCGGCTTTGATGTCATCATAGCTGCCAGGCCAGCCGCCGCCAACATCACCAGTGCGACGATACTCAATTGAAAAAACGGCGTATCCAGCTTCGGTTAACGCGGTGCTGAATGCGTGTGTGTGTTGAATATCGAATTGATTTAGCCAGCAACCACCATGAATAAATACGACTAATGGCGCAGGTGGTGCGAGTTGTTGCTTGCTGCTCTGCTGGGGCAGCCAAAGCTCGGCAAACTGTAATGGGTCATCGCCGTAAGGAATGATCTCGCTAGGCTGACCAGTTTTGAGTTTGAGTACCGCGCTATATGGCACATTGCTCTCGGTGGGTAGGTAGCATGCCAAGGAAGTTTCTGTTGTCGCTAACGCAAATGGTTTGGTTTGAGACTCGGCGGCGAGTGCGTGGTGCTTGCCAATAGTTGCACTCAACAGAGCGATGATGATTGTTAATTTTCTCATAGCTGGGTATCTTAAACTATCTGAATGGTGGACGGTGTGACCAAGTTTAATCAATGCCTTGTTTCGCCAATAATATTCTGTTTAAGGTACAAAATCATGGCGATGCCATTTACTCATTATTTACGTGTTCGCTATGCAGAATGTGATGCGCAGCAGGTTGTATTTAACGCGAATTATGGTGCCTATGTTGATGTGGCGGCCACTGAGTTTATGAGATTGGTTTGGCCGGGCGGATATCAAACCTTACTGGATCTGGGGATGGACACTCAGGTCGTACAGCTCAATACTGGATGGAAGTCGTCAGCGAAATTTGATGATGTATTGGCAATTAGCGTACGCACTAAGTCCGTCGGAAACACCTCCTATACATTGACGCTTGAATTTCGCAATCACGAGACGCAGGCGGTGGTGGCGGAATCTGAGATCGTGTATGTGATGATCAGTGTGCAGAGCCTTAAAAGTGTCCCCATTCCCGATGATTTGCGGGCTAAGCTTGAAGTTGGTGCTCCAGATCAATTCACCAATCACGCCGGTATCTAGTCAAGGTTTAGGCGGTGTCGTGGTTTGTGTTCGGCCGGCATAAGATTGATGACGGCGGTAAGCCGCAATTGAATATTGTTGAAATTTTTCAGTCATAATCGGTGTGCCTATCCGGTCTCCTTACAGTGCGCTTTTGAATTACCAATCAATCGGTTAATGCGATTAGCTTTTGATATTTTAGGCTTGCAATTAATTTGTGATAATCCGCTTTTAAAGCTGTAAAATATCACTGTAATTTTCATCGAGAGTGCTAGTCTGCGCTCAACTTTTAGCCAGTACATCTTGGATCTATTATGTGTCGTCTATTATTAATTAAAATGGCCAGCTTGCTGTGCCTGTTTGGGGTTAGCTCATTCGCCGTTGCTCAACAAGGTCCAAGTGGACCGACTGGGGTCTTCGTGGCGCCGGTAACGCTCACAGATTTTTCAGATGATATTGAGGCATTAGGGACGCTAAAGTCGGTACAAAATGTGACGCTTGCATCCACCGTTACCGAACTGGTAACCGCCGTGCATTTCACCGATGGGCAGAGAGTCAAACAAGGCGATGTGCTGGTAGAAATGGACGCGTCCGAGGAGTTGGCTCAACTTGCAGAAGAGCAGGCATTGGCTGATGAAGCACGGCGACAAGTTGCTAGGTTTGAGCCTTTAACCGGTCGCGGAGCGGCATCGGAAGTAGCGCTGGATGAAAGTCGACGCCTCCTGAAAACGGCTGAGGCGCGAATTCAAGGGGTTGAAGCACGCATCGCACAACGCAAAGTTATCGCTCCGTTCGATGGTGTAGTGGGTCTGAGAAATATTAGCGTTGGTGCTCTGGCACAACCGGGCAGAATGATCACCACGATTGATGACGATAGTGTTATGCAATTAGACTTTTCAGTACCGGAGGTTTTCTTGCGAACGCTGGTTCCTGGGTTGCAAGTTAATGCTACTGCGAGCGCATTTCCTGGGGTTAGCTATGATGGCGAACTCTCAAGCGTCAACAGCCGAGTTGACCCTGTGACTCGTTCTATCACTGCACGAGCACTCATTAATAATGCCGATCGAACACTCAAGCCTGGATTATTGATGCGCGTCGTGTTGCGAAACAATCCGCGTAAAGCGCTGGTGATTCAAGAAGAAGCAATTATTCACGAGGGCAAGCAAGCGTTTGTCATTGTGGCGACTCCCGATGGTCAGGGTCACAAGGCGGCGCGTACTGAGGTGTCTCTCGGTGTGCGGCGTAAAGGCGAAATCGAGGTATTGGCTGGACTGAATGACAAGGATTTAGTTGTGGTGCATGGCACCATGATGGCCAGAGACGGTGCGCCACTGAAGGTGCAAGCGATCGAACGTAATGATGAGACTCTGCAGCAGTTATTGGATCAGAACCAGCAACCGGTGCTCGAGGAAACGGTGTCACAAGAAGTTATAACCGAAGAAACTCAGAGTAGCGCGCCATGATTCTGTCTGATTTGTCCGTTAAGCGGCCGGTGTTTGCCGCGGTTATTTCATTATTGTTGATTGCATTTGGTGCGGTTGCTTTCGAGCGCTTGTCGTTGCGAGAGTATCCCGATATCGACCCCCCGATTGTGACTGTGCAAGTTGACTATCCTGGTGCACCAGCGAATATTGTCGAAACCCGTATCACGCAGATAATTGAGGAGCGAATCTCCGGCGTAGCAGGTATTGAATTTGTTGAATCCACATCGCGTGATGGTCGCTCAAGCGTGGTGATCGAGTTTTCGATTAATCGCGATATTGATTCCGCCGCGAATGATGTCCGAGATCGAATTGCTGGCGTCATGGATAACCTGCCCGAAGAAGCGGATCCGCCTGAAGTTCAGAAGGTTGATAGTAGTAATGACGTTATTTTGTGGCAGAACCTGGTAAGTGATCGACTCACCGTGCCTGAACTTAGTGATTACGCACAACGCTATTTAATTGATCAGTACTCGGCGTTAGACGGTGTTGCGCGCGTGATCGTTGGTGGTCGGCAGAGCTATGCAATGCGGATCTGGCTGGATCGTCAAGCCTTGGCGGCGCGAGGCCTCAGTGTGAGTAATGTCGAGCGAGCCTTGCGTGCTGAGAATGTCGAGCTACCGGCCGGATCAATCGAGTCAGATGAAGTTGTATTTAAGGCCCGTGTTGATCGCACGTTTAACTCAGCAGAGGATTTTGCCAAACTGGTATTAGCTCAGGGTGACGATGGCTATTTGGTAAGGCTTGGTGACGTTGCCCGTGTTGAGCGCGGACTGGTCGAGGATCGCACCTTTTTCCGCGGCAACCAAGAACCGATGGTTGGATTGGGAATTGTCCGTCAATCTACCGCAAATACGATTGATGTGGCGCGCGGAGTCAAAGCGCTGAGTGCCCGACTCAATAAGAATTTGCCAGAAGGTATGGCGGTTAAACAAAGTTTTGATGCGTCAGTGTTTATCCAGTCTTCAATCAACGAGGTATACAGCACGCTGTTGATTTCGATCTTGTGCGTAGTGTTCGTGATCTATCTGTTCCTTGGTAGTGTGCGAGTGATGTTGATTCCGGCGGTGACCGTGCCAGTGTCATTGATCGCTACGTTTATTGCGATCTATGCCTTTGGTTTTTCGGTCAACCTGCTGACCTTGTTGGCCTTGGTGTTGGCGATCGGCTTGGTAGTCGATGACGCTATCGTGGTGCTGGAGAATATCGTACGGAGAATTCAGGAGAAGCGTGAGACACCGTTGGTCGCGGCGTTTCGTGGTACGCGCCAAGTTGGTTTTGCGGTGGTGGCGACTACTTTGGTATTAATTGCCGTATTTGTACCAATTACTTTTTTGGAGGGCGATTTAGGCCAACTATTTACCGAGTTTGCATTGACGATTGCTGCGGCCGTTGGGTTTTCATCACTCATAGCTCTGACCTTATCGTCGATGCTTGCGTCGAAGATACTCGGCTCGGAAATGCCTCCACCAAACCGCTTAGTGTTAGCGGTAGACCGGATGTTCCGGCGCAGTCGAGTCAAGTATCGCCGACTGCTGGTGCGAATCCTTCGCGCCCCAGCCAAGCTATTGGCCGTGTCGGTGGTGTTGATTGTATTGTCGGTGCTTATGTATAACGGCATTGAGCAAGAGTTTAGTCCAGCAGAGGACCGAGGCTCGTTTTTCTTATTGGTCAATGGGCCAGAAGGTGCAAGTTATGAGTACATCAATGAATACATGACTGAAGTCGAAACCCGCTTAATGCCATTGGTCGAGAGTGGAGAGATTAACCGTTTGCTGGTTCGTGCGCCGCGCGCTTTTGGCTCGATTGAGAGTTTCAATAGCGGTATCGCGATTGTTATTTTGAACAGCTGGTCGGAGCGTCGTTCCGCTTGGGATATCATGGACGATGTGCGGGAGCGGATATCGGATCTGCCTGGCGTTCGGGCATTTCCAGTCATGCGGCGTGGGTTTGGCGGTGGTACGCAGAAGCCAGTGCAATTTGTCGTCGGTGGTGCAACCTATGAAGAAATTGAAGCATGGACGGCGACTTTAATGGAAAAAATTGAAGCTGATAATCCCGGGTTTCAAGGTCTAGATCGAAATTATAAACAAACTCGGCCACAGATTGACTTTGTGGTTGACTACGATCGAGCCGCAGACCTTGGCGTTACCGTGGCTGAGATCGGCAGAACTTTAGAGACAATGATGGGCGGTCGCCGCGTCACTACCTTTATTGATCGCGGTGAAGAGTACGATGTGATTATTGAAGGTGAGCGCAGTCAGCAGCGATCCTTTAACGATATTCAGAATATTTATGTCCGTTCAGATCGCACTAATCAGTTGATTCCGTTGTCTAACCTAGTGAGTATTAACGAATACGGTGCGGCTGATAGCTTGGCTCGCTTCAACCGAGTGCGCGCCATTACCTTAGATGCAAATTTGGCCGACGGGTATAGCCTTGGCGAAGCTCTGGCTCATCTCGAGGCATTGGTTGATGAACACTTACCCGACGAGGCGTCGATAGATTATAAGGGTGAAAGTAGGGCTTTCGTGACCTCTGGCGGATCAATACTGTTTGTGTTTGCGCTGGGAATAGCTGTGGTGTTTCTGGTCTTGGCTGCGCAATTTGAAAGTTTTCTGCATCCTTTTATTATTTTGACCACTGTTCCATTGACCATCGGTGGCGGTTTGCTGGGGTTGGCTCTAACCGGTCAAACGCTCAATATCTATTCGCAGATTGGATTAATAATGTTGGTTGGTTTGGCGGCCAAAAACGGCATTTTGATTGTTGAGTTCGCTAACCAACTACGTGATGCAGGCTACCGGTTTAACCGCGCGGTGTTAACGGCGTCGGTTACTCGACTTAGACCTATTGTAATGACTGGTTTAACCACCGTTGCCGGAACGCTACCGTTAATACTTGCGAGTGGCGCTGGAGCTGAAACACGATTTGTTATTGGTACTGTGATTCTTTTCGGTGTGTTGTCATCAACCTTTCTCACTATTTTTATAGTGCCGGTTGTATACAGCTTAGTTGCACGTCGAACCGGTTCGCCAAACGACGTCGCGCGACGACTGAATGCTGAAATGGCCGAGAACTAGTTTGCCGTTGCTTCAGTAGAACGCTCTATAACTAGGCTTTTAGTCTAAGCCAGAAATAAGCTAGCTTAAAAAAACAAAAAGGCCGATGCACTCGCATCGGCCTTTCTTCTAGGTGACAAACTTATTGATGAACTATGGAACGAGCACGGTATCAATTACATGGATAACGCCGTTTGAGGTTTTGATGTCGGTCTTGATGACTTTTGCATTGTTGATCATTACACCATCATCCGTGTTGACCGTAACGTCGCTGCCTTGAAGTGTGGTCGCCGATGACAGCTTGACCACATCAGAGGCCATCACTTTTCCTGACACAACGTGGTATGTGAGAATGCTGGTCAGCAACTCTTTGTCTGCCATAATCGCTTTGAGTTGGTCGGCTGGTATTTTCGCAAAAGCATCATCAGTTGGCGCAAATACTGTAAACGGGCCATCGCCTTTGAGCGTGTCGATAAGCCCAGCCTCGGTTAGTGCGGCGGCTAAGGTGTTAAACGAACCGGCTGCCACCGCGGTATCAACGATGTCTTGTTTCATCATCTTATGGCTTTCCTTTGCCATCTTTTTGTCGCCTTCATGATGGCCGGCTTGCGCGTGGCCAAACGCCAATAAAGTGCTAGCTAGAACAATCGCGCGTGAGAACTTCGGTAGGGAATTTTTCATAGTGCTGGATCTGAGTTGATTAATGAGAGGCAACATTAACAGCATGGGTGCCCGCGCAATGTGCAGCGGCGATTACCATTTGGTTGGAGAGTTGAGCATGTAGTTCACGCCTGTGACTAAGTCTTCACTGGCGTGACTGAGTGCTCACAAAGTTGGTTGCTCTCACTCTCTCTACTAAACGCGAACCATCCTTGGCGGTAGCGTTGTTAGATGGCTATAAGAATCGAATGTGCTTACTCAGTGGCAGCTCGCGAATTCGCTGACCGGTGGCCGCGAAAATGGCGTTGGCAAGGGCCGGCGCTGCCGGCGGTAGCCCAGGTTCACCAATGCCTCGAATCTTTTCGCCGTTCTCCAGAACGCGCACAGCCATATTAGGCACTTGGTTGATTCGAATTGAGTTGTAGTTGTGAAAGTTGGTCTCTTGAACTTTGCCATCTTTGACGGTGATGTTGCCCATCATTGCGGCAGCTAGACCAAAGTTCATGCCGCCCGTGACTTGGGCTTCGATATTACGCGGGTCGAGTGCTACGCCGACGTCAACGGCGGCCCAAGCATTAATTAGCTTGATGCCTTGTGCCGTGTTTTGAACTTCAATGACTTGTGCCGTCGGAACGCCGAATGACAATACGAAAGCTACCCCCTTGCCGTGACCCTCTGGTAAGGCTGCGCCCCAATTCGACATTTCCGCTACCGCCTCGAGCACCTTTCGCGAAGCATCATGGTTCATCAGGTCAAGTCTCATTTGCAGTGGGTCTAACTCCCCTGCGGCAGCGATTTCATCCATCATGCACTCGTGGAAGAAACCATTTTGAGAGGCACCTACTGAGCGCCATGAACTCACTGGAAACGCTTTCGGTGTGCGATACCCTGTAACCCGATAATGCGCTACGCCGTACGGTTGGTCCCACGCGGCTTGCACTATCGACACGTCTGGACCAGCAGCCGGTACCCCTAATCGACCCATCTGTGACTCCACTACTGACGGCGCTGCTAGGTGTAAGTCGATAGCATTAGGGCGACCATTGCTTAGGTTGGCCTTAAATCGAGCGATTGCCATTGGCCGGTAATAGTCATGTGTTGTGTCTTCTTCGCGAGTCCAAGTTGTTTTAACCGGTGTTCCCTCGAATTCTTTGGCAATTTTGATGGCATGAATAATGAAGTCCATTTCGGCGCGACGTCCAAAACCACCGCCCATTAGGGTGGTATGTACTCGGATGTCGGCCTCATCTAGCCCCGTGATGTTGGCTCCTTCTTTGAGCGCTTGTGTGGGCAACTGGTTCCCCGCCCAAATGTCTAGTTTGCCATCGCGCAACCAAGCCGTCGCATTTAATGGCTCCATGGCGGCGTGTGCTAGATACGGCACGCGATATTCACCGTCGATGGTTGTTGCGTCTTGTAGGGCTTGTTCTACATCCCCATCGTCGCGAAATTGACTGTCTTGATGATCATCATTAAAGCTTTGCTCGACAGCTTTGAACAAGCCTGCGGTATCGTTAGCATAACCGGCTTGAGCCCAATTACAGTCAACTGCGTTTACCGCTTTAAATGCGTACCAAGTGTTGGTTGCGATAGCGGCGATACCATTGTCGATCTGGATAATGCGTTTAACCCCCGGCATGGACTCTGCCTTGCTGGCATCAAATGATGTCATCGGGGCGCCTAATTGCGGGTTCATGCGCACAGAGGCGTAGACCATGTTCGGAAGGTCGATATCGATACTGAACTCAGCTGTTCCAGTCGATTTGCTAATCATATCGACGCGTTTTTGTGATTTACCTAACAGTTTCCAGGCTGACTTCGGTTTTAACGTTGGTTCTGCCGGTGGCTCAATTTTTGCCGCGTCGCTAGCCAATTGCTCAAAGCTTAAGGAGCGTCCGTCAGCGGCGGTAATCTTGCCACCTTTGATGGTCAATGACGCACGATCAACACCGAGTTGTTGCGCTGCTACCTCGACCAATACTGATCTGGCTGCGGCGCCAGCAACTCGCATTTTATGGTAGGCGTCAGGAATTGAAGACGAACCACCGGTGATTTGTAGCCCTAAAAATTTTGCCGGCACTTTCATGAATCCCCGCGCAGCCTCGGCGACGCTGCCGTCGTCTGTGGCTGCAAACGGGAGACCTTCTTCTATTACCGCTGCATTAAAATATGCGTTCGAAGCGGGTCCGTGTATCACCTTAACCTGCTCAAGTGACAGTTCTAACTCTTCGGCGACTAGTGCCGCGAGCGTGGTGTGGACGCCTTGGCCCATCTCGGCTCGTGGTGCAATGATGGTAACGCCGTATTGATTGATCATTACGTATGGCGTCAATGCTGCAGAACCGTCTACTAGGTCTGCTTCAAGTGGGTTGTCAAAAGGTTGTTTATACTTCCAGTAACCAAATACGACGCCACCGGCTATGCCGACTGAACCGACTAAGAAGGTGCGACGAGTAATCTTTCCGAGCGTGCTCATTATGCCAATTCCTCATCAACCGATGGTTTGTCCGAGGGTCGACCTTGGATCGTCTTAGCGGCTGATTTTACCGCGGCGCGAATTCGTGGGTAGGTGCCGCAGCGACATAAATTACCGGCCAATGCGGTGTCTATTTCGGCATCGTTCGGTTGTGAATTTGTCGCAATAAGTGCGGCGGCCGCCATGATTTGGCCCGATTGACAATAACCACACTGGGCTACTTGATGATCAACCCATGCTTGTTGAACCGCGTGCATTGCGTCTGGTGTACCCAGCCCTTCAATGGTTGTAACCTCGCCTTGCACGGCGGATGCTGGGTAAGAACAAGAGCGTACAGGCTTGCCGTTGACGTGTACGGTACAGGCACCACACATAGCAATGCCGCAACCGTATTTTGGTCCCTTGATTCCTAGTTCATCTCTGAGTACCCAGAGTAAAGGCATGTCGGCGGCAACTTCGACTTCGTGTTCCTGACCGTTAACTTTAAGCTTCATCGCGTATTCCCGGACCCATTTATGTATCAATAGAAAGTTATCATACACTTCGTCGTGAATAAATTGAATCAACGCCGATTGTCATTTGGCGACAATATGGTGCCGTCGCGACGCGACAATGCTTAGGTGTTATCGAAGTGCTTAGCGTGAAAGGCGATATGTTGTTCGATAAACGTGGCGATGAAAAAATAGGAATGGTCGTAGCCGGGCTGCATGCGAACCTGCATTGGGTAGTTTGCGCGGCTAACTGTGTCGATTAATTGCTGAGTATTGAGCTGCTGTTGCAGAAAGTCATCGGCGCTACCTTGATCAACTAAGCCCGGAACAGCGTTAGACGAAACTTTAATTAGCTCGCAACTGTCGTAGTCTTTCCATTTTTCTTGATCGTCACCGAGGTAAAGTCCCAGCGCTTTTTGACCCCAAGGGCAGTTGATTGGCGCCGCTATTGGTGAAAATGCCGACATTGAGCGATAGCGTTCGGGATTCTTGAGGGCGATTGTGAGCGCACCATGGCCGCCCATGGAATGACCGGAAATAGCTCGTTGCGTTGTTACCGCAAATTTTTTTTCCACTAAACGAGGGAGCTCTTGGACCACGTAGTCGTACATTTGATAATACTGTTTCCATGGCGACTGTGTGGCGTTGACATAGAATCCAGCGCCTAAGCCGAAGTCCCAAGCTTGTTCAGGGTCGTCGGGTACTTCTGCGCCGCGTGGACTAGTGTCAGGACAAACAATAGCGACCCCGTGTTTGGCAGCAAACTGTTGTGCGCCGGATTTGGTCACAAAATTCTGATCCGTACAAGTGAGGCCCGATAACCAATAAAGTACCGGTACTGGCTGAGTGTCGGCTTGCGGTGGTAAATAGATAGAGAACGTCATCTCGCAGTTTACGCTCTCTGCCTGATGTGTGTATTGCTGCTGTTGCCCGTCGAACAGCTTTTGACTAGTTACTAGTTCCATTGCGGTGCCCTCATAAAAATAGGTGTTAGAGATTGTAAGCGATCGACAAAAAAAGGGCATGATAAGATCATGCCCTTTTTTATATTACTTGCTTACCGCTTAGCCGCGAGTTTTGTGTCTGCGCAGATTAAACGTTTGCGAGTCGCTTCTACTTAGAGGCGCTTGCTACTCAGAAGCGCTTACTAATTAGAAGCGCTTGCTAAATTCGATGCCCCAAAATGCGGGCTCGTTTACAAACGCAGTTTGATTTAAAAAGTCTAACGCGCCATCAGCGACGATCTCATCAGTTATGTTGCGACCAATAACCGCGATGTCGAGTGTTTCATCGCTATTTTTGTATCCAACACGAAGACCACCAATCCAGCGGCTTTCTGCGACAAACTCTACTGATTCGTACAAAAAGATATTGGAGTCACTACGATAGTTCCAGTCGGTTTGTGCATACAAACTGCCGGTTTCTAATTGGTAGTCGTAATCGACGGAGAAATTAAACAACCATTCTGGGGCGCGTGGTAACGGGTTGCCATCAACTGACACTAAATTCACCGTGCCAAAAAAGCCTGGGAAGGTGTCAACGATCGGATCCAAGGATGTGCATAGCGGTGTAGCAGAACACAGCTCGGTATTGAGGTTGGCGTCTTTGATTTCGGTGTCGTTGTAGCTCAAGTTTGCGCTTAGGCGTAAATTATCGCTCGCTAACACCTCAAACGCTGTTTCGAATCCAGAGCCGTCAACTTTGTCGGCATTGAGTAGTTCGTTCGTGTTGCCGGTGCCGCCGGTTGCAGTGAGCTGTTGGTCGTCAACCGTATAGGTATAAACAGCTGAGTTCCAGCGAGCACGACCATCGAATAGCTCAGCTTTAAAGCCAACTTCGAAGGAGGTGATCTTTTCCGTGTCAGCTTGGCTAACGAATCCAAATCGACCTAAGGTTACTGGTCCGCGCGAAGCGGTAGCTAGGCGTGCGTATGTGGACCAGCTATTGTTTAACGCGTAGTTGGCCGATAATTCCCAGCTGAAGTAATCATCTTCGGCGTCAATAAACGCGGCTGGTGCGGAAGAGCCAGGTCCAGGAATGACCTCTAGTTCTTTTTGGTCGTCGGTGTAGCGGAGTCCTGCGGTCAATGACAATTGATCATTTAAATGGTATTCAGTTTGTCCGAAAATGGCCACCGAGCGCGTACTTTGTTGTGCTTGGGTTAATTGGATTCGGTCTCCGGAGTTAGCGAAGTCTGCGCTGTCGACAGTGATGTCTTCGTCTAAGAAGAACAAGCCAACTTGATAGAACAATTTATCAGTTTCTGCGGAGAATCTTAATTCTTGGGTCAGCTGACTGTGATCTGATAAACCGTCACCAGACGATACGCTGAAAAAGGCTTGTCCGCCTAGTTGGCCAATTGCTTCTGGGCCGCCTTGGATTCCGCCGTCGATGTCGGCTTGACTGAAACTCTCGATGGTGTCGTAGGCGGTGATCGAGGTTACCTCTGCATCACCTAAGTCAAATACCAGCTTAGCGCTGCCGCCAAAATGATCGAGGTCCATACCGGAAACTAAGGCGTCGTGTGAGGCGCGTTCCGGGTCAAAACCATCACGTAGACCTTTTACACCAGGCGTGAAAGCGTTGGCGTAAAAAAGCTGTGGTTGGTCGCCGTCTTGTTTGAATCCATGCACTTTAAACAGTGCTGAAAGTTGATCGTTCGGGGTTGCAAGCAACTGTAAGCGATAAGCAAATTCGTCAAATGCGCCAAAGTCGTCACCAGCACCATTAAAAGTATTGTCGATCCATTTGCCACGATCTAAGTACTTAAATGACGCACGTGCCGCTAATGACTCGGACAATGCACCACCAACCGCTCCTTCGGCAGTAACTGTTTCGCGGCTTCCATAGCCAAGACGAACATAGCCATCAGATTCGAATGATGGTGTTACGGAATCAACTTTAACTACACCGGCGGTCGTGCTGCGACCAAATAATGTGCCTTGTGGACCTTGCAATACTTCAACCCGAGCGACGTCGAACAACGGTAAGCTTTTCAATACGGAGTTCTCTAATGCTACTTCGTCCATGATCATTGACACCGGCTGAGTGCCATTTACATCGAAGTCGTAGTTGCCCAATCCGCGAATATAAAAGCGCGGAGATTGTCGGCCGTTGGATGATTCAATTTGTAAGCTCGGCACACGACCGGCAAGTGCCCGGATGTTTTCGCCGGCACCTAGGTAGTCTTGAACTTGTGCTGCGGGTATTGCTGATACTGCGGCGGGAATGTCTTGTAGTGATTGCTCGCGTTTTTGTGCAGTAACTACAATCTCTTCAAGCGTCAGATCACTCTGCGCATTGACGTTGTAGGTAAGTGGAGTGAGGCCGATGAGTACGGCGCCGGCTTTCAGATATCTTTTCATGTTTGCTGTCCTAGGAAAAACGGTGATCATGCCAGAATGACAAGTTGGTGACTTTACCACCAACTATTCAATAGTGAATCCTGTTTAGGTCTAATTCTTCGGATTTTTGACATTGCTGAGCGTGATAAACAGATAGAATATCGTCAGATTTAAATGGATTGTGTTTTGTATGAACCCCGAAATTTTTAGCCTTACTAATATTCTTGTGCTGCTCACCTGTGTCATCTCGTTTATGACCATGGAGAATCGTGCCGTTAAAGCTCAGTTGTTGTTCCATCCGGCAACTATTCGTCGCGATAAAGAGTGGTATCGTTTTCTGACATCGGGGTTTATACACGCCGATTTTTGGCACTTACTAATTAATATGTTTGTGCTCTGGTCCTTTGGTAACGCGCTGGAACGAGCGTATTACCCCGCTTTTCTCGGTGATGGTAGTACTCTTAAATTTCTGATTTTATATTTAGGCGGGATTGTCGTTGCCTCAATTCCGGACTATTTCCGTAACCAGTACAATAGTAGTTATGCAGCGCTTGGAGCTTCCGGTGGTGTGTCGGCGGTGGTGTTCGCGGTGATAATTTTTGACCCTTGGCGGAACCTGTATCTGTATGGAATTATCGCGATTCCACAAATTTTAGCTGGCGCGGGTTATTTGTACTACTCATGGATTAAGGATAAGCGAGCGAATGACAATATTGGCCATATGGCGCATTTCAGCGGCGCTATTTGGGGCTTTATGTTTACCGGCTTGATGAATTTCGAGCTATTTGGGCGATTTATCACTAAGACCTTAGCTGGGCCAAATTGGTGGTAGCTTTAGCTTGATTGAGTTGTTTGAAAGCTGGGGCTCGGTTGCAAAAGCACGGATGCTTGCGGTGGTGATAGCGCGATGGAGGTAATAGAGTTTTCGCTAGCGCTTATTGTTTTGATGCTGTTGAGCGCATTTTTTACAGCCATATTGCATGGTGCAACGGGCATGGCCGGAGGCATTGTGCTGGCGGCGATATTGTCGCACTTGATCGGAATTAAACTGGCTGTTCCGGTGGTCACTTGTTCATTAGCTTTTAGTCATGCGAGTCGGGCGTATTTGTATATTAAGACGGTCGACTGGCGATCGGTGCGCATAGTGTTGATGTTTAGTCTACCTACCATTGCGTTTGGTGCACTGTTGTTTACTTATCTATCCAGTACGTTAGTCGCGTTGATGATGGCTGGTTTTTTGGCGGCATCGCTGCCGATAAAGTATTGGGCAAAGCGTCGACAATTGCATGCTAGTAACAGCGTACTAGCCGGGGCGAGTGTGCTGTGGGGAATGTTGGCTGGTAACGTCATCGGGCCGGGCTTTGTTTTAGCCCCGTTCTTACAGGGGCGAGGCATGGATCGGCTCACTTTTGTTGGGTCGTTGGCATGTATCGTGTTGGTGATGAATTTGGTTAAACTTAGCGTATTCGGCACGTCCACTTTGCTTGATGCTTCTAGCTTGTGGCTTGGGATTTTGCTCGGAATCGTTACTATTCCTGGCAACTGGGTAGGTAAAAAAATGTTGCACAACGTAAGTGATGACACTCATCGTCAAATAGTTAATGCGATGACAATTCTTCTGGTCTTCAATTTTCTATATCTTGCTTTAGGCTAGCTCATTCCGGCATCAATTTTGGTGTAGATTTGCTAAGCTCTGCGACAAATAAGAAAAACGTTCCCCGCCCGTTACCATCATGGATTTAAGTTATTGGTATTTCTTTATACTCGCGCTGTTTGGCGCAGTGGTAGCCAGTGCCACCGGAGCTGGCGGTGGTGTGGTATTTGTGCCCGCGTTCAATATGCTTGGGCTAAGTCCGCAATCGATAATTGCCACCAGTTTCGCGATTCAATGCTTCGGTATGAGTGCTGGCGCTTTTGCATGGTTTAACTATGCAAAACAACCGGGGCTGGCGACTGAGGTGCCGGCTTGGCAATCTTACTCACGCTTTATTTTATGGTTTTCAGTGCCAGCAGTTATCGGTGTCGTGGCAGGTCAAACCATCATTGATCCCGGTTCGCCACAAGATGTGAAGGCATTATTTAAAGTGTTCTCAATGGCGTTTGCTGTTGCCATACTTGTAACAACCGCTTACATCGTTAAGTTTCAAAATCGTGCGTTAGATCCGGTCGCAATAAGCCCACTTATCAAAGTGCTATTTGTTGTTGTTGGTTTGATTGGGGGCACCATTACCGCATGGCTCTCGATAGGCGTTGGCGAATTGATTGCGGTACTGCTGATTTTAATGCGCTACCCAGTCAGAATGGCGGTCGGCGTTGCGGCTAGTGTTAGTGCTGTTTCAGTGTTAGTCGGCGTACAAAAATACTTGTGGTTCGAGCCGACCATAGACACCTCGGTGCTGTTATTTGCAGGTCCGGCAGCGGCGATTGGCGGAACCATAGCAAAACGAGTTGTTGCATGGTTCTCTCCAGTGCAACTAAAGCTATTTATTGCTAGTTGGATACTGATTAGCGCATTCGCGATGTGATGTGTTAGGTGTTCGGCGGCGTTTTAAGAATCTTTGCTTGTTTGCCAACTCAAATCTCGACCTGGCGCGCTATTGTTATGTAGACAGCTCAGGGGTTTGGGTGGTACAACACATGAAGAGCGTCTTGTTGACGCTTGGTCGGATGAGAGCCGGCATGACCACGCAGATTGAAATTTTTGAGGTACTCATATGCACGCAATTCCGACCCAAAGTCGACCTAATTTGATGCTGGCTTCTGGTGTGCTGGCGTTGATCTTGGTTGGGTCTATATTGATTCATCTTGTGATGCTTAGCCCTGGTGTGTTGCGTGCACAGGCGATTAGTAGCGTGGCGATGCAGCAAATGTCTAACTTGACGACTAGTCCAGAGGATATCTCCACCGCACAAGCTCTTAGCGCTAAGCAGTCACTCCGGCAATTTGCTGAGGCGCTTGTCAATGGTGGCGAGTTAGACGGTGTTGACGGGCTTTCATTGTCCATCTCAGCGGTGCCCGATGAGGGGCTTGCCGCCATGTCAAAACAGCTACTGCAAGCGCTGGAATCTAACGACAGCAGGCCTATTCGGGAGACATTGAATCAAGTGCTAGTTAGTCAGCAGCAGGCAATTCAACAACTTGAATTCGGGCGTACCATCACGTGGTTGGCAACCATTGGTTTGTTGATCGCATTGGGCGTTTGGCTGGTTTCTTCTATTCGCCAACGTCTGCGGCGTACTGAAGCGTTGTTGGCGGGAAGTCTGAGTCAGAGTAAAACTATTTTAGGGTCAACCAAAGATGGGCTTTTCATTATCAAACCCAACTTCCAAGTCGGGTCGGTGCAATCTACTTCAACGGCTGAGCTGTTTGGCATTAGTACGCCGATCGTTGGGGATTTTTTTGAGTTTTTACAGCAGCGAGTGAGTTCAGACGATTTACTAGAGATCAAAAATTACATTGTCGGGAAACTAAATAGTGTACAAGACGGTGGCTCGCGGGTGGGGCAAAGTAAGCTTCGCGATATTGCTATTACCAGCGAAAATGAGAGTGGGTATATTGATACTCGCTACTTAAGTTTTGAGTTTACAGGTAATGAAGCGAACCCCCGCGCGGGATTACTGGTGTCAGTGTCGGATGTCACGAGGGAAGTTGAATTACAGCAGCAATTGCAAGATTTGGACCGGTTGAACGAAGAGCGATTCCAGCTTTTGATCAGGAGCAGTTTGAGCGAAACGCCTGAAATCACGGCTTTCTTTCACGCGACATATCGCAATCTGGAACTCATTAACACGTCTCTGCGAGATCGCGCTCAGCAACACGATGATAACGCTCAGAAGCTTCAAGATATTTTGTCGATTGCGCTCGAAATTAAGGCAGATGCGGCACAGGTTGGTATTTCTCTGATTGAGACGTCGGCACACCAACTTGAATTATCGGTGTTAGCCCTGTTGGAGCAGCCGGTTCTAGGAAGCCAGCAGGTGCTTACACTGGCTTCGCCGCTTAAACGAATAATTGGCGAGTTAGATTCACTTGAGGTCCTTACTCGAAAATTTAATGCTCATGATCCTGGCAGACGAACAGATTTGTCAGTGGTGGAGGAGGGCGGTTCGGCTAAAGGTGCACATAGTTTTGGTCGAGCTTTGGCTACTAAGCTGGGCAAAAAAGTGACGGTGAATTTGGTTGGTTTTGATTTGGCTATGATACGACCGGAGGCGCGCGATGCGGTTGAAGCGACATTGAATGAGTTGGTTGAAAATGCTGTTGCTCACAGCATCGAACTACCCGATGTGCGACATTCGGCCGGAAAACCAATGGTGGGCTCGATTACGATTCGCATGGAGCCGCAAGAGACCGATCAAGTTCGGTTTTATGTACAGGATGATGGTGCTGGTTTTAACTTTTCAGCGATTCGGTCGGCAGCCATAGCCCGAGAAATTGTTGATGCTGATGTCTGTCAAAAGTTATCTAAGAATGAACTCGTTAGATTGATATTCATCAGTGGGTTTTCAACAGGGACTGGTTCAGCTGGCGAAGTTGGTGGCGGACTGGGACTCGAGAAAGTTAAGATGGCGCTTAGTGAGCTAGGTGGCAAGATCAGCGTTGGGTCGGCGGATGGCGTAACCGCGCAATTTGCCGTGAGTTTACCTAAATCAACTCTGTTGAATTCACATGACCAGCCAAGCTTGATAAACGGCTAGGTGGGTTTGGTGCTCTAGTCTCAAATTGTAGTAGTTAATATTAAGCATCTGGCTTAGTTCAGGCTGCGCGATTGGCGCTTATTCGGCGAAACGGCCATTATTGTGGCTAATTGTCGATTCCATTGCGTGGAGGCTGGCACTTTCACGGTGAGCGTCTATAATTGCGTTTTTCACCAGCCGTCTTTCTGAGCATGAAACTCTATCAGTATCCCAATTGTTCGACCTGTCGCCAGGCCTCCAAATTTTTGCGTGAAAACGGCGTTGATGTAACGTCGATAGATATTTCAAAGCAGCCTCCGACTGAGGCTGAATTGGAAGCAATGTTGGCGGTCTATGACGGTGATATTGGTAAGTTGTTTAATCGCTCCGGTGTGCGTTATCGAGAATTAAAGCTAAAAGATTCACTGCCTACTATGAGTTCTCAGCAAGCAATTAAATTGCTTGCTGGCGACGGTAAGCTGATTAAACGACCGTTTCTAATTACCGATCATGGCCAAGGTGTCGTAGGTTTTAAGGCTGATGCTTGGCAGGAGTTTGTGTAATGGCTTATATCGATTGTTTTAATGGCGACGCCGATGGGATTTGTGCCTTAACACAGCTTCGCTTGCACCAACCGGTAGATTCTTTGTTGGTAACTGGGGTAAAGCGTGACATTAAATTGTTGGAGCGCGTTAGTGCCGAACAAGCTGATTTAGTCACGGTTTTGGATATTTCACTCGACAAGAATCGCGCCGAGCTCGACCGAGTATTGGGGCAGGGCGCTCAAGTATTCTATTGTGATCATCATTATGCTGGTGACCTTCCTGAGCACCATAATTTGACTACCTTAATCAATACTGCGCCGGATGTGTGTACTAGTTTGTTGATTAACCATCGTCTAAAAGGGCGGTTTTTAGAATGGGCCGTAGTTGGTACGTTTGGCGACAATTTATCGCGAGCCGCCAGCGCTCTGGCCAAGCCCTTATCGTTGAGTGATAAAGATCTGAATTTATTACAGAACTTGGGCATCTACCTCAATTACAACGGTTATGGCGCGTCACTCGACGATCTGTACTTCGACCCAGCCGAGCTGTTTAAACGTACTTCGCAATATCGCAGTGCGTTCGAGTTTATGCGTGATGATGTTGACACCTATGCAACCTTGGAGCAGGGGTATCACAGCGATATGGCTAAGGCCGCACAGCTCGAACCGGAACACCAGACAGCTGACGCCGCAGTCTATGTGCTGCCGTGCGAGGCATGGGCGCGGCGAGTTAGTGGCGTTTTCAGCAATGACTTAGCAAACAAGCATGAGAATCGTGCGCACGCCGTGTTAACAGAGCGGAGCGATGGCGACTTTCTAGTGAGCGTTCGAGCGCCAATGAGTAAAAAACGCGGTGCCGATGTGGTCTGTCGTCAATTTGATACTGGCGGTGGTCGAGCGGCCGCAGCCGGAATTAACCAATTAGCGGCGGCCGACGTGGCTAAATTTACGGCGGTGCTCGGTGACTTCTACCGATCTTAAGCAACCCATGTCGGACTCTCCGTCAAGGCGTCGAGTTGTTATGATCGTCGAGCGGGTTGGCATGATTGCTGACTCGATCGTGCGTAAGATTACTTGGTTTGTAGTGCTGGGGGTATTTGCGACGCTGTATCTTGCATGGAACCTTTATTCGGCCGAGTCAGCATTGTGGTGGAATGTTCTCAAATGCGGCGTCATCGCATTGCCGGCGCTGTTATGGGCGTTCGTGTGGTTAGTCTTGTCGCAGTTACGTGATGCACCGTCTCAAGTGGCTGGTCTAATGGATGCAGATAACGAGTTAATGCTGAACTTGAAATCGGTAACGGTTGGTGAGTCTCGTGGTTTAAGAGGTTTGTTCAGCACGCTCAATGCGCTACGTAAAGAAGATGGCTTGAGTGCTATCTTTGACACCATTGGTGGGGTTACCTTGTTGGCGAATCCTTTTTTCGCGCTTCTCGCGCTAGTGATGATGGCGGTGCTGGGTTTGCTTATTTTGATTGCAATTACATTGTTGGTATTTTAGCTGTGGCTCGCGACTTGCTTCAGCAAATGGGAATTCAACGCTGGCGTTTACGCTCGCGACCGGCTGATGTTGTCACTGATGAAGTAATAACTGTGGCCAGCAATGACAGTCCTGATCTTGTGGATGATGATGGGCCTGAGATGGCGCCAGTGGCTATAGATTTGTTGTCTAGCGACTCTGTGCCTTTGGATGCTATGCCAGCCGAGCCGGTCACGGTGGCTGAGTCGACGTCAGCGGCGTCAATTGCTCCGAAGGTTAGTGCATCATCCCCTAAAGTCAGTAATTCGACGGCAGTGGATTCGACTGCTAATGATCAGCGTAGTCCGGTTGCTATAAGACCGGCACCACCACCTATCAAACAAGCTCCTCCGCCTATCACGTCAGCACCGCAAGCGATAGTGCCAGTGCCGCCGCCGATAAAGAGTGCCGCTAACCCGCTCGACGATGCCGGTTGGCAGACCTTGCAAGGTATTATCGATGCTGGCAATCTGTGCCCCACTTGCTCTTCAGATAATGCCATCTTAGGTTATGGAGATACCCAAGCCGAATGGATGTTTGTGTTTGACGCGCCAACGTCGATCGACTTACAAGGCGGTCAACTCTGCTCTGGGCGAGCTGGCAAGTTGTTCGATGCGATGTTGCAAGCGATTGGGTTAGAGCGCGGTATGGTTTATGTGACATCGGTGTTTAAGTGTGCGCCAACCGATGATTTAGCCTTAAGTCCAGCTTGTCATTCGATGCTCAGGCGCCAAATTGAACTAGTGCAGCCGACCGTCGTAATTGCCTTTGGTGAGTTTGTTGCGCAGTCTGTCTTGAAGGCAAACGAGTCTTTGGCGCAATTGCGCGAGCAGCCGCAGCGTTGCTTTAGCACGCAGATACCGATCGTGCCGACCTATAGTCCAACCCAAATGTTGGAGGATTCTCAGCTCAAATCCCAAGTCTGGAACGATTTAAAATTGGCCATTGCATTGCATCAGAATCAGCAAGGTATCTAGTCGCGCAGGTCGCAATGAGCACATAAGTTACTATGTCGAGCCGATCAGAGGTTACCGTTCGCGCGATGCGCACCGAAGACTTGACTGCGGTTTTGCTGATTGAGCAGAATGCGCAGATTAGTCCTTGGAGTCGTTTGTCATTTGAAGCGTCGTTGAGTAATGGTGATTGGTGCCGAGTGCTGTGTGTTGATAATCGGGTGGTTGGCTACCACGTTTGTAGCACTGTGCTGGATGAGTTACACCTTCTCAATGTCGTCGTCGCGCCGTCAATGCAGGGCAAGGGGTTCGGGCATAGGCTGATGCATGATATTGCTGAACTGGCAGCGACTAACGGTTTGGTGAAAATATTCTTAGAAGTTCGAGTCAGCAATGTTGTTGCTCAAACTATGTATCAGCAGTGGCAATTCAAGCAAATTGGAATTCGAAAGCAATATTACGCGGCAAGCAATGCTGATGCTCCAACACGTGAAGATGCGCTAGTCTTTATGCGCCTGCTGGGCGACCAGTAGGCGCATTTAGCGAATGCAAAGTTAACGAGACACTAGTGCATAGTGCGTTGCGTTACCACAATCACCGGCTGGTTGAGTCTGAGTACATGGTCTGGTTTTAAGTTATTCCACGTTAGCAGTTCTTGTACCCTGACTTTGTAACGACGCGCGATAGACCAAAGGGTGTCGCCGCGTTTAACATTGTGCACCACTTGACTCGGCGCTTGGTTGGCTGGTGCTAGTGCGGCAATTACTGCTGAGCTGCCCCTTACCGGCACCATTAGCGTCCGATCGGCGCGAATATTATTATTGCGTAGTTGGTTTGCCTTTCTAAGTGATGCCACGCTAACTCCGTACTGACGAGCGATTCCACTTAGCGTGTCGCCTTGGCGAATTCGGTGGTTTTTGAATCGAATCTCCGGTGCGCGTGCGATCGCTTCTTTGGCTTGTGCAATTAGCTCCCCATCACCAATTGGTACGAGCAGCCGGTGCGGGCCGTCTGGCGACGTAGCCCAGCGTTTGAATCCAGCATTGAGGTGACGCAGCATGCCGATATCGATGTTCGCATCGGCGGCGAATTTATTTAGATCGACCTGCCCAGGTAATTCTAATACCTCAAAATAGGGTTGGCTGGCGATTGGTTCTAAGGACACTTTGAAGCGTTCTGGATGCTCGATAATGTTCTTTAGAGCGATTAGTTTCGGCACATAGCGTCGAGTTTCAGAGCGCAATGAAATTGATGAATAGTTGGCTTGCCGACTTGTGCGATGGCGCTTCATTGCGCGGCGGACTGTGCCGGGGCCGGCATTGTAAGCAGCCAAGGTTAGAAACCAGTCGCCATCGAACATTCGATTCAATTGTTCTAGGTAGTCCAGCGCAGCTTTAGTCGAAGCGAGAGGATCGCGACGTCCGTCATACCACCAGTCGTCATGTAAGCCAAACTCTCTACCCGTAGCCGGTACGAACTGCCACAACCCGACCGCGCTAGACCGTGATACGGCCTCCGGTCGATATGCGCTCTCGACCGCGGGAAGCAACGCTAATTCCATTGGCAGGCCGCGTTTTTCGAGTTCTTCGACAACATGGAACAAGAACGGTGTTGCGCGTTTAAATAAATTCTCTAAATAGGTCGGATGAGACGCATTCCATTTTTCGTACTCGGCAACGTGTTTGGAATCTAGGTCGGGCAGTGAAAACCCATCGCGCATGCGCGCAAAGATATCGGCGCTGGGACTACCTAGCTCTGATTTGGTGACACTCGGTGCGACTTCAGCGGCCTCTAGTTCTGCCTCAGATAAGGTGATACTACCGCCGTCTGATGTGGCTAAGTTGGCATCATCGGTGTCATTCGATAATGAGCCATCGGTGTTTTCGATAGCTGGGTCGATGGCAGATGTGTCTTTGCCTCGCATATGGCCACATGCGCTAACCGTTAGCGCAACTACCAAAATTATGATGAGTTTAAAATTCATCGGCGAATAGTAATGAGCTGTTCTGTAACAGTCAATGTTGTGACCTGACATTTCATGTAAGATGAAGGCCTAAAACGACGACTAAAGTTAGCTCTTTAGCGCTGCCACAAACCGGTGTAGATTCACTACTATGACTTGGCGAGATAGCCCCTACGCAGAACATTATTTTGAGCAAGAGAGCCCCTACTTGAGCGCGGGGCTCAAGCAGGCCGTGGGTCCTAAGGCTTTACAGGTCGGTACGCAGGTCGAACAGTCGCTGATTGATGACCTCGATCTTCCGTTTTTATTACGTACGTCACAGCAGATGAGTAATCCATCTGAGGTTAGAGCCGATCCGGCATTCTTGCCATTCAGCCCTGATTCTTTCGCAATGGTAATCATGCCGCATGTGTTAGAGCGTCATTCCTTACCGCATCAGGTACTGCGCGAGGCGCATCGAGTATTAATGCCTGAAGGACATATCGTGTTGACGGGCTTTAACCCAGCTAGTTGTGTCGGAATCCAGCGTTTAGTGCGTCCCAAGGCTGTATTATCGGGGCGCTATTACACCGTTAGTCGAGTAGTTGACTGGTTGCAGCTACTTGGGTTTGAAATAGTTGCAAGTTCGATGTATCAATATGCGCCGTTGCTTCAAAGCCCCAAGTTGCGTCGTGGATGTCGCTTTGTCGAGTCAATCGGTGATCGGTGGTTGCCGATGTTTGGAGGTGCTTATATGATCACCGCCAAAAAACGCGAACCAGCCAGTACCCTAGTTGGACGTATTCGGTTTAATACTCGAAAGCGTCAAATGCACGGTGCCACTGCGCCTGCTAGGGCGTCAATGACAGGTTCTGAGAAAGTACTTTTAACTCAGCAAGAAGATAAATAACTAGTGATTGAAAAAAATGATAGTTACACCGGCTCTCCGTATGTTCGGCAGGGCGAGGTGGTGAAGGGCGATTGGCCGGCTGCGACTCACGCGTTGATTAAAGCTGCTGATCTGTGGTGTGGATTAAATGAGCGAGGGCAGCATGAGTGAGTATGAGCGCCAGATTGTTCTGGATACCGAAACCACCGGTCTTGAGTATCGTCAAGGTCATCGAATTATCGAAATCGGCTGTGTCGAGTTGGTCAACCGTAAGTTAACCGGTAATAATTTTCATCAGTACCTAAATCCGAACCGAGAAATCGATCAAGGCGCAATTGAGGTGCATGGCATCACTAACGAGTTTTTGGCAGACAAGCCAGTGTTCGCGGATATTGCCGAAAGCTTAGTGAGTTATCTTAAAGGTGCTGAGCTGATTATTCATAACGCGGCATTTGATGTCGGCTTTTTGGATGCTGAGTATGAAAAACTTGATGAGAAAGCTAGCAAAATAGCCGAGATTTGCGGCGTACACGATACCTTGTTGCAAGCTCGAAAAATGTTCCCAGGTCAGCGCAACGACCTCGATTCCTTATGTCGGCGTTTCGAAATAAACAACACGCATCGAGAATTGCATGGCGCATTGTTAGATGCCGAGATTCTTGCCGATGTATATTTAGCGATGACTGGGGGGCAGGCGACACTCACGTTGGATGCCAGTTCCAATGATCGTAACGCCTTAGACTCTGCCAAGACCCAAGTTAATTTTGCAACTTTGTCGTTACCGCTGGTCGAACCAAGTGCCGAAGAGCTGCAAGATCATGTAGAATGGCTCACTCGTTTGGATGACAAAGTTGAAGGCCAATGTGTTTGGTCGCGAGTCAACGCTAAGTCTGGGGAAGTCCACTAACATCTTACTGTTGGTTGTGCTTAATATGCGCAACAACAGAGCTGGGACAGTGTAAAGTTGAAAAATCGGTGTTATGAGTATGGTAGACGCTGGACAAGTTAAAAAATTGTCGGGATATGATCTTTCAGGCTTTAGTCTGATGGGGAGTGACTTGGCCGGTGCTCAGCTGTCTCAAGCTAAACTGCGCGGCGCAAACCTTGCTGGTGCCGATTTGTCCGGCGCAGATTTAACCGAAGCAGATCTTACCGGGGCCGACTTATCTGGCGCCGATCTCTACCAAGCAAAATTGATGGGCGCGCGCTTAGTTGGTGCAAACCTGAGTCATTGCGATGCGACATCGGCGGACTTTACTGATGCTGCTATGTCCGGTGCAAGTCTTGTTTCCAGCAAACTAAGTGAGGCGATTTTTGTTAACGCGCAGATGAGCGCAGTGGATTGCTCTGATAGTGATCTATCGCAAGCTGATTTAACCAGTGCCAAACTAACCGGTGCATTGCTAATGCGTGCTAACTTAAACCGCGCAATATTCGATCATGCCAAATTATTTGGCGCACAGTTGTTCGACGCCAAAGTAAATAATGCGAGCTTTCGAGACGCTGATCTGACTTCAGCGAGGTTGCGCGGTGCGCAAATGCAGAACGCAGATTTCATGAATAGTTCGATGTTTGATGTGGACTTTAGTAATGCGAATTTATTGTTTACTAATTTCGAAACCGCGAACTTACGGTCGTCGGTGTTATCCGGCGCAATTATTCGTCATGCCAGTTTTGATGGCGCTAATTTAGTTAACAGTCGCTTAAGTCGCGCTGATTTTTCTAAATCCTCGTTGGAGGAAACCAATCTTCGTTCAGCACGTGTGTCGGGTAGTGTGTTTGCTCAGGCCAACGTGACAGCGGCAAATCTAATGGCGACCGGTCTATCTAAACAGTTCGCTTTGGCTGAGTTTCCAGATTTAAAGTTCTCGAGTCGTACTGAATGGGATACTGGTTTGTATCGTCGCAGTCATGTTTCGCAATCGCAAGCCAAGAGTATTGAAAAGGAAGTCAATAAGCGCGGGTTTTTCTCTCGAATATTCAGCCGTTAGACGCTTCCCTTAGAGTTTAATTAGGTCTCACCTGCGAATGTGCATTTGCGCGCGTCTGGCGCCACTTATGTGGCGCACGCGGCTTAAAGTAAGTTGCTCGATCGCTTAAAAAGCCAACAGTATGGCTCCCCCAGCAACGGCCGTGAGTACAATTGTGTATGGTAGCGCCATTAGTACCATTTTCAGATAAGACAACCGAATCAAGGGGGCGAGTGCTGAGGTTAGCAAAAATAGAAAGGCCGCTTGTCCGTTTGGCGTGGCGACACTTGGCAAGTTGGTGCCCGTATTGATTGCCACGGCCATGACGTTAAAGTGTTCACGTGTGATTACGTTGTTGTCGAGCGCGGCCACCATCTCGTTGATATACACGGTGGCGACAAACACATTGTCGCTTATCATTGATAAAACGCCATTGGCGAGAAACATCACAATCGGCTGTTGATCCGTCGGCATATTCAGTACTAAATCGGTCACCGGTTGGAACAAGTGTTGCTGATGGATGACGGCAACGATTGAAAAGAACACTACCAGTAAGGCGGTAAACGGCAGCGCTTCTTCGAACGCGTGACCGATCGCCATTTCTTCGATTACACCGTTAAACGAGGTTAGCAAGACAATGACCATCAAGCCGATTAGTCCGACCTCAGCGATATGGAGTGCTAGCGAAGCGATTAGCAGCACGCCAATAATCGCTTGTACGACCAATTTAGCTTTATCGTTGCCAGTCCGCAAACTTTCTTGCTCGGCATCGAATTCTGATAATACTGATCGTACTTCTGCCGGAAGTTTGCTGCCATAGCCGAAGATGCCGGTTAGCTCTAAGACGATACAAGTGAGGAGGCCGGCCGCAAGGACGGGCATGGTGACTGGCGCCATGCGCCAGAAGAATTCGATAAACTGCCAGCCAGCCTTTTCTGCAATAAGTAAGTTTTGTGGTTCGCCGACTAAGGTGCAAACGCCGCCAAGTGCGGTGCCGACTGCACCATGCATGATTAAGCTGCGTAGGAAGGCTCTGAACGTGTCGAGATCGCTACGCCGATATTCGTGCACGCCTTCATCGCCGGAATGGTCGTGGTCGTCTGAGAACTTCTTCCCAGACGCAACTCTGTGATAGACCCCGTAGAAGCCAACGCCAACGCTAATCAGAACGGCGGTAACGGTAAGAGCATCTAAAAAAGCGGATAGAAACGCGCCAGCAAAACAAAATAGGAAAGACAGAGCGACTTTATTCTTGACGCTGATTAACAGTTTCGTGAACGTGTAAAGTAGTAGGTCGCGCATGAAGTGGATGCCGGCCACCATGAACACCAACAACAAAATCACTTTAAGGTTGGCCTCGATCTCATGGTAAACCAGTTCGGGCGAAGTCATGCCTAGGGCGATCGCTTGCAATGCAAGTAGGCCGCCGGGTTGCAGCGGATAGCATTTGAGTGCCATGGCTAATGTAAAGATAAACTCGGCAACTAAAACCCAGCCCGTCAAAAAATGGAATCCCGAGAGCCACAGAATGGGGTTGATGATTAGGAACGCTATGATTACGTTCTTATACCAATTTGCTGAACTGCCCAAGAAGTTGGATCGGAACGAGCTGAAAACCAATTTAGACATTATTAAACGCTTCTTATTTTGATTGTTTGGAAGGCGACTTGATTGCATTGAGTGTATCAACGTAAGACAAAACGACCTCTCTTGCTTGGCAATCTATCATAACAACGGCCTCGCAAGCTCACAATGATTTCCCAAACTCACTGAGTCAGTAGGGCTGTTTTTGGCATACTTGTTGACTATGAAATTGATCTACTCAGTCGGTCATCATAAATATATAAAAAATATTAAAAAAGGGGTTGACCGATTTCGAATCTACGCGTATCTTACGCGCTCCTTCGAGGTCTGGGGCTATAGCTCAGCTGGGAGAGCGCTACACTGGCAGTGTAGAGGTCGGCGGTTCGATCCCGCCTAGCTCCACCAGTTCATTCGCGAAGTTCGCTGCGCGAACGGAAGCTGAGCTTCCCGTGCTGTGGGCACTTTTGGATTCGTCCAAAAAAGAGTGACCTGGCAAAGACCACAGGTGAAAGTGAAGGAAATTAGACGTCCCCATCGTCTAGAGGCCTAGGACACCGCCCTTTCACGGCGGTAACAGGGGTTCGAATCCCCTTGGGGACGCCATTAAAAAAGCCTTAGCTATTGATTAGCTAGGGCTTTTTTAATGCCTGCGTTTTTTGGTCAATATTCGAGATGCTTGCTTTGAAATTGACCGCTCTCGTTGCCCGAACGGAATGTCTTAGTTTTTTTGAGAGGCTTTGCATTGGTGATAATTATCCTTTGCAACGGCTCTTCAATATAAATGCTGGAGGCTCCCGCCTCACGCCAGTAAACTGTCATCATTGTGAGTGAATAAACCGTTACACTATCCCAGTGACATTTTTCTATTTGATTAAAGTCATATTTATATTATAATTGATCGCAGACAGATAAGGCGATGTTTTAGCCCGTGTCTAATCTCCTCTTTCTTTGTGTGGTCATACACTCAGATATTAGCGGCGCCCGAATGTTTTTTCGGGCGGCGCATTCTTTTTAAACAACAAATTCTTGTGTTTCGTGATGGATTTAAGAACTAGCAATATTGAGCGCCTGCAACAATCGGCTAAAGTATTTGATGTGTTGGTTTTAGGCGGTGGTGTGAATGGTGCCGTTTCAGCGGCTTCCTTGGCCGCTAAAGGCGCATCTGTGGCGCTAATCGACCGCGGTGACTTTGCCGGCTTAACCAGTTCAAATTCCTCCAATTTAGCGTGGGGCGGTATTAAGTATCTGGAGTCGCATGAGTACTTACTGGTAAACAGTTTGTGCAAAAGCCGGAATCACTTGATGCGCAGCTATCCCTCGACGGTTAAGGAAATTCGCTTTTTAACCACTATTGCTAAAGGCTTCCGATTTCCGTCTTGGTTTGTTTACCTTGGAACGCTATTTTACTGGATAATCGGCCGGTTTTTTACTCAAGCACCGGATTACATGACGCCACGGACCATCAAGCAACGTGAGCCAGCGGTGCGTACCGATAATGCCGCTGGTGGCTTTGAGTATTCTGATGCGTATTTATATGACAACGATGCGCGCTTCGTGTTTAATTTTATTCGCACTAGCATGAACTATGGCTGCGTGGCTGCTAATTACGTTGAATCGACCGACGCAGTGCGGCGCGATGGCGTTTGGGAAGTCGCTGCGCGTGACACCTTAACTGGCGATGAGTTTACTATCCGCTCTAAGGTACTAATTAATGCTTGTGGGCCTTATGTAGATCAACATAATCAATTGGCTGAACAGCAGACGGCGCATCGACATTTGTTTTCTAAGGGGATCCATTTGATTATTGACCGGGTAACCAAAGAAGATCGAATTTTGGCATTCTTTGCCAGTGATGGGCGTTTATTCTTTGTTATTCCGATGGGCAATAAAACGTCGGTGGGCACCACTGATACGCAGGTCGATAACCCAGCTGTTGAAGTAACTGACGCTGACCGTCAGTTTGTACTCGATAATATTAATGAGCTGCTTGATCTGGAATCGCCGATTACGTTTGACGACGTGATCGCCGAGCGCTGTGGTGTGCGGCCACTGGCGCAAAAGGGTGGTGATGGGGTTGCTGATTGGGTCAAGTTGTCACGTAAACACGCGGTCGACGTGAATCAAGGAGACCAACATTTGAGTATCTTCGGTGGTAAAACGACTGATTGTATTAACGTCGGAAACGAAGTTGCTGAATTGGTCCAAGGTATGGGCGTTGAGTTGCCGTTTGAAGACTATAAATGGTATGGCGAAGATGATGATTCGGTGCGTGATGAGTTTTACCATCAAGCCAAACTAATGGACCTCGATGGTTATACCGTGGAAGGGTCTTCTGAGCCGTTGACGCAGCGACTTTGGCGTCGATATGGCGGTAATGCATTGGAGTTATTGGAAGACATTCGGCAGAATCCGCGGCAAGCTGAGCGGCTAATGAAGAACGCCGAATATTTGCGTTGTGAAATTGAGCACACCGCACGCCACGAGATGGTGACTAAGTTAGAAGACTTCTTACGACGCCGGTCAAAGATTACCCAGGTGGTGCGCAATCGCGATATTGTTCACTCACCGGGGCTCAAAGAAGCTTGTAAAATATTTTTTGGTGATCAGGCTGAGGCAAAATTACAGGAGTACATTGATTCGGTAGGCGATCGCTTAGATGGCCCGAATCCGTTCTAATTCTGCTGGCGTGCTTAATTACCTAGTTTGAATCGACTCTCTACTAAGCCTTTAAATGGCGTTTGATAAATGAATACGTTGCCAGCTTGAGGGTCTTCTGCTCGCTGTTGCGGTGTCATCCATTCATGTGCCGACGTCACCACTAATAGATCAAGGTTAGTGCCAGCAAATGCCACGCAAGTCGGTTGTGCGGTAGGAACGGCTAAACTCAAGTCTTCGCTGCCATCGGGCGCGTAGCGAACTACTTTGCTGCCGCCCCATTGAGCATTCCACAGATAACCATCGGCGTCGATTATGGAGCCGTCAGGAAAGCAATCTGGCTCGGTTGTGACAAATTTATGGGCGCTGCTGTTGTCGGTATCAAAGGTGCCGGTCTGGCTATCAAAATCATAACGACGAATGGTGCGGCTCGGTGTGTCTGTGTGGTACATCAGCGTGCTGTCGGGGCTCCAGCATAAGCTGTTCGGAATCGCTAGACCGCTAATAGTTTGTCGAATGCTGAGGTCAGATTGTAGGCAATAGAGCGACCCCTTATATGTGGAAAGTTCTTCATTTTCGACCATTGTGCCGGCCCAAAATCGGCCTTGCCGGTCGGTTCGTCCATCGTTGAATCGAGTGCCTGAGTTGTCTTGTTCTACTTTGTGAATCCACTCGACAGCGCCGCTATCGGGTTGGTAAAACGCAAAACCGGACTCGAATGCCACTACTAGATCGGTGCGATTTTGAACTGGGGCAAAGCAGGCAATTCGCTCGGGCGTTTGCCATGAATTTAGTTCTTTGGTCTCTGGAGCGTATTGATACAGCGTTTTGCCTTGTATATCGGTCCACCAGATAACTCTCGCGAGAGCATCCCAAATAACTCCTTCGCCGAGTTCGTTGTTAACCTTGATGGTGTCAATTAGTGTAATCATGATTTTTTTACTGTACGTATTGCTGAGACGATGGCACTCGCTTTGTTAAATACCACTTCGGCGGAGTCGCCTGGTCGGTAAATCTCGCTGCCAATCCCAAAGCCATCAACTCCTGCATCTAGCCATTCTGATGCATTTTGGGCGCCAACGCCACCGACCGCCAATACCGTCACGTCGCTAGGTAATATTGCGCGGACCGCTTTGATATGGCCAGATCCATAGGTCGCCGCTGGAAATAGCTTGAGGTACTTGGCGCCAGCTTGATATGCCGCATAAGCCTCTGTGGGAGTGGCCCAACCGGGCATTGGAATTAGCTCGCTTTCGATGCACGCGTGTATAACATCGACGTTGCTATTGGGGGTAACCGCAATGCTGCCGCCAGCATCGGCAACACGTTGTGCATCGGTCACATTGACTAAGGTGCCACAACCGGTGATGCATTCGTCACCTAGTGCGTTGCTCAGTCGCTCAATGCTGTTGAATGGGTCGGGGGAATTAAGTGGAACTTCAATTATGCCGATGCCTGCGCGGTGAATTGCTGTGCCAATCTCGACCACTTCGTCGGGCTTGACGCCACGTATGATAGCGATCACCGGCATGCGGTCTAACCAAGTATCGAGTTTTATTTTAGTAGCTGAATTCATGGTGTTGTTCTTGGGCGGTGGTTGATGTGTGGAATTAAGCAAATAATTGCTGGTAGATGGCGGCATAACCCTGAACTGCGATGCTGGCTGGATCGCCACATTGTGCGTTCAGGTCAAAATGCTCTAGCACTGATGCGTAGCGTTCAGATAAAGCCTGCTCGGCGATCACAACCACACTGCTCGAGTCAGGCCATAACGACCGAGCGCCGATGACATCGGTGGCAATTATCATGCCTGATAAGTAAGCTTGCGCGTCGGCACTTGGCATGTCGCCCAATACTTGTTTGGCGCGAGTGCTAAATAAGCCGTGTAGTAATGAAGCGCTGCCAAGTCGTTCAGCGGTGCTAACGCCTAACATGAAAGACTCGTGGTTAAAGCTTAGTTCGTCATGATTGGTGACTAGAATGCTGTTGTTTTTCAATAGGGCGAAGAGTTCGCCAGTGAATGCCGTTAAGAAGTTTTCTACTTGTTGGCCACGAATCATGGTCCACTTGTTGTGGGTTCCGGGCAGGGCAAATAGTTGCTCACTTGGTGGTGTTGTTTGGCTGTTTAGCCAACCCAACATTTGCAATTCTTCGCCGCGCATTACGTCTGGATTGCCAAGCGGGTTTATGGTGCGCAATCCGGCTAAGATTGAAAATGATGTACCTCGAGCGGTGAAACTAAGGCGACCGTTGGCTATTTGCTCAACGCTGGCTGGGCACGTGAGGTACGGTGCTTCTTTCCAGCCTATTGTCGAGCCGATCATGCCGGATAGTAATACTGGAGCATTTGGGTGGTGCGCCAGCCAAGGCTGAATTAAGCTGAATATTTTTTCCTCGAAGTCACCATTGAGCTGACTAACCCCTGGCCCGTAGCGAGTTTCTAAAATCTGTGATTGTCCGTTGGCACGGTATTCGCAGAGATATAGTCGAAGGTTACTGGTTCCCCAGTCGCCGGCGATGAAGGTCGTTTGATTGGTCATGATATAAGTACAGTAACAGGCCGTGATTCAAGCGCAAGTAGCCGTTTGGCAGATGTATTAATTTTGGGCTGCAGCTCGGCCCGTTTATAATTATAATATAAATATTATTTAAATGGCGAGCGAAGCCATCAACGATGCATCGCCGCATTCTATTAATATCTAATTAGTCCAAAGGAGCCAACCATGAAACCGATTCTGGGAACTTGTTATTACCCTGAGCATTGGCCAGCTAGTCAATGGGATGAGGATGCCAGACAAATGGCCGAGTTGGGTCTAAAGGTCATCCGTATTGGTGAGTTTGCTTGGTCTCGCTATGAGCCAGAGCCTGGTCGTTTTACTTGGGCATGGTTAGATCAAGCGATTGAAACCTTGGCCAAGCATGGTTTGCAGGTAGTGCTGTGTACACCAACGGCTACGCCACCACGATGGATGGTTGATCGACACCCTGATATGTTGGCGCGTGACGAGCAAGGTAATGAGCGAAAGTTTGGTTCGCGACGACACTATTGTTTTAGCCATATTGCTTATCGCGAAGAGTCCGTTCGCATAGCTCGGTTGATGGCTGAACGCTATGCTAAGCATCCTGCGATTGTTGGTTGGCAAATTGATAACGAATACAGCTGTCACGATACAGTGCGATCTTACAGTGACTCAGCATGTACGGCATTCCGAGTCTGGCTTGCAGCTAAGTATCACAAAATAGATGCATTGAATACTGCATGGGGCAATGTGTTTTGGTCGATGGAGTACGACGAGTTTGCGCAAATAGAGTTACCAAACTTAACAGTCACCGAGCCTTGTCCGACACACTTATTGGATTTTTACCGATTTAGCAGTGATCAAGTGGTTTCGTATAATAAACTGCAAGCGGAAGCTATTCGAGCCTACACCGACGTGCCATTGATACACAATTATATGGGGCGCACGGTCGACTTCGATCATTACAAGGTAGGTGCTGATCTTGAAATCGCCAGTTGGGATAGTTATCCACTCGGTTTTTTGGTGGATCGCTCTGGTGCTGACTCGGCATGGCAGCAGCGATTCGAGCGACAAGGTGATCCCGACTTTCAGGCGTTTCACCATGATTTGTACCGTGCGGTTGGTAATGGCCGTTGGTGGGTTATGGAGCAACAGCCTGGGCCAGTCAATTGGGCTCCGAATAATCCAGCGCCACTACCTGGTATGGTGCGCTTATGGACCTGGGAGGCAATTGCACACCAAGCCGAGGCTGTGTGTTATTTCCGTTGGCGACAAGCACCTTTTGCCCAAGAACAAATGCATGCTGGCCTATTAAGGCCCGACAGTCAGCCTGCCGCGGTCTACCCAGAAGTAGCTGAGACAGCTCGTGAGATACAGCAATTTGATGATATTCAGCCAGCTCAAGCTGACGTTGCCATTGTATTTGATTACGAAAGTTGTTGGGCGTGGGAGGCGCAGCCGCAAGGGGAGGATTTTGATGGATTTGGCTTGGCATTCGATTTGTACCGCAGCCTTCGACGGCTAGGCGTATCAATTGATATACTGAAGCCAGAAAGCTCGTTAGATGGTTACAAGCTAGTGCTTATTCCTGGTTTGCTGGCCTGGCCGGAGGTGCTCCTGGCGCAGTTATCTAGCTTCTCAGGTAGTGTGTTGATCGGTCCACGCACAGGGTCTAAAACTGCGAATTTTCAAATTCCAGCGCAACTGCCGCCCAATATATCGTCGCTGGATTGTACTGTGCAATATGTTGAGACGTTTCCAATTACGTCGCCACGGCCGCTGACTGATGGTGGTGCGGTGAGAACCTGGCTTGAATCAGTGCAGACTACTGAAACCGTGCTTGAAACTACTGTTGATGGGCAGCCGGTATTGATCTCTCGCGGTAATCTTCGTTATTTAGCCGGCTGGCCAGACCAAGAGGCGGCGCAAAGAATTTTTCAGCGGTTGTTAGACGACGCTGAAATTGCTTATAGCTTAATGCCCGAAGGGGTTAGACGTCGAGCCACAGGGTCGCACGAATTCACCTTTAATTATAACGCTACCTCGGTTGAGGTTGACGGAGAAGTGATGGCGCCAGCGGCGGTACGGTGGCGAGCGCTCGATTAGTCTGAAAGCGATTCTAAAAGGAGCGCGGTCGCGGTACAATCGGACCTTTGTAACTGTGGAATCTGAAATAAGGCTATGAAGGTAGAACAGACCAAGCTCGAAGGTGTCTTACTGGTAACGCCGCAAGTGTTTGGCGATGAACGAGGTTTCTTCATGGAGACCTATAATCGCGAAAAAGCATTAGCCAATGGTTTGCCTGGTGAGTTCGTGCAAGACAACCATTCTAAGTCCTCACGTGGCGTACTGCGCGGGCTACATTACCAACATCCCCAGTGGCAAGGTAAGCTAGTGCGCACGGTGCAAGGTGAGATATTTGATGTTGCTGTGGATATTCGAGCTGGTTCAACCACGTATGGTGAATGGGTTGGCTATTTACTCAACGACGAAAATAAACAACAGCTGTATGTGCCACCCGGTTTTGCACATGGCTTTGTGGTCACTAGCGATACCGCTGAAGTGGTGTACAAATGCACGACTGTGTATGCCCCGGCCCAAGAGGGTAGCGTGCTTTGGAATGATCCAGATATTGGGATCGAGTGGCCGATTGATTCCCCCATTTTGTCAGCTAAAGATCAAGTCGGTCGGCGATTGGCTGATTTGCCAGCGTTGACGGTTTAAATCATGAAACGTATTGTTGTTATTGGTCAAAATGGCCAAGTTACTACCTATTTGCAACGAGTTCTGTCAGATTATGAGCTCGTCGTTGCTGGTCGCGACACGCTTGATCTGAGTAAGCCGAGAGAGTTACAAGTTAAACTTGCCGAGTTACAGCCGGACATCATTATTAATCCGGCCGCTTACACGGCGGTTGATCTTGCTGAGGAGGAAGTTGATGCGGCTTATACGATTAACCGCGACGCGGTGTCTGAAATAGCGCGCTATTGTGCTAAACAAAACACACCATTGATTCACTTCTCAACCGATTACGTTTTTGATGGTTCGGCTGATACACCTTACTTAGAGTCTGATGCTACTGGCCCGACGGGCGTCTACGGTGCGAGTAAATTAGCTGGCGAGCAAGCGATTCTGAGTGCTGATGCACCGGCAATCATTTTGCGTACCGCATGGGTTTACTCGAATCACGGTAAGAATTTTTATAAAACCATGCTGGGCTTGGCCGAATCCAGAAATGAGTTGTCGGTGGTGTCTGACCAAGTCGGTGCGCCAACTTACGCTCGCAGTATTGCCGAAGGTTGCAAGCAGCTGGTCGATATCATAATCCATCAAGGTGGTTTGCTTCCGGAGCAGCGTGGTATTTACCATTTTACCTGCGCCGGCCAAACGTCGTGGGCTGAATTTGCTCGATCATTATTTCTTGAGAATGATATTACTAACGTTAAGGTAAATCCGATTCCAAGTAGTGACTATCCAACACCAGCGCAGCGGCCAGCATATTCAGTATTAAATGGCGAAAAGCTGGCCGACGTGTTTGGCATTGCGCTGCCGCATTGGGGTACCGCTCTGGCGCAATGTGCTGCTGAGACCAAGTCTCAGTAAGGCGACGGGCAGATGGAGTCGGACAGTGTCGCGTATATTCTCGGAGAAGACGGTCCGTTCTCTAAACGTGTCGATAATTACACCACGAGGGCTGCGCAAGTTGAGATGGCCGCGGCTATTGAAGAAACCATTGCCCAAAAGCAAACACTGTTAGCAGAATCTGGTACAGGTACTGGCAAGACCTTTGCCTACTTGGTGCCGGCGTTGTTGTCGGGCAAAAAGACACTGGTGTCAACCGGCACCAAGCATTTGCAGGAACAGCTCTATCATCGTGATATTCCCAAGGTATTAGAAACATTGGGCTTGAATGCCAAAGTGTCGTTGCTGAAAGGGCGTAGTAATTATTTATGCCTACACCGTATGTCGCTAGCGCGCGGGTCTTCAAGACGTTTGGATTCAGTGCAATTAGCCGAGCTTGAAGCGGTCAATAACTGGGCGCCAAAGTCTAGCCGCGGCGATATTGGTGATTTAACTGAGGTGCCTGAAGATTCACGAATTTGGCCGCAGGTTACTTCTACCATCGACAATTGTATTGGGCAAGACTGTAGCTTTTTCGAAGACTGTTTTGTCAACAAGGCGCGCAAAGCCGCTATGGCCAGCGACGTGGTGGTGGTTAATCATCATCTTTTCTTCGCTGACAAAGCGCTGAAAAATGACGGTTTTGGTGCATTACTACCTGACGTAGATACCGTTATTTTTGATGAGGCACATCAAATTCCAGACATCGCTTCTAATTTTCTCGGTACTAGTTTTAGTTCTTGGCAAGTAATGGAGTTATGTAATGATACGCGCGCGGCGGAACTAAAAGAAAAGAGTTTAATCAGCAAGCTGGTATTAACCGCTGATGAGTTGGATAAAGTAACCGCTGACTATCGTTTGTCGCTTGGCTTAAACGAGCGTCGTGTCTCTTGGGTCGACTTGTTGGATGAGATACCAAATCTCCCCAAAAAATTAACTATGTTGGCAAATAAGCTGACAGAGTTCTCTGACGTCCTCGAGCAAGCTTCGGTGGCGGGCGAGGGCTTAACTCGATGTTATGAGCGAGCATTGGAGCTGTCGCAGGCCTGCCAGCGTCTTGCTGATGAGACTGATGACGGCGATGTTGTGCGTTGGGTTGAAGTGGCAAGGCGCACGTTTCGTGTGCACGAAACACCGCTTAATATTGGTGGTGAGCTTAGTCATTATTTCGGCAACAAACTTCAAGCGCGAATTTTCACGTCTGCGACGTTGTCGATAGATGGCGATTTTAGTCATTTTCAACAATTGATTGGCTTGCAGGACGACGCCGTACAACGAACCTGGGAAAGCCCGTTCGATTACTTCAATCAAGCGGTTCTGTATGTGCCTGAAGGGATGCCGCAACCGAAGGAAGACAGCTTTACCGATGCCTTGTTTGAAGAGGTATTGCCGATTCTTCAGGCCAGTAATGGTGGTGTCTTTGTGTTGTTTACCAGCTTTCGAATACTGCAAGGCTTCGCGGAAAAGCTGGCTGAATTTGATTTTAATGTGCTTACTCAAGGTGATACCAGTAAGCGCGAGCTACTCGCTGATTTCGTAGCCAAGCCGCGTTCGGTATTGCTGGGGACGATGAGTTTTTGGGAGGGCGTTGACGTGCCAGGCGATGCGTTACGTTGTGTGATTATTGATAAGTTACCGTTTGAATCGCCATTTGATCCAGTTATTAAAGCTCGACTCAATGCTATGCAAGCAGAGGGGAATAATCCTTTTATGAATTATCAAGTTCCCCGTGCGGTAATTACTTTGCGACAAGGGGCTGGACGCTTGATTCGCAGTGTCACTGATAAAGGTGTGTTGATGATTTGTGATCCGCGTTTGCGAACTACTCGTTATGGTCGAACCTTTCTGAATAGTTTACCAAGAATGCGCCGCACTCATGACCGGACTAAAGTAACCCAATTTTTAGCTCGGTTAGCGCAGGGAGAGTCGCCACAATGACCAAGCAAGCGATTATTTTAGCCATCGATACCGCTACCTCGGCTTGTAGCGTGGCGATTCGAGTTAATGGAGTGACCTACGAGCGATTTGAGGTAGGTTCTAATGTGCACTCTAAAGTCTTGCTGGCTATGGTTCAATCGGTATTGCAAGAAGCGCAGCTTAGCGTGGCTGAGCTGGACGCCGTGGCGGTAAGTCAAGGTCCTGGATCATTTACCGGTTTACGTATTGGTGTTGGTGTTGCGCAAGGTATTGCGTATGGCTGCGGCTGCCCGATGATAGGCGTTTCGTCGCTCGAAACATTGGCGTGGCAAGCGGCTGTCGACGGCTTAGTAATCGCGGGTATCGATGCGCGTATGGGTGAAATCTATTGGTGTCAGTTTTTAGTCGAAGATGGCAGTGTGTCGCAGTTAGGTAATGCCAAGGTTTCGGCGCCGGCGGATATAGCGCTTTCGAGTGATGCTTTGTTGGTCGGTAATGCTTGGCTTGAGTACGCGGAACTGTTGTCGTTAACTGAGTCTGATGGGCTTAATGTGCTTAAGGGCGTAGAGCTACCTAGGGCCAGTGCTAGTCTCGACTTTGCTCAGGCGCAATATTTAGCTCATAAAACTGTGGCAGCGGCCGACTTTGCGCCTATCTATGTGCGCGACAATGTGGCGAAGAAAGCAAAGTCACAGATCTAGTAGGCATAAACAATGGCGCTATTAGCAGAGCACCTCAAAGCTTCCACTTTCCAGTTTCTTGCCGTCAATATAAATGGTGGCAACCCAAGGACCGATAAATTCTTCTAAGCCGGCTGCTGGATTTAGCCATTGCAGCATGCCAGCACCGCGTGCGCGCGAAAGTTCAAGCCAGCCCCACAGTCGAGTTTCTTTTTCAAAAACTGAAAAGGGGTACTCGGTGCGTTCTCGATCAGTGCCTGATGGATCGGTCCATACAATTGTAATGGCATGTCGGCCATGTTTGAAATTGGTGAGCTCAATAACGCTGTAGATTTTATCCGAGCAATCAAATTCGGTTTTCGCTTCCTGTTGGGGGAAGGCATGTTTGTCTGGCAAGGCGAAATACAGCTTATGGCTGGCTTCGCTGTTGTTAACTGAATCGCTCTTGTCATTCGATGCTGAGCTGAAAGGAGCAAATAAAAAGGCCACCACGAATAGGGTGGTGACCTTTAAAATGGTACTGCTTTGTTTCACTTTGATACCGTTTTTATTCATGCCTCTCATTAAAGCACGTTTTGGCCAATGTGTTAGATGCGATTCAATGTCATGTCGCCAGTACCAGTCTGGTTACTGCACACATTACCGTCAGTGGTGTAAGTGCCAGACAGTGTATTGCCATTGTTTGAAATAGCTAATTGAATATTTATGTTACCAGAAAGTGACGCTACTTGAGTTACTACTTGCTCGGAATCGCCATTCGCATTGACGCGCGATACTGTGCCAACAGTTCCGGTGCTTGATGTGCGGACGCTAACAGATGCTGAGTTATCAGAGCGAGTGATCGTGGTAGTAATGGTATATTCGTCGCGGGTAATGGGTGCCGTTAACGAGATGTTGAAGCCATTAGATGTGCCGGTCACTTGACCATTGTTTAGGCAGTTGTTGCCGTTGGCGGTGAAAATAATATTTCCAGACACAGCCGATGTGCCGTCGCCGTCAGTCTCAACAAGGTCCATTCGGACGGTGCCGCTCTGCGTGTTATTCAGGTTTTGATAAGTACCAGAGAACTGGCTGTTAGTGGTTGATGGCAAAGGTGAGACGGTTGATCCGCTGCTGCACGCTGCCAAAAGTGCGGCCATAGCTAGGGTAAGGGCTAAATTTTTCATAATATGGATTCAGTATCGTATATATGTAATTGTTATTTCTAGAAATATATCTTAAAAGAGCTGGGCTGGGCAAGCTCAGAAACGGCTTTTTCAAGTATTTGTAATTATTGGTTAAATGGCGTCCGGTGTCTATCGTTCGTCGTGGTTCAGCGACAATTTTGTTAAATCAGTGTCCAATTACTCATTGTTTAGTCATGAAAGTCGCTTCAATCGGGCTACATGAACTGAGGTATCTCGAGTTTGCACAATCTCGACCGTGTAGTCTCCGAGTTTAAAACAAGTGCTGGCTACCGGAATATGTTCTAGCTGCTCGGTAATCAAGCCGTTCACGGTTTTTACGTTGTCGGTTGGTAGTTCCCAGCCTAATTGTCGGTTTATGTCTCGCAGGTAGGTATTGCCGCGAACCAGATAGGAGCCGTCTGTTTCAGCGGTAATGTCGTCATCCATTCCGGGCACAATCGTGGTGAAGTCGCCTACGACTTCTTCTAGGATCATTTCTAACGTGACCAAGCCTTTGATGTCTCCATATTCATCCACAACGATGCCAAATCGGCGCCGTTGCTCTTGCAGGTTAGTGAGCGCATGGGTTACTGACGTGTTTTCGGGAATGAAATAAGGTTCCCTGATCATCGACAGCATAGTTTCTCGATTAAAATCGGCCATGTGTGTCAGATAAAACATCTTACGGATATGCGCTATTCCGAGCATATTATCCATCGAGCCGCTAAATACCGGTACCCGCGTATGGTGTGATGTCGCCAGCTGTTCGACAATTTCGTCCCAGTCGTCTTCTAGGTCAATGGCTTCCATGTCGGCGCGAGGAATCATTACGTCTTCCACTGTCACTTTCTCCATTTCGAGAATGCGTAGCAGCATTTCCTGATGTGAGAGATCAATCTTTTCACTCGACTCATTTACCGCGGCGCGTAACTCTTCACTGCTTAATGCTTGGTTTTGAGCTTGTACACTGACACCAACGAGGTTAAGCAGGCCGTTGGCAAATATTTTGACCAGCCAGACGAAGGGAGACAGGACAATTTGTAAAAATGCTAAGACCCAAGCTGCTGGATACGCGATGCGTTCAGGATTAACTGCGGCCAGTGTTTTTGGCGCGACCTCAGCAAAGACCAGTACTACAAATACCAGTAGGATCGGCGCGTAGGCTAGGCCAACATCACCAAATAAGCGCAGGCCGACTACCGTCGCGAGTGTCGATGCGGCGATGTTAGCCACGTTGTTGCCAAACAGAATCGTGCCGAGTAGTTTGTCTGGTGTTTCCAGCAGAGTCATTACTAGCTTCGCGCTGCGATTGCCTTGATCGGCCAGCGTGCGAATACGATAACGGTTAACCGCCATCATCGCGGTTTCTGATGAAGAGAAGAATGCTGATAGTAGAATCAGCAGCAGTAAGGCGAGGAATAAAATTCCTATCGGAACGTCGTTCAATGTGTATTCACACTCATGATAATCAAGATAAACCCAATCAAGCGGGGTAGTGTGATTGTATCACTTCAAGTTTGCCCCTGTGTATAGTAAAATCCGCCCGCGTCCAGAGCAGGTACATACTGCTCTCTAAAACGCCATTGTGTTTGGATCAAAGTTGAGAAACCTCCTTTAACAATCCAACTGTCACTAGCTAATAAGCCGAGGAAATATTGTGTTAGAAGCCTACCGCGCGCACGTCGCTGAACGAGCAGAAATGGGGATTGTTCCATTACCCCTAGATGCTACCCAAGTTGCCGAATTGATCGAGTTAATGAAGAATCCTCCGGCTGGTGAAGAAGAGTTTCTAGTTGAGCTGTTTACCCAGCGGGTACCAGCTGGAGTAGACCAAGCGGCCTATGTGAAGGCGAGCTTTTTGGCATCACTTGCCGATGGCTCAGTGACTTGTCCGTTGATTTCTGACGAACGTGCGGTTGAAATTTTGGGTTCTATGCTTGGTGGCTATAATATTGAGCCACTGATTAAAGCTCTGGATATTCCGAAGTTAGCGGATGAAGCCGCACAAGCGTTGTCGCACACTTTGCTGATGTTTGATGCGTTTTATGACGTTAAAGAAAAAGCCGATGCCGGTAATGCCCATGCTCAGAAAGTAATTCAATCTTGGGCTGATGCCGAGTGGTTTACTAGTAAGGACGAACTCGCCGAAAAAATTACTGTTACCGTATTTATGGTGCCAGGCGAAACGAATACTGATGACTTGTCGCCAGCCCCGGACGCATGGTCGCGCCCTGATATTCCTTTGCATGCGCTAGCTATGTTGAAAATGCCGCGTGACGGCTTTGATGTGAATGGCGATCCGCTTGCTAAGATCGAAGAGCTTAAAGAAAAAGGTCATCCAGTTGCTTATGTTGGCGACGTGGTTGGAACCGGTTCATCGCGTAAGTCAGCAACCAATTCGGTATTGTGGACGATGGGCGATGATATTCCTTTTATTCCAAATAAGCGTGATGGCGGTTACTGTTTCGGTAATAAAATAGCTCCTATTTTCTACAACACCATGGAAGATTCTGGCGCCTTGCCAATCGAAATGGATGTGTCAAAAATGGAAATGGGCGATGTGATCGACGTCTACCCTTATGCGGGCGTGGTTAAAAAGCATGGCACTGACGAAGTGCTTTCAACTTTTGAGTTGAAGACTCAAGTGTTATTAGATGAGGTGCGTGCCGGCGGCCGTATCCCATTGATCATTGGTCGTGGTTTGACTACGCGCGCACGCGAGTCGCTAGGATTACCTGCGTCTGATTTGTTTCGTTTGCCGGAGCCTGTTGTTAGCTCGTCAAAAGGCTATACCTTGGCTCAGAAAATGGTGGGTAAAGCGTGTGGTATGGAAGGTGTACGCCCAGGCCAATATTGCGAACCAAAAATGACTACCGTCGGTTCACAAGATACCACTGGCCCGATGACTCGTGACGAGTTGAAAGACTTAGCTTGCCTTGGTTTCTCTGCGGATCTAGTGATGCAGTCTTTTTGCCATACGGCTGCGTATCCTAAGCCTGTTGATGTCACCACGCACGCTCAATTGCCTGATTTTATTATGAATCGCGGTGGTGTTTCGTTGAAACCTGGCGACGGTATTATCCATTCTTGGTTGAATCGCATGTTGCTGCCTGACACGGTCGGCACTGGCGGTGACTCGCATACGCGTTTCCCGATCGGCATTTCTTTCCCCGCTGGTTCTGGTTTGGTGGCATTTGCTGCTGCCACTGGTGTTATGCCACTGGATATGCCTGAGTCCGTTTTGGTTCGTTTTAAAGGAAAAATGCAACCTGGCATTACATTGCGAGACTTGGTGCATGCGATTCCGTTGTATGCCATCAAACAAGGTCATCTTACCGTTGCTAAAGAAGGTAAGAAGAACGTGTTCTCTGGTCGTATCCTTGAAATCGAAGGTTTACCTGACCTTAAAGTCGAGCAAGCATTTGAGATTGCCGATGCGTCAGCCGAGCGCTCAGCAGGCGGTTGTACGATTAAACTTAATAAAGAGCCAATCATTGAATACATTAACTCTAATATCACCATGTTGAAGTGGATGATTTCAGAGGGCTATGGCGATAAGCGTACTATCTCGCGTCGAATCATGGACATGCAAGCTTGGCTGGAGAGCCCCGATTTGTTAGAGGCGGATGCGGATGCGGAATATCACGAAATCATTGAGATTGATCTTAATGAAATTAAGGAGCCAATTTTGTGTTGTCCTAACGACCCAGACGATGCGAAAACTCTGTCGGATGTATTGAGTCAAGGTGAAGTTGGAATTGACGAAGTGTTTATTGGCTCGTGCATGACCAACATCGGTCACTTCCGCGCTGCGGCTAAACTGTTTGACGAAATGGGCGAGCCGGTTCCGACCCGAACGTGGATTGTGCCACCAACAAAAATGGACGAAGCTCAGCTGACCGCCGAAGGTCATTATGCTACTTTTGGCCGAGCCGGAGCTCGAACCGAAATGCCTGGTTGTTCTTTGTGCATGGGCAACCAGGCACGTGTGGCGGCCGGTTCCACTGTGGTTTCGACATCAACTCGTAACTTCCCAAATCGTTTAGGTGATGGGGCGAATGTGTACTTGGCTTCGGCTGAGCTCGCGGCTGTTGCGGCAGTGAAGGGTAAATTGCCAACGGTTAGCGAGTATATGGATATCGCGAAAAACCTAGATTTGGTTGCTGACGAAGTTTATCAGTATCTAAATTTCAATAAGTTGCCGAAGTATCAAGCCGCGGCAGATAAGGTTGTGCTGGAGTCTTGAGCGACTATTTAGTTTGAATCAAAAGCCTCGAAACGTGTTTCGGGGCTTTTTTTTGCCCTTTTGTCCAGCAACAGGCGGTATTCGGCTGACGTTTATTGTCTGTGATGTGTCAGTTGTCGAGCTGTGCTATAAACAAACCATACCCAATGGCGCAACATCCTAAGTTGTGCCAACCTGACTCACAAGATAATTGCCATGACTATAAAATACGCCATGAAGGTGATCCTCGCTAGCATACTGCTGAGCACGCTAATCTCTACCGCTGCAAATGCGGCATTCCCTAACGATTTTTCTGATGTCACTTGGATTGATCCCAATGTTTCAGGTTGGAGCCAAACCTCACAGATATCGGTGAATGTGAGCGGTTCGCGACTGATTATTAACGATACTAAGCGCAACGTTTGGCCTGCCCGATACCACAACACATTAAGGAACAGTTGTTGTAATCGTTCACTCTGGATTTTTATTAAGTATGAGGGGCGTTGGTATGCCACTACCTTTGAATATATGCGCTATGGCCAAACTGATAAAAATATCGAGGCAGTTAATGGCCAGCAAATCAAGCGAGCTCCGTTTCTCCGCCCTGGATTTGAGTGGAAGCCAGCTAAAGGTGAAGTTTATGGTTTTATGACTAGCGGGATGGCGCGCTTCAATCTACTGGATAATAATGTTGCTGAGCGCAGTAACGTAGCACTGTATCGCTGGGAGGAGGGGCCGACTAACAATATTAATTTTGAGGAAGTTCCCCGCGGACCAGATGGTCGCCCCATTGATGATGTTGTGGTTCCTGAAGAGCCAGAGGAACCCGAGGTGTGTGTTGAACCGGAACCACCAGTGCCAGAAAATAGGTTGCATACCTATTCGGGAACTGCCAATGCAACGATTGCGATAACCGGCGGCGGTTCCGGTACGTCAGACTTTACTGAACCTATGTCGATTCTACTTAATGACGATCGTACTATGTTGTTTACGGTTGACGATGAGTCGTTTAACACCACCGTACAGAGTAATGGTTCTTTTAGCGGCCAATACACGTTTGATATCGGCGGTGTTGGCACGTGTATCGTGGTTATCGACGTGGTCGGCACAGTTGTTGGTAAGAATGCGGCGGGCACTGCGAGTGGAAGTAAGTCTTGCGGTGTGTTTTCTGCAACGTTAAATGCTACCTTTTTAGCTACGTCACCGACAGCACCAAGCTATTTGGATGAGCGAGCGCCACTACCTGCGCCCCGCAAAATGTGTGTGCCGCCTTTGTCACCAATGGTGAATTTGCTTTTAACTGAAGATGACTAACTTTTAGCTTAGACGGTTAATAACCTGTATCTATGATCAATATGGCCGAACGTCATGACGAGTTCGGTCAAACTTCATGTTTGCAAGGCAGGGCATACTCTATACTCGGTTCGAGTTAAACACCGGAGTTTGCTATGGAATTCGATCCCTTTTTGTTGTCGCGAATTCAGTTTGCGCTGAATATTAGTTTCCATATTCTGTTCCCGACCATCACGATCGGGCTGGCTTATTTCATTATCTATTTCCGAGTCCGCTTCACTCTGACTCGCGATCCTCACTGGGAATTTATCTACGCATTTTGGGTAAAGGTGTTCGCCTTAACCTTTGCGCTTGGTGTGGTTACCGGCATTGTCATGAGTTTTCAGTTCGGAACCAATTGGCCTGGTTTTATGGAGCAGGCTGGTAACATTGCTGGTCCGTTATTAGGCTACGAAGTACTTACCGCATTCTTTCTCGAAGCGTCATTCTTGGGAATCATGTTGTTTGGTAAAAGTCGGGTATCGAACAAGCTTCACCTTATCTCGACTATGGTCGTGGCGCTTGGTACCACGCTCTCGGCATTTTGGATACTGAGTCTCAACTCTTGGATGCAAACTCCCGCCGGCTTTATGTATGAAAATGGCGAGATGATCGTTGATAGCTGGTTCGAGGTGATCTTCAACCCGTCGTTCCCGTACCGCTTTGCCCACATGATGGTCGCTTGTTTGTTGACGGCTTCGTTCTTGGTCGCGGGCGTTAGTGCTTGGCGAACCTTGCGTGGTGTTGATGGACCAGCCACGGCTAAAGTCATGCGGGTAGCGGTGTTTGCTGCGGCCATTTTAATTCCTACTCAAATATTTATTGGTGACTTGCACGGTCTTAACACCTTGGAGCATCAACCTGCAAAAGTCGCAGCGATGGAAGGGGTTTGGGAAACAGAGAAAGGCGCACCTTTGACGCTATTTGGATTTCCTGACGAAGAGACTCGATCTACTCGTGCGGCGATAAAAATCCCTAAATTGGCTAGCTTGATATTGACTCACGACCTAGACGGCGAGGTGCGAGGACTCAATGAATTTGTTGGTGAGCATCCTCCAGTTGCTCCGGTGTTTTGGTCGTTCCGAGTTATGGTCGGAGTCGGCATGTTGATGTTGTTGGTATCGTGGGTATGCGCTTGGCAATTGTGGCGGCGTGAACGGATTAATAAATGGGGTTTAAGAGCCCTGTTCGGTATGACGTTTTCTGGCTGGATCGCAGTATTGGCGGGCTGGTATGTTACTGAAATTGGACGTCAACCTTGGATTGTGTCAGGACTGATTAAAACAGCTGATGTTGTGGCTGATCATCCCCCTGGCATTTTGCTGACGACCTTAGTCGCCTATTTCACCATGTACAGTTTTTTGATGGTGAGCTACATCGGTGCGGTTTTCTATCTCTCTAGCAAGCCGGCGCAATCGCTGCTGCACATGCATAATTATGATCTTCCCGGCAAGCATCCGGAAGACCGTGCTTACACTCCGAACAACTCAAAGTAGGGGCTATTATGGAAACCATTCTGCCATTAATATTTGTCGCCGTGATGGGCTTGTCGTTACTGCTGTATGTCATCTTAGATGGCTATGATTTAGGTGTTGGCTTGTTGCTGCCGCTTGGCTCAGACAAAGAAAAAGACGTCATGATTGCGTCTATCGGACCATTTTGGGACGCCAATGAAACTTGGATTGTGATGGGCGTTGGCGTGTTGCTGATTGCATTCCCGACCGCTCACGGCATCATTTTGACTAAGCTTTATTTGCCAGCGACGATTATGTTGTTGGGGCTAATCTTGCGCGGCGTGGCATTCGATTTTCGAGTGAAGGCGGGCGATCATAAGAAGGCGATGTGGAATCGATTTTTCTTTATTGGGTCATTGGTGGCGGCCACTGCTCAAGGCTGGATGTTAGGCTCTTATATTACTGGCTTAACCGGTTCAACGATCAATACGGTATTTTCGATTCTGATTGCCCTGTGTCTGCCTGCGTTGTATTGCGTGCTCGGTGCCACGTGGCTGTTGATTAAAACCGAAGGTGAGTTATTTGCCAAAGCCGTGGTTTGGGCGAGAGCCTCTGTACTGCCGATGGCCTTGGGACTATTTTTAGTCTCAATTGCTACACCGTTGGTGAGTAGTGTGATTGCGGAACGCTGGTTTCAGCTACCAAATTTCATTGGCCTAATGCCCATTCCAATTGCCAGTGTTATCGCGCTTGGACTGCTTGCGGTACTACTTAAGCGAGATGTTGAGCACCTTAGAAAGACCAATCCGGTATTTCTATTTGCTTGTCCAGTGGCTGTTTGCGTAATGGCGGCTTTGGGGTTGGCGTATAGTATTTTCCCCGACATTATCATCGGTCAGATGACAATATGGGAGGCGGCGGCACATCCTTCAGCATTGCTGTTCACGCTATACGGTATGGCGATAGCCCTGCCGTGCATCGTGCTATACACCATATTTATTTATCGCATCTTTTCAGGTAAGGCTACCGAACTTCGCTACGACTAAGTTATAGAACCCATTAGTGTTGACCAGTCGGAGCCTGGTTGTCTCCAGCGAGTTAAGTAAAACTCAATCGACTATCAGTGAATAGAAAATGATTGAATCAAGCCTAATGCGAATTGGCCACACTGACTTGGTTGGCCGCTGAATTGTTATGAGTTTCAACTCGAGCCTTAAAAAAGTGGTCTATATCCTGTGCTACGGTGGTTTCTCCTGCGAACCACGGGTGTAGTTTAAGTAAGATATCGATATGTGAAAATTGCTCATATAACACGGTTTCAACGTCCACTCCGTTGGCCTGCAATCGTTCTGCCAAGCCTTCTTGATTGTATTGACCAACTTGTGTGTCGGCTTTGCTGTGTAATAGCAGCGTGGATGGCTCCTCACCATCGACGTAGTTAAAGACATCCATCAATGGATAGCGATCAGGTGGTCCGAACACTTCTTTAGTTACGTACCAGTCTGGAGTGAAGCTGTATGGTCCAGCGATACCCGCGACCCCGCGAAGGTCTCTTTCAGTGAGCCCGACCGCATTAAGATACTGTGCGTCAGTCGCAAGCATAAGCGCCGTGTGCGCACCGGCTGAATGGCCCGCGACGAAAATATTATTTGGGTCGCCATTGTAATCGGCAATATTGTGTTTTACCCATGCTAGCGCTTGTGCGCCATCTTCGATAAAGGCTGGAAATCGGGCATTTTGATCTGGGTGTTTGATGTAGTCGGGTAATACCACTGTATAACCAAGTCGTGAGAACGCATCCGCGGCAAAAAAGTATTGATCTTTGCGACCGTGTCGCCAGCTGCCTCCGTGGATAAACACCAACACGGGCGATGTGCTTTTTTGTGGATATACGTCAAGCTTTTGCCATTGTTTGTCGCCATATGTAAGGTTGGTTACCGAGGTAGCCGAGCTGACACTACCAATTGCGGTATTCATCAGCCACATGCCGCGATCTCTATCGCCGATGAACCAGAAGAAACCCGCAACGAGCAGGCCGATTACCAGCAGAGTGATGAGTAGATTTTTCATGGTAGGTGCGAGTGTCGCTAGGTTGCTGAGTCGATGATTTGTGACACACTACGCTAAACCTCGTGCGTAATGAGTGTAGGCTGCTAATATTACCTCATGACAACACATATTTTTACTGGAACAGCGGTTAAAGAAATCGACCGAGTTGCGATCGAAGAATTTGGTTACGACGCCTATGGCCTGATGACTCGTGCCGGTGAGCGGGCGTATCGTCGAATCGACAAATACTCGCTAGATACTCGTAGCATGCTAGTGCTGTGTGGTGTCGGCAACAATGGTGGCGATGGTTATATTCTTGCAAGCGCTGCGTTGGAGGCTGGTTGGCAGGTGACTGTTTATGCCAGCGGTACACCGAAAACTCCCTCAGCAAGACGCGCGCTTGCCAGATACGTCGCTGCTGGTGGAGAGGTGCTGGAGGTCGATGATAACGCCATAGTTGATTTTGATGTTGCCGTAGTGGTCGATGCGCTGCTCGGCGTTGGTTTGACTACGCCTCCGCGCGCGGTTGTGGCGAAATTAGTAAATCTCGCGAATCAAAGCCGTGGTCTACGAGTTGCGCTAGACGTTCCTACCGGGCTGGATGCTGATACTGGAGAGGTGTTTGAACCTTGTTTCGAGGCGGATAAAACGATTACGTTTATCGACCATAAATTTGGGTTAATGACCGGGCCAGCATGTTCCTATGTAGGTAATTTGTCGTTAGAGCGTTTAGATGTTGAGCAGTCGCTGAGTGCAATCGTCGAGTATTGCGCTGCTCTGATTACTAAACCTAAGTTGGCTAAGCGAGTCGCCGATTCCCATAAAGGCAGCTATGGCACGACCGTTATTATGGGCGGTGATGTGGGTATGCTGGGAGCGGTGCTGCTCGCTGGCGCTGCATCGTTACGCACCGGAGCCGGCAAAGTTCGTATTGCGAGCACATCAGAGCATTTGGACACGCCCGCGTTGTGGATGCCAGAATTAATGAGCGAGACACTTACTGAGGATTCGGTGTCTAATTTAGACCACGCTGATGCAGTCGCATTCGGTCCTGGTTTGGGGCAATCCGCGTGGGCGCGTTCTGTATTTGATCAAGTGATTAAACTTAAGATGCCAATGGTGCTCGATGCGGATGGTCTCAATTTATTGGCTATCAAGCCAAGTAAGGCGCCGAAGTCGAACTGGGTTCTAACGCCGCATCCCGGCGAGGCGGCGAGACTGCTGGCGTGTACTACCTCTGAAATTCAAAAAGATCGTCGGACTGCGGCAATTATGCTCGCACAACGTTATAACGCAGTGGTGGTACTTAAGGGGGCTGGAACATTGGTGGCTAACCCTGCGGGTCGTGTTGAGCTATGTGACCTAGGGAATCCAGGCATGGCAACCGCTGGAACGGGCGATGTGTTGACCGGTATTATCGTTGCCTTGTTAGGCCGGCAATTACCGCTTTTTGATGCCGCATGCTCTGCCGTTTGGTTGCATGCGCGGGCGGCAGACTTACAAGTCGCTCAGCTCGGCGAGGAGGGTTTAGTGGCGTCAGACGTAATTCACGGTTTAGCTGCAGCGTTTGCTGATGCGCGTGTTGAATTAGGGCGCTGATTGAGTGTTTTACGTTTCTCAAACTGACCGCCAAGCCAGTAGGCGATTGCGCACCAGGCTAAGCCCAACCCTAAGCTGATGCCGGCAATTCCGGCTCCGGCGATACCGGCAAAACGAATGCCGGTGAAGGCCCAGGCGCTGGCTGCGTTGCCGCCGCGGAGTATCGTGGTATCAATAAAATTCTTGGCTTTGTACTTTTCTTCTCGGCTGACGACTGAGAACAGCATTTCGCGTGTGGGTTTCATGATGGCATAGTCACCAGAGCGTCGAAAAATCTCAACGCCGATCATTACTGCGAGAACCGGCATACTGGCCATTAAGCCGAATCCGATGGTGATGCCGACCGGTACCAACATTAATGTGGCGCGAAATCCGACCCATCGAATCATGTGAGACGTCAGCACTAATTGAAAAATCAGCGCGAGCACATTAACTGAAAAATCCACGGTCGAAAATAGTCGGGTGCGCTCGGTTGGGTCGTCGAAAGTTTTTTCTACTAAGGTCGCTTGTTGGATTTCGACAAAGGTAATGCTTACTGCGTAAAGGATGATGAACGCGCAAATACCTAGTAAATAGGGCGAACGAGCGATGAGTACGAAGGCGCCCCAAATGCCACCTTTGAGCGCTTCATTACGTACGGTGTGTGGCGATTTATCATCACTGTATTCGGTGTTTTTCCACCGTGTTAGCCACAGGATTGCGAGTACCGATGAAGCTAAAATTGTAGCGGATATTAACAACAGTGGTGCCAATCCAACGCGCTCTACCAGCAATGTGGTGATTAGCGGGCCACTGATTGCGCCAGCGGTTCCTCCGGCCGCGATAAACGCAAATAAGCGAGTCGATTGGTCGCGGCTAAACACGTCGTTCATAAAACTCCAAAACAGCGAGACAATAAACATATTGAACACGTTGACCCAAATGTAGAAGGCGCGCGTTACACCAATTGAACGGTGCTCAACATCGAACAAAAAGTAAAATATGAATAAGTGGCTGGCAAAAAACAAAGTGCAATAAGACAAAAACTGTCGTGTGCGAAAGCGTGTGGTAACCCATCCAAAGATCGGCGTGATCATCAGCAGTACGACCACGGTGAGTAGTAACAGCCACTGAACATTGGCGACACCGTTGGCAATCACCATTTCAGTACGAATAGGGCGAATGATGTAGTAGGCACACAAAATCAGGTAAAAGTAGCTGCATGCAACGCTAAGGGCCAGTAACTCTGAGGGCTTCACCGAGACAAAGCGGTTTAGCAATTGAGTGATTCGATTCATTTATTCAGCCGAATAAGGTGTTTTGCTTAGTCTAACACTGACCGAAAAAGTTACCCAATTTCACATAAAACGAACGTTCGCTCTATTTTTTGTGTTAAAGTAACAACATGACAACTTCGCTAGAGCCCATTCAGGAACTACTTGCACCGCATGATATGGATGTGGAATTGTCATCGTTCGCCGCATTTCGTAAAACATTCCCACTGCAAGGTGAGCGTTTGTACGCCGAGGTGTTTCGTCGAAATAGCGATATTGTGCAAACCCAAAAGCCTAAGTTTGCAGTTGCCAATCTCGAGAAGATCTTGACCGCTACTTTTGAAGTTTCGTCGGTGTCTGGATTTGACCGAATGTCACTGCGTGATCTTTCACGGCAAACGGGTATGAGCATGGGCGCAATTTATTCCTGTATTGGCAAAAAAGAAGACATTGCGTTAATGGTGGCGGATATTGTTCGCCTGTCGAGTGATTTGACGCGACAACATGCAATGCAAGCGCGCTCCAACTGGGCGCAAATTAAAGAGAGTATCCGTTTTCATTTATATGCCAGTACGTTATTGCAGCCGTGGTACTTTTTTCTGTTTTTCGAGACCCGCAGTCTGCCAGAACAGCAGCAGCAGGCTTCTAAACAAATCGAGCTGGATGGAATCAAAGGCTTCGAGGAACACATTATGGCTGGGGTCAAGCAAGGCGAGTTTGCCACCAATGATGCCAGAATGATCGCCAACACCATCGTCGTGCTGATGGAAGATTGGTATTTAAAACCATGGAAGAACCGACTGACGAGTGATTCGGATAACGATATTGCTCGCCACGAGAAACAAATAAGCACGTATCACCAGTCGATCGTCGATGTGGTGCAAAAGCTTTTGGCGAAGCCGTAAGGCTGATTCGCCATTCATTCCAACGAAATTAATTTTTGACAATTCAAGCGAGCACACACCATGAATTACAAAGTCCCTTTAAAAGATATTAAATTTGTATCCAACGAAGTGTTGGGTATGCAAGACCACTACAGTAAGTTCACCAAAGGCCAAGCAGTCGATCTTGAAACGCTTGAGGCGATCTACGAAGAAGCCGCCAAATTTTGCGAGAACGAGCTAGAGCCGTTAAACAAGGTCGGCGACGAAGAAGGCTGTACTTTTGAGAATGGTACGGTAACCACGCCGACAGGCTTTAAACAAGCGTACGATCGTTTTGTCGAAAATGGTTGGGCCGGCTTATGTGGCCCAGCTGAGTTTGGTGGTCAAGATATGCCTGAGTCTGTGGGCTTAGTGTTTATGGAAATGATGATCGCATCAAATCACAGTTGGAGCATGTATCCAGGTTTGAGCTCGGGCGCAATCAAAACGGTCCATACGCATGCGCCGCAGAACCTAAAAGAGCGTTTTATGCCGCCGATGGTTGCGGGTAACTGGACGGGTACTATGTGCTTAACTGAGCCACATTGCGGTTCCGACCTTGGTTTGCTAAAGACCTTTGCGGTACCGGATGAAAGCTCGAGTGAAGAAGGCGTTTATAAACTGACCGGTAGCAAAATTTTCATCTCATCGGGTGAGCATGATATGGCTGACAATATTGTGCATATCGTGTTAGCTCGATTACCTGATGCGCCAGTAGGTATTAAAGGTATCTCGTTGTTCTTGGTGCCAAAATTCAACGTAAACGAAGATGGTTCCTTAGGCGATCGCAATCCAGTCACTTGCGGTTCAATCGAAGAAAAGATGGGCATCCACGGTAACTCAACGTGTGTGATGAACTTTGACGAAGCTAAAGGCTATTTAATTAGTGAGCCACACAAGGGTATGCGGGCGATGTTTACCTTTATTAATGAGTCGCGTCTTGGTGTTGCTATGCACGGCCAAGCTCACTCAGAAGTGTCGTTCCAAAAGGCGTTGTCATACGCACGTGACCGGCTTCAATTCCGTTCGCATCCGCGCGTTGATGAGAGCAAGCCGGCAGATCCGATCATTTGCCACCCAGATGTGCGACGCATGTTGCTAACGCAAAAATCATTGGCTGAAGGCGGCCGTATGTTGAATATGTTTTGTGGTCAACAAGTGGATATTACTTTGTCACCTGACTTTTCTGACAAAGAACGCGAAGAAGCAGAAGATATGCTCGCAGTGTTGACGCCGATTGCAAAAGGTTTTCTGTCGGAAACGTCGATGGAAACCACCAATTACGGTATCCAAATCTTGGGCGGCCATGGTTTTATTAAAGAGTGGGGAATGGAGCAAGAAGTCCGCGATGCGCGAATCTCTCAACTCTATGAAGGTACCACCGGTATTCAAGGTCTCGATCTATTGGGCCGCAAAATATTGCAATCTCGTGGCAAGGTGTTAAAGCCGTTGATGGCAAAAGTTCAAGCGTTTATGAAAGAGAACAAACGCAGTAAGTTTGCTAAAGAGTTGAAAGGCTATATCGGCACGTGGGAATCGCTAACACGCTCTGTGGGTTTCTCGGCAATGCGCAACACCGATGAAGTGAATGCGGCTGCGGTTGATTACTTGATGTTTGCTGGCTACGTAACCGTCGCGTATTTCTGGGCTGAAGCTGCAGTGGCTGCGGAGAAAGCCTTAAGCAACGGCGCCTCTGAGCCAGAATTCTATAAAGCCAAAATTGCTACAGCGGACTTCTATTTTCAACGCATTATGCCGCGAATCTTGGCGCATGAAGCATCGATTAAGAATGGTGTGGACACAATGATGGCCATTGACGAAGCTCATTTCGCTTTCTTATAGGTCTGTCTCTCGCTATCAAGCCTATTGTTTAACGCAAGACGCTTATTATCGGTAACGGTAGGTGCATGAAAAACCCGCTCAATGAGCGGGTTTTTTTATGGCTTCAGCAAGTGTAGGCATATTGAATACTTGCTTACACGTCGTCGGCTGGCGTAAGCAACATGTCTATATGGGGAATGCCATCTTCGAGATACCTGTCTGAAACAGTGACAAAACCAAGACTGTTGTAGAAGCCTTCTAAATATTGTTGTGCGCCAATCTTTATTAACTGGGCGGGAAAGCGTTGTTGTATCTCCGCTATTGAGCGCTCCATCAATTGTCGACCGAGCCCGGTGCCTCTATACGCTTGAGCAATGGCTACGCGGCCTATCGATGCATGTTCATAGGTGATTCCGGGGCCGATCAATCGAGTACAACCAGCTAAGGTCTCACCGTCCCAAGCCATCAGGTGACGCGCGACTTTATCGGTGGCATCCATGTCTGGGTAAGCACATTCTTGTTCAACAATAAAAACACGTTGTCGCAACTCCAGTAAATCAAACATTTCATGCTGATTTAGCTCGTTAAATGACTTGTTTAGCCAATGGATGGGTTGTTTATGCATGGTAGCCAAATGGGTCGTCGATTGAATGTGACGGTTGCGTAAACCACTTAGGCCCAGACTCGGTCATGTAAAAGTGATCTTCGAGTCGGATCCCGAACTCGCCGGGTATACAAATCATCGGTTCGTTACTGAAACACATACCTACCTCTAGCGGTGTGGCATCACTAGCCACTAAATATGGCCATTCATGTATGTCCAAGCCAATGCCGTGCCCGGTACGATGAGGAAGTCCGGGGGTTTGATAATCTGGGCCGTAGCCTTGGCTAACTAAGTAGTCCCTCGCGGCTTGGTCTACACTGCCACAGCTTCGACCTAACTGCGCGGCGGCGAACGCGGCGGCTTGACCCGCTTTTTCATGTTCCCACACTTCACGGTCGCGTTCAGTTGGCTCTCCAAATACATAGGTACGAGTGATATCTGAGTTGTAGCCTTGCACTTGGCAGCCGGTGTCGATTAGCACCATGTCACCTGCTTCAAGGTGTTTCGGCTTACTCACTCCGTGCGGGTAGGCGGTATCCTCGCCAAATAAGACTATGCAGAAATAAGAGCCCTTAGGCGCACCGACTTTATGGTGAGCTTGGTTAATAAAGTCGGTTACCTCTTCGGTGCTGATGCCTGGTCGTAAAATTCTAGCCGCGGCTTTATGAACTTCAATTGTCATATCTTTGGCGCGTTGCATTAGCGCAATTTCGGTCGCAGATTTTTGCATTCGGCAACCGGCGGTAATGACTTTGGCGTTGCTTAACCGAGTGTTTGGGTTAGCTTGAGCAATGCCGTCGCTAATAAAAAAGGAACACGATTCATCTAACCCTATGTTGCCGCTGCTAATACCGTTAGCGGTCAATACCTTACTGAACAGTTCGTATGGGCTTTGATGTTCTTCCCAGCCATGCACCGTGCCGCTAATCTGCATATAACCTTTCAAGGTGTCTATTTCAAACACCGGAGCCAAATAGTGTAGCTCACCTTGAGCGGTCAATAGTGCACCAACCATTCGCTCGCTCGCGCCCCAGCGCGTACCGGTAAAATAGTAAAGATTGGTGCCTGCGTTTAAGTAAATGGCATCGAATTTATGTCGCTGCATCAATTCGCAGGCCTTGTTAATGCGGGCTTGATACTCAGGTATCCCGATCGGCAGAACACCACTGGTCATGTCATTTAATCTTGCTAGCTCAGTTTGGGCAGTGCTGCCACCAACTCCGATTGTCATAATTTTTCTCGCTCTCGTTCTTAATTAGCGTTATAAGAAGTCCCATCTCATTGAACCGAACTTCTTAGGAATTCTCGTGGCCATAAAACCAACTATATACAAGCTGAGGATTGCACTCTCTGATCTGGAACGCAACTATTACGATAGTCTGTCACTGACGGTTGCGCTGCATCCATCTGAGACAGTGCAGCGAATGATGGCGCGAGTCTTAGCGTTTTGTATTAACGCACAAGACGGCTTAGTATTTTGTAAAGGGCTTAGTGATGTCGAAGAGCCTGATATGTGGATCCGAACCATGGACGATAAGACCACGCTGTGGATCGAGATGGGCGAGCCAGCGGTCGATCGTGTAAAAAAAGCCACGCGCTTGGCAAGCAAGGTGAAGATCTACAGTTTTAACACCAAGAGCGATGTTTGGTGGGCTCAAAATGAGTCTAAATTCTCGCAGCTAGGTGCCAGCGTGTTCCGTTTCGATGCGACGCAAATCGACGAGTTCTCGCAATTATTGAGTCGCACAATGGACATCTCTGTGACCATTACCGGTGAGTCTGCCTATATTGCCACCGCCGCTGATGAGCTCGAAGTGACCTGGCAGACGTTAAAAGAGTAAAAAAGATAACTTTTTTGAATCCAATGGGCAGCTTTTGGCATCTAAGCCTACAAGAAGTACAAATAATGAGTCAGGATACAGGCGAGTAGGTCGTCAGCGTCCTCTATAACATTTAAGAATTGCGCTCGTCACTCGCTATTCCGCTCTGCTAAAAGAGCGTTGGCTAGGGCAAGGAAATAGGATCAAGAGAATGAAACTAGCTAAATTTAAATCAGTGTTTATCGGTGTTGGGATTTTAGGTGGCGCCGTTGCCATCGTTATGCTGCTGTCAGCGCTCAAACCCAAGCCTGAAGAAGAAGAGAGCAGCAAAGCACCGATGGTAGTGCGAACTGTACCAGCCGCTGATAAGCAACAAATTGTGTTTGCTAATTTTCAAGGCGAAGTTCGTGCAAAAACCAATATTGAACTGGTGACTCAGGTGAACGGTAAAGTCATGTGGGTTTCGAATAAGTTTATCGAAGGTGGTCGCTTTGAGCCCGGTGAGGTGCTGCTACAGATTGATGATGCAGACTACTTAGTGGCGTTAAAGTCAGCACAAGCCTCGGTTGCGTCCGCACAAGTTGATCTTGATATTGAAATGGCCACCGCCGCTACTAACGCACGTGAATGGGAGGATCTACAAGGTAAGCCTCTCGATCAGGCCAACCCTTTGCGTTTGAATAAGCCTCAAATTGACCGAGCTCAAGCTCGCTTAGATGCTGCAAATGCTGAGTTGGCTGCGGCGAGACTGAACTACGAGCGAACCAAAATATCGGCTCCATTTTCTGGACGCATCATGAGCAAGACCGCTGAGCTTGGACAGTTTCTTGCACGTGGTGCGAGCATTGGGCGAGTATTTGCGACTGACGCAATGGAGATCCGAATTCCGATGACCGATGTGCAAATTGATGAATTGGGTTTGCAAGTTGGGTATTCGGCTGAAGAGTCCGGCTCATCAGGCCATCCCGCAAAAGTCTCCGCGGTTTTCGGTACCGAGAAGCATGAGTGGCCTGGTTATCTGCGTAGCATTGACGCCAGCGTCGATAATGAAACTCGATTGATGTATGCAACGATTACCGTAGATGATCCATTTGCCGCCCGCGATGATCAATCGGTGCCTTTGGTACCTGGTATGTTCGCTGATGTGGAATTAGCCTCTCCGAGAAAAATAGCCGGTTTGGAAATCCCCCGCACCGCGCTGCGCAACGGCAATCAAGTTTACGTTTTCGAAAACGAAAAGCTGAAACTTAAGCCGGTAAAAGTAGTTTACACGTCGAACGAATTTGTGATCGTGGCTAACCACGGGCAATCGGCTATTAATGCTGGCGACAAAGTGATTACGTCGTCGGTACCAGGCGCACACGAAGGCATGGCGGTTAAGTTACCGGTGTTGTCGACGCCACTCAATGTTGAAGATGGCGAGCCAACACCACAAATCGCTGACCCCAATACTGATGAGTCCGACCAAACTGACAAAGTGGAGACGCCGGATGCAAGTGGCCAGTCTGAAGTTGCTGATACCGACGCTCACAGTTAACGATCACAGATCGCGAGGAATATACTCATGAGAAGTTTAATCGCATGGTGGGCTGACAACCACGTCGCCGCTAATTTGATGATGATTGCTATCATCGTTGCCGGCATATTAGGATTTAATAAATTAGAACGCGAAATTTTCCCGACCATTGCATTCCCTGGTATGCAAGTGGTCGTGGTTTGGCCTGGTGCTAGCCCGCGTGATGTCGAGGAGCAGATTGTTTCTCGAATAGAAGAGTCGCTCAAAGACCTAGAAAATTTAGATTGGATTCGGTCGGAATCGGGCGAAGGTTATGGTGGTGTTTACATCATGGCTGAGAATGCTTCAGATTTCGCATCAGTAATGGACGATGTTACGAGTCGCGTTCGAGGCATTTCGAGTTTGCCACCGGATATTGAGCAGCCACGTATTACCCAATGGGTAACGCGCGAAGAAATGATGCGAATTGCGGTGCATGGCAATGTTGGAGAGCGCGAACTCAAGCGCTTAGCCGAGGACATGCGGCGTGAAGTAGCGCAGCTTAAAGGCGTGTCTGTGGTCGAAACGTTTGGCACACGAAATGAAGAAATCTCCATTGAAGTTAGTGAGAGTGCTTTGCGTCGATATCGCATTTCGTTTGACGAAATTACGCGAGCTATCCGTGGTTCGTCGATTAATCTGTCTGCTGGTAATGTGCGTACGGGAGGTGGTGAATATACGCTGCGCACCGATAATTTGGCGGATACTGAAATTGATTTTTCCAGCATTGTGGTTCGCCAGTTATCCAGCGGCGGCGTTATTACTGTTGGTGATGTTGCTACGGTGATCGACGGTTTTGAAGAAAATGAAATCCTTGCGACGTTAAATGGCGAGCCGGCAGTGTTAGTGCAGGTTATGTCGAGCGAAGTGATGGACGTTGTGCAAATGTCCGAGTCGGTAAATGAGTGGATGGAGAAGCGTCGTGCGAGTTTACCGCCTGGCGTTAGCCTGACCTTGTGGCAGGACTCGGCTGTCGATTTCAATAGTCGTATGTCGACAATTGGTGCCGCCGCATTTTCTGGTCTGATTTTGGTGTTTATCGTGTTGTTCTTAACACTACGCCCGATTGTTGCATTTTGGGTGTCCGTGGGCGTGGGCACGGCCTATGCCGGAGCTTTCGTGCTAATGCCGATGCTCGGTGTGTCACTCAATATGCTTTCTACCTTTGCGTTTCTATTGGTGTTAGGGATTGTGGTGGATGACGCTATTATTATCGGTGAGCGAATTCACACTGAAGTAGAGTCTGGCAACGGTGGCTTGAAAGGCGCGGTCGACGGTGCTTTTCGAGTGTCTAAGCCGGTAATCTTTGGCGTGTTAACGACGATTATCGCATTCCTACCTTGGTTGTTCATCAGCGGTGCGACTTCTGAGTTTACCCGTCAGATTTCTTGGGTTGTGATTCTTGCATTGGTTTTCTCTCTGATTGAGTCGCTGTTCATTCTACCGGCGCATTTGGCCAACATTAAACCGGTGCATACGCATAATGTGTTTACACGAGCGCAAAATCGTATTGCTGAAAGCATTGTTTGGTTTGGTGATGTTAAGTTCGGCAAGTTGCTAAGGAAGGTTTTGCGTTTTCCAGGCCTTACCTTAGTGAGCTTCGTTGCTCTGTTTATTGTGGTCGTTATCGGCTTGATGGGCGGTGGCTACGTGAAATCGTCGTTTAATCCTGAAATCGACGCCGAGCAAGTTGATGTCAATATTGATCTACGCGAAGGTACCACTTACGACCGAGCGTTAGAGATTCTTGACCAAATTCAGCATGCACAGTCACAGCTAATCAAGGAAGTTGAAGAGGGCGCTGAGGACGGCGACAATAATCAAGTTATCGAGAATTGGTATACGCGTTCTCGGCGCGACAGCGTTATTGCGATTATGCGTTTGGCTCCAGCTGAAGTGCGCGCACTGACGGCTAAAGAAGTGGCCTTGCGTTTACGCGACCTGATTGGTCCAGTGCCCGAAGCAAAGTCAGTCAGTGTGGGCTATTCAATGGACAGTAACGGGCCGGATTTAGATATCTCGGTACGCCATCCTGATTTAGACCAACTGCAACTTGCGGTTGATGAGATTACTGACAAGTTAAGGGGGTTCTCGTCGCTGTACGACGTATCGAATAACTTGGACAGTGCCAGTGAAGAACTGCGTTTTCAGTTGAAACCTGGTGCTGAGCAACTCGGTGTAACACTTGCTCAAGTGATGCAGCAAATCCGTCAGGCTTACTACGGTGATGAAGTGCAGCGTTTGCCTCGCGCATCACAAGACGTACGTGTGATGGTTCGCTATCCGCAAGCAAGCCGCAACTCGCTTGAAAGCCTCAAGCATTTTAGAGTGCGGACTAATGACGGACGCGAAGTACCATTGACGTCGCTGGTAGATATTTCTTATGGACCTGGTTTGAAAGAAATTCAACATTGGGACGGACTTCGTTCAGCGCGCGTGCAAGGTTATCTGCGTGAGCCTGTCATGAAAGAGATCATGAAGGAAATGAATGAGCAGTTCTTCCCAAAACTTGAAGATAAGTACCCAGGTTTGACCCGAGCAGCGATCGGTCAACAGGTTGCTGAAGCGGAGTTCAATGCGGAGATTGGGCGTCTCGGTTTGATTGCTCTGTTTGCGGTATTGTTCTTACTTGCTATTGCATTCAAGAGCTATTTTCAACCAGTGGTGATCATTGTGGCGTTGCCATTCGCGTTTGTCGGCGCGGTACTGGGTCACTTCCTGCTGAATGAATCGTTTTCGTTGTTTAGTATCTTTGGGGTTGTGGCAGCGTTTGGCGTGGTAATCAACGATAACTTAGTGTTGGTCGATTCGTTTAACGAATATCGCCTCAAAGGCTTGAACGTGACTGAGGCGATTGTAAAAGCCGGTAAATCACGCTTTCGGGCGATCTTGATTACTTCGGTTACCACTTTTGTGGGATTGATACCGTTGATGCTGGAGCAATCGAGTCAGGCGGCATTTTTGAAGCCGGTGGTTATTTCGCTCGCCTTTGCCTTGTTAGTCGCGTTTTTTGTAACCTTATTCTTAGTGCCTGCATTATTAGTCTTGGGCGATCGATTTTGGGGTTTTATGGGGCGTGGCGCGAACTCAGTAAAGCTGAAAGCGAACTATGTAAAAGCAAAATTCGAAGCATAAGTTATTTTGATATTTAACTAGTCTCGCAACAGATAATAGCGAACCTTCTAAGCTCGGTTGGTTCGCTTTTTTGTGTTACTTGCTTAATGCCACGATGAATCAATACGGGTTCTACATGACAATATCACGCGTGTTCGATAGCATGTGCTGAACTAATCTAGTAACCAAATCTGAGTGAACCATTCCATGAATTCTAAGTCCATCGATTTTTCTGCACGCAACACCGATGTTGATGTTGATCCATTATTCGTACAACGTTGGTCGCCACGTGCTTTTCAAGCGCATGTAATCGAGCCCGCTGTAATGCATCGCATAATGGAGGCCGCCCGCTGGTCGCCTTCATGTTTTAACGCGCAACCTTGGCGTTTGTATACGTCAACTGATGCAAGCTTTGACGACTTCTTAAGTTTGTTGGTAGAGGGTAATCAGGGTTGGGCGAAGGATGTTAGCGTCATCGGGTTTATGGTTGCTGAGCGAAACTTTGAACACAATGGGAAACCCAATTCATATCATGCTTTTGATGCTGGTGCGGCTTGGATGTCATTGACATTACAAGCGCGGATGGAAGGGCTTTATACCCATGGTATGGGCGGTATTAAGAAAGACGAAGTGGCAAGTTACCTAAAGTTAGATACTGAGCAGTCGGAAGTGCTGATGGGGTTTACTATTGGTAAATTAGCCGACTTAGATTCTTTATCCGACGAGCAGAAAGCCAACGAAACGCCGAATGATCGTAAAGAGTTGAGTGAAATTTGGCAGCAAATCTAGTTAAAAGTCATCTAGCGTAGACTTTGTAGTCGAATGAAAATAGCTCAACACCGAGCTGTTTAATGATAGGCGCGACGATGTTAATCGCGCCTATCTTGCTACTAAAATACTACAAGCCGTGTTGTTGCATAACGTCTCGCACCGACGCTTCGAAAATATTCACGATGTCGTCTACCTGCGCTTTTGACGTCACTAGCGGTGGCGAAAAGGCCACTGAGTCAACCGATGGCAGAGGTCGCGCTATCAACCCATTTTGGTAACACTTAACGGTAACGCTTGGTGCTATCTTGATGGCTGGGTCAAAAAAGGTTTTGCTGTCTTTATCTTGCATCAGTTGAACCGCCGCCAGCATTCCTTGCCCCCGAACCTGAGCGACAAACGGGTCATTAGCGAATCGCTGATTAAGCTGAGTATGAAAATACTGCCCTACATCGGCAGACTGAGCAATCAAGCCGTCGTTTTCAATAATATCGAGATTTGCCATCGCAACCGCGGCACCAATCGGATGTCCGGCATAAGTGTAGCCGTGCGCGAAGCTGCCATATTTCGCTGAGCCTTGCTTAATCACATCCCATATTTGTTCAGTGATAAACGAGGCAGAGAACGGAAAGTAGCCGCTAGTCAGGGCTTTAGCCGTGGTGATCATGTCGGGTTTTATATCGTACACTTCGCTGCCAAACCACGTGCCTAATCGTCCGTAACCACAGACGACTTCGTCGGCGATAAATAAGATGTCATATTTCTTAGTGACCTTCTGTATTTCTGCGAAATAGCCTTCTGGCGGTGTGATAACGCCGCCAGCGCCCATGACCGGTTCAGCGATGAAGGCGCCGACTGTTTCTGGCCCATGCTGAAGAATAAGTGCTTCAAGTTCAGCCGCGCGACGTTTCGAAAAATCTAGTTCAGATTCTCCAGGTTTGCCGTGCCTAAAGTAATCGGGTGATTCGGTATGTAATACGCCTTCGATCGGTAAGTTGAAATCTTTATGGAACGACGGTAGACCAGTGAGGCTAGCCGTGGCGATCGAGGTGCCATGGTAGGATTGCCAGCGGGAGATGATTTTACGCTTTTCGGGCTTGCCGATTAGATTGTGGTAGTACCACACGATTTTCATCAAGCTGTCATTGCCGTCAGAACCGCCACTGGCAAAAAAGACTTTCGACATATTGTTTGGTGCGATCGCCAGTAAACGCTCGGCTAACTCGATTTGCGGTACGTTCGACATACCGGTAAACGTATGATAATAGCTAAGGTCAGTCGCTGCTTTGTGCATCGCATTGGCGATCTCGGGCCGGCCATAGCCGACATTTACGCACCACAACCCAGCTACCGCATCTATAAGACGATTGCCGTCGGTGTCTTCTAAGTAAATTCCCTTGCCGCTTTGAATAATCCTCGAGCCGGTCTTAGCAAATTCGTTGGCATTCGTAGACGGATGCAGAATGCTATCCGCATCAATTTGTTTTAGATTTTTTGGTTCGGCAGGCATAGTTGGCACCATAGTGATAGGCTTTGAATCAGACTAAATTATCACAACGTACACGCAACACGAGCATCCTAATTGAATTCGATATATGATTCTCTGTGCCAGTGAGCAACGAATAATTCTGCGGAACACTTTCGGTTTAGCCGTGATAAATTTGAACTCGAGCTTGTCATCAAGCAATTACGCCTATCTCATTCTGCGAACGAGAAGCCTATGACTGAATTAAGCAAAATAAATAAGATCGACCTAAAAATTCTAACTATCTTGCAAAAGAATGCTCGAATTACCAATCAGCAGTTGGCCGAGCAAGTGCATTTGTCGGCAAGCGCGTGTCTGAGTCGTGTGAAGCGTTTGGAAAGTGAAGGGCTTCTTAAACGTTACCTTACTGAAATCGATCTGGAGAAGCTCGCTCCGCATGTGGAAGCGTTCGCTGAAGTAACGTTGGAAAACCATTTTCCAGAGGATTTTGAGCGTTTCGATGCGGCGGTGCAAGAGATTCGCGAAGTAACGGATAGTTACAAAATCAGTGGTGCCTACGACTACTTATTGAAATTCGTCTGTACTGATGTGAAAAGCTATAACCGGACCAGTGAAGGCATTCTTAAGAGCAATATCGGCATCGCCAAGATGAATACATTGATTATTCTGGAGCGAACTAAAGACTTCTCAGGGTATCCGCTCGATATCTTAGTTGACCTATAAGTTGATCGATAAGTTGATCTAGCAAGTCGATTTATCGCGATTGGCATGACCATGTCGGTGTCAGGATGAGTGCCTGCGCACTCGCTGCCGCTTAACCTCGAAATCGGCCATTCGGCACTTAATCTCCAATAGCTCGACTCGATTTGGCAAACTATCATTGTTCATAAACGATTGATTGATATTTTTTCAGCGGGAGATCAGTGCGATGCAGATACAAGGTATACAGGCAGCGAGTACGCTCGATAGTTATCGGAGGCTCACCGCGTCGCTCGTGTTGGCTTTTTCAGTATTGTTCGCGATTCCCACGACTGGGGAGTCCGCGTCGTCGACACAATATTCTGATGATCCTGCGCTAGAGCTGTATTCAGATATCCAAAAGTTCAGAATGAGTTACCCGCACCAGATATTGACGCTTAATGTCGATGGTCGCACGATCACACTGCCAGCAGTTATCGAAGCTCACGTAGAATGTAACTCTGAAGCGCCGCCGATCAGCTTGCTGGGGCTTAGCACTGTTATGCAAGAGGCGGCTTTTATCATTCAGAATGCATTCCACTACGCACATAGCGTAGTGCACCTACAGTTAAGTGTGGTTGCTCAACATGTATCCAATTCGATTGAACTTGCGATACCCAAGTGGTCATCTCAATTAGTTCGTTTGGTGAGATAGCCGACACATGCAAAACTCAGTCAATAAACTTTTAAGCAGATCATTATTCTCGGCGAGCTGGCGTTTTTACGCTTGCCAATTTGCTGGGGTATCCCTGCTAATAATGATCTTTTCATTGTTGTGGTTTTTGTTTGGTGATCGCGGCATGGTTGGGCTAACCGTGGCCGCCAATAGCATTTGGATTGTCGGTTTCTTTTTTGCCGGGCTGGTGCTGCGCCAACGATATCATCGCTATCGCCTAGAAGGGTTGGGCGTGAGCAAACAAATATTGAAAGGCCTGTTGCTAGTGATGATTGTCTCGATCATCGTTGTGCTGATTATGGCTATTCTGTGTTTGCCATTTTATTTGAGCGACCTACTAGCGATTAAGCAAGCGGACGATCCAGATGCGACGAGCTTCCAAGTAATATGGAAGTTTATTTTGGCGAATTGGGTACAGACTAATGTGTATTTGGCCACATGGGCTGCTTTATACCTAGGGATCACTAGCAGTCGACGCGCCAAGAGCGCCGAGCTGGATAACTTAAAATTACAAAATAGTCTTAAAGAAGCGACGCTAAGCAGTCTGTCGAATCAACTCAATCCGCACTTTTTATTTAATGCGCTTAATAATATCCGTTTCATGATTTTGGAGGATGCGCGTCAGGCCGAGGCGATGTTGATGTCTTTGTCTGAAGTGCTGCGTTATTCGTTAGAGAGTAGCAAGCAAGAAACGTTGCCGCTGCAACAGGAGATGGCAATCATCGATCGCTATATCGAAATTGTGCGAATTCAATTCGAAGATCGATTGCGGTTTTCGATGACCATTGACCCCAGTTTGAATAATCAAATGGTGCCGCCGATGATCCTGCAAATGTTAGTCGAGAATTCCGTTAAACACGGTGTAGAGCAAATTCAAAATGGCGGTAGTGTAGAAGTTACGGCACGACAGGATGCGCAATCTTTTACGTTGACAGTATGTAATGACATTCCATCATCGCGATCAGTTGGGCCTGATAATACTGGGATTGGACTGCGCAATATTCGCCAGCGTTTGCAGTTGTTGTACGGTGAATCGGCAAGCCTAGTCACATCAGTGGCTGATGGGCGATTTTGTGCCGCAATAAGTTTGCCGAGGACCGTCGCATGATGAAGGCTGTCGTTATTGAGGACTCACGTTTGGCGCGTGAAGGTTTGCTTAGGATGTTGGCTGAATTTGACGCTATCGAAGTAGTCGGTTCGGCGGACCATCCGGCAACGGCTTTGGTGCTAATCAATACCCATCGTCCTGACGTATTGTTTTTGGATATTCATATGCCAGGTGAAAGCGGGTTTGAGCTTCTCGATAAGCTGGACTACGCGCCACGTGTGGTATTCACCACGGCATATTCAGAATACGCCTATCGCTCGTTTGACTACAATCCAGTTGATTATCTGCTCAAACCTATTAGTCAAGAGCGTCTAGGTGACGCTATTGATAAATTATCGCCGCGCGGTTTGGTGGATGCGGCCTCTAGTGAGCCGTTGGAAATCACCAGCAAGATGTTTATTAAAGATGGTGATGACTGTCATTTAGTAACGCTCGGTTCTATTCGGTATTTCGAGAGTTGTAAGAATTACGTCATCGTGTTCTTCGATGAGCAGAAGGCATTTGTAAAAAAGTCGCTCAATACCGTAGAAACGCGACTCCCCAAGCGACACTTTTTTCGCGCAAGCCGTCAATACATTGTTAACTTGAATGCGATAGTGGCTATCGATGAAGGCATTGGCGACGGTTATGAGCTCACCATGAGTGATGGCAAAGTGCTTGAGGTCTCTCGACGCAATGCCTCTGAGTTAAAAAAGCGCTTAAGTTTCTAGTCATTGATGAGCGCCGCTAGCGTGTTGCAGTTCAAGCGACGCTGTCAGAGGCGCTTAGAGGTCGTTAATTGACGCTGCATTATTTTCGGCCAATGACTCACGCAACCGCAGAATCTAACTTAGCCAGCTGGTCTTTCGACGCCTAATTTTGAGCGGGTCATGCAAGAATATTGGTAGAGGAGGAGATGCCATGATTATTGTTAGAACCGCAAGACAAGACGACATTGACGGCGTATTAGGGCTTGCTGAGCAGGCGTACCCAGGAATGACCACATTGCCGCCAGACCGCAGTGTGTTGACCGCTAAATTGTCTAATTCAATTGAGAGCATCGCTCAAACTATTGACAAGCCTGGCAACCAAACTTATTTCTTAGTCATGGAAGATCTAGAGTCTGGCGCTATTGTCGGTACGGCCGCCATCATCGCCTGTCTCGGCAGCAAAGATGAGTTTTATTCTTATAAGCTCAATAAAGTGACACATTCCTGCAAGGAATTGGATAAAAAGGTCACGTTTGAAATGCTTAATTTGTCAAATCACTTCGAGGGTTTTTCTGAGGTGGCAACGCTCTACTTAGACAAGCGTTATCGCAAAAACGGCAATGGCAAATTACTTGCTCGTACGCGCTATCTGTTTATGGCGCAGTTCCGTGAACGTTTTCCTGAGCGAGTGATGGCAGATCTGCGCGGTTACTTTGATGAGCAGGGTAATTCGCCGTTTTGGGATGCCGTTGGCAGTCATTTTTTTGAAATGGGCTTTGCCGAAGCGGACCTCTATGGTGCGATTCATGGCAATCAGTTTATTGCTGATTTAATGCCAAAGCAGCCGATTTACGTAAATATGTTGCCTGCAGCGGCACAGGCGGTGATTGGCCAGCCTAATGTTGTGGGTAAACCGGCGATGCAAATGTTGGAAAATGAAGGGTTTCGTTGGAATGGGCATGTCGATATTTTTGATGCTGCCCCAAGTGTGGATACTAAAATTGATGACATTGAGTCGGTTAAACACAGCGAGCTGGCCGAAGTTATCGGGATTTCTGAATATGATGGTGACGAACAGGCGGTGATTGCCACTTCGGATATCGCGTCTTTTACCACTGCAATCAGCCGAATTTCAGTTGAAAAAGGTGGCGTCCGCTTACCTAGAGCTACGCTTAAAGGCTTGGGTATTGAATTGGGTGATTCAATACGTTACTTGATCAATTCAACAAGCAAGAAATAGCACATCAAAACGGGTTTTCACTATGAACAGCTACGAAGTCAATTTTGACGGTTTGATTGGACCCACACATAACTATGGGGGCTTATCGCACGGTAATGTGGCGTCTAAAACCAATGCGCTAAAGATTGCATATCCCAAACAAGCGGCGTTGCAAGGGCTGCAAAAAATGCAGCATTTACGTAGCCTTGGTTTACAGCAAGGTGTTTTGTTGCCTCAACAGCGACCCCATCTGCCGACTTTACGCCGGCTCGGGTTTAGTGGGTCTGACGCCAGTATGATTCGTCAAGCAGCAAACAGCGCTCCTGAACTTTTGGCGAGCTGTTATTCAGCTTCGTGTATGTGGACCGCAAATGCTTGCACGGTATCGCCAAGTGCAGATTCTGCCGATGGTAAAGTGCATTTCACTGCGGCTAATCTATCCAGTATGTTTCATCGTTCTATTGAGCATCAATCTACCAGTCGGTTGCTGGCAGCTATGTTTGCCGATGAACAGTACTTTCAACATCATGAAGCATTGCCGTCGGGCAGTCATTTTGGTGATGAAGGTGCGGCAAACCATAATCGATTCGCGGCACAGTATGGCGCGCCAGGAGTTCAGCTGTTTGTGTTTGGGCGGTATGCGTTTCGCGCCAATAAATTAGCACCAGCAAAATTTCCCAGCCGACAAACATATGAAGCATCTCAGGCTATTAGTCGCTTGCATAAGCTCAGTCCCGAGCGCGTAGTTTATGCCCAACAAAGTCCCAAGATCATTGATGCCGGCGCGTTCCATAACGACGTAGTGAGTGTGTCAAATCTGAATACTTTTTTTATGCATGAAGAAGCCTTCGTGAATAAGGCCGAGATGCAGCGAGAATTGCAGGCAAAGTACGGTGACGATGAGTTGCACTTTATCGAAGTGCCCACCTCGGCAGTTTCCTTGGAATCGGCGGTAAAATCATATTTGTTTAATTCGCAATTAGTGCAACTTCCTGGTCGCCAAGGTATGGCTTTGATATTGCCACAAGAGAGTCGTGAAAACGCAGAAGTGTATGCGTACTTACAAAGCTTAGAAGCGGCCGACACACCGATCCAAGAGATTCGTTTTGTTGATGTACGCCAGAGTATGCAAAATGGTGGTGGACCGGCTTGTTTGCGTCTTCGCGTCGCACTGAACGAAAATGAACTAGCGGCGCTGAACTCGGAATTTTTGTTAACAGACGAGCGATTTCATCAGTTGAATGCTTGGGTCGAACGTCATTATCGAGATGAAATTGTTGCTGCTGATTTGAGCGACCCCGAGTTAGCGGTTGAGTGTTTTACAGCATTAGATGAGTTAACTCAGTTATTTAGCCTAGGTGCCTTTTATGAATTTCAGCGTTAAGCCGATGCGGTTTCTGGCGGATACCCTAGCACAGCCTAATGAAACACCTGCACGTGAGCAATTACTCCCTGATGGGACTACGCTGCGCTTACTGGATACGGGATTGTTACGAGTATCTCCAAGTCAGCCCGGCACGCACCGAGTGCTAATTTCTTGTGGGATTCACGGCAATGAGACGGCGCCAATGGAAATTGTTGATGCGATTGTCGGTGATATTGTTGCTGGCGAGTTGACGGTCAATAATGAATTGTTGATTGTTATTGGTAATCCGCCAGCAGCGGTGGCCGCAGAGCGATTCATAGAAGAAAACCTCAATCGTTTATTTTCCGGTAAACACCAGTCGTCTCGATCACTAGAGTCGCTACGAGCAGCGCAAATTGAGCAGGTCACTGAAGCGTTCTTTACTGCTGGTGATGAGCCTCGGTTGCACTATGATTTACATACCGCTATTCGGGGATCGCAAATCGAAAAATTCGCGGTCTATCCTTACCTGCATTCGCGGACATGGTCTGCGCCGCAAATCGGTTTCTTAGAGCAATGTGGAATCGAAGCCGTTTTGTTTTCTAAGCAACCTTCTGGAACTTACTCTTATCATACAAGTCACCTTCACGAGGCCGACTCGTTCACGATTGAACTGGGTAAAGTTAGGCAATTTGGTGACAATGATATGACTAATTTTTCAGCTATTTCTGCTGGATTGCGTCGCGTGATAGCAGGTCAAGAGTTATTCAAACAGACGCCTAAATCAATAAAATTGTTTGCTGTTGTAGAAGAAGTCATTAAGCGTAGTGAAGCGTTTCAACTGCATATACCGGCTGAGGCGAAGAATTTCACTGAGTATCCCAAAGGTTCTCTGCTTGCCAGTGATGAGGGCTATGAGTATCGGACCCAGCAAGATGGTGAGCGCTTTGTATTTCCCATTACCAATGTGCCGCCGGGGCAGCGCGCCATGCTGGTTGTCGCGCCAACCGAGCTTGACCCAATCGACTAATTAGACATCGTGACTTTGTTTCAATGAGATAAAGCGCCGACTAGACAAAACCAAGAATGAATGGTGTTCACCATTAGGAGCCAAGTTATGACAAACAACCAAACTAGCAACGCAAAAACTAACTTAGTGAAAACTAAGGTGTCGATTATTGGCGGCTCGGGTTTTTTATCGGCAGAACTGCTACGCAATTTACTGAGTCGTGATGATGTAGAGATTTTACGTGTATCGAGTAAAGATCATATAGGCCAAAATATTGGGCAAGTGCATCGTAGCTTTTACGGCTTGAGCGACTTGGTGTTAGAGGATATTTCGCCACGGGAGTGCGTCGAAGGCGCGGATATCGTATTTTTGGCCATGCCACACATCATCACCGCTAAAGTGGCGATGGAATTATTTGATACCGATGTTCGAATTATTGACTTGTCAGGCGATTTTAGGCTCAAGAACTTGGCTGATTACATTCGAGTTTATGCGCCGGAGCATCCGTGTCCCGAACGGCTTGGGACTTTTGTCTACGGGATGCCGGAATTGTATGCTGAGCAGATTAAGAACGCTAAATATGTAGCCAACCCTGGTTGCTTTGCTACTTGTATCGCTGCTTCATTATTGCCTTTGGCGAGTGCTGGGCAATTGTCGGGTAGCACTGTGCGTTTAGTTGCCCTTACTGGATCAAGCGGTTCAGGCGTACATCCGCAAGCGGGCAATCATCACACTATCCGCAGTAATAATTTAAAAGCGTATAAAGTGTTTAATCATCAACATACGCCAGAGATTTTACAGACGCTTGCGGCCGCTGGTGGCGACAATGTTTCGCTCGATTTCGTGCCGGTGTCGGCGCCCTTGAGTCGCGGCATGATGTCGATTGCGCAGCTGGATGCGCCTCTTGATGTGTCTGAAGATGAGTTGCGAGCGCAGTATGTTAAGTATTTTGAGCAATTTCCATTAATTTCAGTGTTGCCGAAAGGTATGACGCCAGAGGTGGTATCGGTAAAAAATACTCTGCGCATTGAAATTGGTTTAGACATAAAAACTGACGAGGTGTCGGGCCAGCGCACGCTGTGTGCGATAGCTGCGTTGGATAACTTGATTAAAGGTGGCGCAGGGCAGGCAATGCAAAATTTTAATTTGATGACCGGGCACTCAAATGCTTACGAGCTTCAACAGCCTGGAATGTGGCCATAAGCGGAGCACTGACATGACAAGCATTAATGGTAAGCGGATCGCGGTGATTAAGGTTGGCGGGGATATGCTTGAGGATCCGTCGGACCGCATTGGCTTAGCCGATAATATTCGAGATTTACTCGATGCCGGCTGGTATTGCGTGGTGTTACACGGTGGCGGGCCACAACTAAACCGTCTACAAGCCGTGCACGGACTAACGCCAACTAAAGTCGATGGTCGACGGGTTACTAACCAAGATGATTTGACGGTGGTAAAGCAAGCCTTGTGCGGTGAAGTCAATGTTGACCTAGTTCGCAGCCTGATTGGTAATGGCATTGCAGCCTTTGGTTGTCACGGAGCTTCTGGCAAGCTGATTGAAGCCCGCAAGCGCCCGCCGATGGATTTTGGCGCGCAGGGTATTGTTGATTTAGGTGAGGTCGGTGATGTTGTCTCAATTAATGTCGCCGCGATTGAGTGTTTGCTAAGTGCTGGCTTTGTGCCGGTTATCGCGTCACTCGGCGTTAGTGATCAAGGTCAGGTGTTCAATATTAATGCTGATACCACAGTAACGGCAATTGCCAAGGCACTGCAGGCGGATCTGCTGATTCTGTCGACCAAGGTAGGTGGCGTGTTTGCTGATATCGCTCAACCAAGCAGCCGATTTAAGCATATTGATGCGGAACTCGCCGAGCAGCTGATACGCGACGGCGTCATTACGGATGGCATGATTCCGAAGCTAAGGGAGTCATTTAGTCTTTTAAACCAAGGGGTTGGCGTTATTGCGATTGTGAATGCTAGCGACAAAGGCGGTTTTTTAGACGTCGCAACAGGCAAAGGCTTGGCCGGTACTCGTCTAATTCAAAATTAGGATGAAATTTTTTCACAGTAATTCACTCCCAAGCTGTGTAAAATTCTGGACTTAATGTTAAATAACTAGTCAGATGGTGGAGTGAGATGGACAATAGTTTTTCATCGGCGGACCTTGAGTTTCAAAAAGAAGTCCGTGATTTTTTTGAGAAAGAATTTACCGCCGATCTGCGCGCACGCGTGCAAGATGGCATCGACGTAAAAAGCACTTCAGTAGAGTGGCAGAAAAAGCTCAACGAACGAGGCTGGGTCGCAACCGATTGGCCGGTAGAGTATGGCGGCACAGGCTGGACACCGGTGCAGAAATTTATCTTCGAAGCTGAACGTTGCGCTGCGGGCGCACCGGACGTAGTGCCATTTGGCTTGAAAATGGTTGCGCCAGTGATCTTCACTTTTGGTTCGGATGCGCAAAAAGAAAAATTTCTACCGCGTATTCTCAATAGCGAAGATTGGTGGTGTCAGGGCTACTCCGAGCCAGGTGCTGGTTCTGATTTAGCGGCTTTGCAGACACGAGCAGTCAAAGACGGCGATGATTACATCGTTAGCGGTGCGAAAATCTGGACTACCTATGCGCAGTTCGCTGATTGGATTTTCTGCTTAGTTCGCACCGGAAGTTTCGACAAACGTCAGCAGGGGATTAGTTTCCTTTTGATTGACATGAAGTCCGAAGGAATCACTGTCAACCCAATCCACTCAATCGATAACTATCACAGTCTCAACGAGGTTGTGTTCGACAATGTTCGGGTACCGGCGGAAAACTTGATCGGCAGTGAGCATCAGGGTTGGACTTACGCGAAGGCCTTGTTGGCGCATGAGCGTACTTCAATTGCCGCAGTTGGCGATAGCAAAAGTGCTTTACGCGAGATTGTTGAACTTGCTAAGACGCAGACTAATGCGAATGGTCGTTTGATCGATGACCCGTTATTCCAAACGCGCTTGTCCAATATTGAAATTGAGTTGATGGCCTTGGAGTATATGGATTTGCGAGTGTTGGCATCATTGTCATCCGGAGCAACCCCTGGTCCTGAAGCGTCGTTACTGAAAATCAAAGGCACCGAGATCCAACAGGCCTTACAAGAGCTCCGGATGCAAGCGATTGGCGCTTATGCCGGTGCGTTACGCCAAGATGAATATCAGAATGATCTACATCGTCGTGGCTCTACCGCTCGACGTTCTTACATGTATGGTCGAGCAGCGACTATTTATGGTGGGTCAAACGAGGTTCAGCGCAATGTTATTGCCAAAGCCGTACTTGGATTGTAGGAGAGTAGAACAATGAATTTTGAATATAGCGAAGAGCAAAATTTGCTCAAAGAGAGCATCGTTCGATGGGCGCAAGACAACTATAGCTTTGATCAACGACGTGCCAGTATGAATAACGATGATGGGTTTAGTCGCGCGCATTGGGCCACCTTTGCGGAGCTCGGATGGTTGTCTGTTCCATTCGCCGAAGAGCATGGTGGTTACGGTGGCAGTGTCATCGATATTGCGGCGATTATGCAAGAATTCGGCAAAGCCTTAGTGGTTGAGCCAGTATTTCCTAATTTGGTTTTATTTGGTGGATTGCTGGAGCGCAGCACGGCAAGCAACAAGGCCGAGTTGCTCGGGCAGGTGATTGACGGCAGCCTTATGGGCGCCGCGGCGATCAGCGAAGTCCAATCTCGATTTGATGCTAGTAATGTGGCTGTAACCGCGACTGTAGATGGCGATAACTATTCTTTATCCGGTACTAAGTCGATGGTGCTTGGTGGGCCGCAAGCACAAAAATTAATAGTGTTAGCTCGAACCTCTGGTGAACAAACCGACGAGACAGGTTTAAGCTTGTTTTTGTTGGATGCGGATGCCAGTGGCGTTAAGTGCAATGGCTACCCATTAATGGATGGTCAACAAGCCGCGGATATCGATTTTGATGGCGCGCCAGCTGAACTTGTGTCGGAGCTTGGTGGCGGCTATGCCATTTTGCAAGAAGTCATGGGGTTAGTGCATATTGCATTAAGCGCCGAGGCGGTTGGCATTATGGAAAAATTAAACAAAACCACCGTCGAATATACTAAAACACGCAAACAGTTTGGTGTGACTATTTCGTCGTTTCAGGCGTTGCAGCACCGCATGGTAGACATGTTTATGGCGTTTGAGCAATCTAAGTCGCTATTAGTTGGGGCGCTTTGCGAGTTGACGGATGATTCCACCAGCGAGCAACGTGCGGCTAAAGTCGTTACCGCATTGCGGACCTTGATTGCTAAAAACGGCAAGCTAATCGGCGATGAAGCGATTCAGTTGCATGGTGGCATGGGGCTGACTGACGAGCTTGATGTTGGCCACTATGTGAAGCGACTAATGATGATCAATTTGTTGTTCGGGGATCAAACCTCGTTTCAGAAAAAGTTCAATCATGCGGCATACGCGGCATGAAGACTGTTGATCAAATCAACCATGTGCTGGTCGCGGGGGCCGGCACATTGGGTTTACGGATCGCACTGCGTTGCGCACTGGATGGTTATAAGGTCACTTTATTCGACATTAGTGAGTCACAATTAGAATCGGCTCAAGGGCTGCACGGTTACTTGCTTAAAGGGCTGCTCAAGAATCAAAAAATCACCTCGGCACAAGCCGAGTTGGTGCCCGCTAACCTTAGCTATACCAACGACCTAGACAAGGCGGTAGTTGGCGTGGATTTGGTCAGTGAGTCAGTTACCGAAGATGTTGAGTTGAAAAATAGTTTTTATCAAACTCTGACGCCGAAGTTGGCACCTGGGGTTATTTTAACAAGTAATACCTCGTTTTTAATGCCTTCAGCACTGGTCGATTCGGTGCGTGAACCAGCGATGTTCTGTGCTTTTCATTTCCACGATGTGTTTAATCAGGTGGTGGTAGATGTTATGCCGCACGCCACAACAGATCCACGGGTCGTCGAGTTGCTAATGGAGTTTGGTCGCCGAATTAACCAGATTCCCGTGCATGTGCAAAAAGAGACGCCGGGTTACTTGTATAACGCCATGTTGATGTCGATCTTGGGAAAGGCGGCTGAACTATTAATCGATGAAGCTGGAAGCATTCAGGACATCGACCGGTCATTTATGGGTAACTTTGGTACGCCAGCGGGCCCGTTTGGCATGTTGGATCAAATTGGTCTCGATACCGCGTGGCATATCGCGAACAGTCAACCTGATGCCGCGAGTCAGCGTTTTGCCGAACTATTAAAGTCGTATATTGACCAAGGTAAGTTAGGTTTTAAAACTGGCGAAGGGTTTTATCAGTACCCTAAGCCAGAATTCGCCCAAGCGGAATTTTTGCAACCTTAGCAGAGCGATAAATGCCCGCTTCAAGCGGCACCGCTGCGCCGATATATCGTGCGCTACAACCGAACAAATTAGAAAGAAGGAGTAAATTATGAAAGATGCTGTGATTGTCTCAACTGCTCGCACGCCAATTGGTAAAGCGTATCGTGGTGGATTTAATGACCTCAATACCGCTACATTAGGCGCGGCTGCAGTTAGCGCTGCGGTACAGCGTGCTGGTCTGGATCCAGCTGAAGTCGACGACGTGATTATGGGGGCGGCGCTACAACAAGGTGCTTCTGGGCAGAATATTGCTCGTCAAATCGCGTTGCGCGCAGGGCTGCCGACTTCTGTATCGGGCATGACCATCGACCGTCAATGTTCATCGGGATTGATGGCGGTGGCGACCGCGGCCAAACAAGTATTGGTAGACGGTATGTCAACCGTGATTGGTGGTGGTGTCGACAGTATTAGTCTTACGCAGAACGACAAAATGAATATGTACCGAGCGGCTGATCCTGAGCTTTTGGCCATGCATCCGCACGTCTATATGCCGATGTTGCAAACCGCTGAAACAGTGGCTAAACGCTACGGTATTTCTCGTGAAGCGATGGATGAATATGGCCTGCAGTCACAGATGCGGACTGCTGCTGGTTACGCAGCTGGTCATTTCAGTGATGAATTGGTGCCAGTTGATTGCACTAAAATTGTGTATGACAAAGAAACGAAAGAAGCGAGCAAACAAGCGGTCACAGTGAGCCAAGACGAGGGCTTGCGTGCAACTACCGCTGAAGGCTTAGCTAGTCTAAAAACCGTGGTTGAAGGTGGCACTATTACTGCCGGCAATGCATCGCAGCTATCGGATGGAGCCTCAGCGCAAGTAGTGATGGATTCCAAACTAGCAGAGCAGCGCGGCTTAGAGCCATTGGGTATCTATCGAGGCATGGCCGTAGCGGGTTGTGAACCTGATGAAATGGGTATCGGGCCGGTATTTGCGATTCCTAAATTGCTTAAGCAAAATGGTCTGACGATCAATGATATTGGGCTGTGGGAACTCAACGAGGCATTCGCGGTGCAGGTTATCTATTGTCGTGACAAATTGGGAATCGATAATGACAAACTAAACGTCAATGGTGGCGCGATTTCAATCGGTCATCCTTACGGCATGAGTGGCTCTCGAATGATTGGCCACGCTTTAATTGAAGGCAAGCGTCGTGGTGTTAAATACGTTGTAGTCACCATGTGTGTTGGTGGCGGTATGGGCGCGGCAGGATTGTTCGAGGTCGCCTAATGACGGAGGTTTGCTATCGGTTATATGGCACTAAATTCTCGCTTTATACGGGCAAGGCGCGTTCTTATTTACTTAAAAAAGGGATTCCTTTTGAAGAGACTCTTGCCACTCTAAGCGTTTATAAAAAGTTCATTATTCCGCGTACCGGTGTGCGCTATGTGCCGGTTCTGCAAACCCCTGATGATGAAGTGTTTCAGGATACCACTACGATTATTGACGAGCTCGAATCACGCTTTCAATCGTCGTCTGTGTATCCTGAGACGCCTAAACAAAAACTCGCAGCCTTATTGCTCGAAGTCTATGCTGATGAATGGTTAGTGATTCCGGCAATGCATTATCGTTGGAACTATCCAGCAACCAATAATCATTTTATCTTTGGTGAATTTGGTTCGCTGGTAATGCCCAATGCGCCGGGTTTCGTGAAACGCTACTTGGGTAAAAAAGTAGGTAGCCGTTTCCAAGGATTCGTTCCCAATCTGGGGATTCGCGAGCACAATATTAGCGCGCTCGAGACCTCCTATTCAGCGTTGCTGGATGACCTTCAGGCGCATTTTGAGCAATATGATTACTTGCTTGGCTCTAAACCATGCATTGCCGACTTTGGGTTAATTGGTCCTATGTATGCTCACCTATATCGTGACCCAGCGCCGGGTAAATTAATGAAAACCAAGGCGCCGGCACTGGTTGCTTGGGTTCATCGCATGATGGATAGTGAGGTTGCACTGGAATCAGGGCAGTGGCTGGATGATGACGAAGTGCCAGATACGATTCTCGCCATTTTGCGTCGGATGTCCAAGGAGCAGTTACCTGTGTTATTGGATACCGATCAGCGATTGAATGAATGGCGGCAAGCAAACCCGAATAAAACACAAATCGACCGCTTTATTGGTTCGCATAGTTTTGTGGTCGAGGGGGTTGAGGCTGAACGAGTGGTGCTCCCGTACGCTTTGTGGATGTTTCAACGTCCAATGGACTACTATGCCAGCCTCGACGATACCCGCGCAGTAGATGAGCTGCTCGAGCAAACTAATTTTGGAAATAGCCTTGAACACGGGCTAAGTAACCGCCTCGCACGACCTAACAATAAGTTGGAGTTCGTCTAATTAATTATCTGGGAGACTGGCAACGATGCAACAAGCAGAAAAAGATATTCGAGTACAACTAGCCGCCTGCTATCGAATATTCGATTACATGGGTTGGAGTGAGCTGATATATAACCATATCACCGTTAAAGTGCCTGGTGAAGAAGGACATTTTTTAATTAACCCGTATGGCCTCCACTACAAAGAGGTGACTGCCAGTAACTTGGTTAAGGTTGACATTCATGGCCAGGTGGTTGAAGACACTGACTATGCGGTGAATCCAGCCGGTATGCTAATTCACAGCGCTATTCATGCGGCGCGTGAAGACGCGCATTGTATCGGTCATATCCATTCTACCGCCGGAATGACCGTGGCCTGTCAGCAAGAAGGGCTAAGGATTGATAATTTCTATTCGGTTTTGTTGTATGGCCAAGTTGCATACCATGATTTTCAGGGAATTACGGTCATGGACGGTGAAAAGGAGGACTTAATTGCCAGTTTAGGGACCAAAAATTTTCTTATCTTGCGCAGCCACGGTTTGCTGACCTGTGGCAGCACGATTCCTGACATGTTTTTAAACATGACATTGCTACAACGTTCCTGTGAAATTCAGGTGTCGGTGGATCAAACTGGCCGTCCGATTGTGCCAGTCTCAGAAGAAATCGGTAAGAAGACGGCGCAGTTACTGCAGTTGCAAATGCAAGCTGCTGAAGGTAAGCCTAGTGGTGAGTTGGAGTTCTCAGCGTTACAGCGGCTAGTGGATCGCGAAGACGACTCTTATCGCGACGTCTAGTGTCGGTTGATTCGCCAGTATGGTTAGAGGTGGCCTTGAATGGCGCGGCTGGGCAGGCGTTCCAGCCGGGTATTCCGGTTCGCCCGGCGGATATTATTCAACAAGGTATCGATTGTGCTAAAGCAGGTGCTTCGATTATTCACTTGCATGTCTACAACGAGGCTGGCGAACCGGTCGAAGATGCCGACTTGTATTCGCAGGTAATTGAAGGAATTAGGTCGCACTGTGATGCGATTGTGTACCCAACCTTAGCGCTCAATGGTGATGTAGAGCAACGATATGCGCCGATCAGCACGCTAGCTAAACGCGGACTAATGGAGTGGGGCGTGGTTGACCCGGGTAGTGTTAACATTACGCATCGATCACAAGCCGCCGCACAGATGGATGGTTTGGTGTACAGCAATCCTGATTCGCATATTCGCGCTGGCCTAGAATTAGCCGCTCGTGACAATTGGCGACCAGCATTTGCGATTTACGAGCCTGGGTTTGTACGGCTTGGATCTGAGTTAAGCAAGCAGGTGCCGAAACTTGCCACGCCGATATACCGAGTAATGTTTTCAGACAATCTATTGTTTGGGATGGCGCCAAGCGAGCTTGCGGTCAATTTTTATGCCGATCATTTAGCTCAATTAGTGCCGAACGCACCGTGGATGCTCTCGGGATTAGACGCCGATATTATGTCGATTATGCCGCTGGCGTTGTCGCGTGGCGCACATCTTCGTGTTGGTTTAGAGGACGCGCCGTTCGGATGTGTTGAAACTAATCTTCAGCTGGTTGAGCAGGCAGTTGCTCTGATTAATCGCGAAGGCCGAACCGTGGCATCGCCAACACAGGTTCGCAACTCGTACTAGCATTACGCGCAAATCTATCTATCGAGCTTAGAAGTACTCGTATCTGAAATATCCAGTTCCGAAAACCGCTGGTTGTATGAGGTAGTTGGTCTAGAATGTCGATATGGCATTCATTACCGATCAACTGACTCGACAGCGCTACGCTTTAGCTAGACAGGCACGCGATGCACGCTTTGATGGTGAGTTCTTTATTGCCGTAAAAACTACCGGAATTTATTGTCGACCAATATGCCCAGCGAATTCGCCGCTGGAAAAAAATGTTGATTACTATGAATCCGCGATCTCGGCAGCGCACGACGGTTTTCGCCCTTGTTTACGCTGCCGTCCAGACAGTGCGCCACATTCATGTGCCTGGCGCGGCACCGATACCACGTTTCGCCGCGCCCTAAAGCTGATTGAGCAAGGCGCCTTACAGCAAAGTTCCGTCACACAATTATCTGATCGTTTAGGCATATCGGATCGTTATTTGAGAGATCTTTTCCAAGCCAAGTTGGGTACCTCGCCTAAGAAGTACGCACTTTATCAACAATGCTTGTTCGCTAAGCAATTGCTGCATGAATCTGCCTTATCGGTTACCGATATTGGGTTTGCCGCAGGGTTTAATAGTGTCAGGCGATTCAATGAGGCGATGCAGCAGCAACTTGGGCTTGCACCTCGCGATATTCGTAAGGACAAGGCCAGCAAGGGGCTTGGCATTACCTTGCGGTTATATTACCGGCCGCCGTACGCGTGGCAGGCCTTAATGGCGTTTTTAGCACAGCGATGCATTGACGGTTTAGAGTGGTGTGATGGCGATATATATGGCCGCACCATCCAGACCGAGACCGCACAAGGCTACTTTCAAATAACTAAGGTGGTCGAGCAGAATCGACTGGATTTGACGCTCCACCTCGATGATTATCGACAGCTTAATGCGATCGTTCAGCGAGTACGTAGCTTGTTTGATGTTGACGCCCCAATCGCGCGAATAGATGAGCAGCTACAAGCCTTGTTAGGTACGCGCTTCAACTACCTTCCCGGATTACGTGTGCCAGGCATTTGGAATTCGTTTGAAGCTGGCGTTCGCGCGATCTTGGGCCAGCAGGTGTCGGTTGCAGCGGCACGCAAGCTGGTTACATTAATGGTGCATGAGTTGGGCCAGACTGTTCATCATGAAGGCATTGCCGTCAGCAAACTATTTCCGACGCCGACGGCTGTCAGTGCGAGTGATTTGGCCTTTTTGCGAATGCCTGGAGCGCGCAAGCAAACGCTACGACGATTAGCCGATCATATGCTGACCGCGGCTGACCCCGATGACGTTGATGCATGGATCGACATTAAAGGAATCGGCCCATGGACGATTAACTACGTCAAACTAAGGGGTAGTCACGATTCGGATGTGTGGCTAGACGGTGATGCGGGGATCCGTAATGCTATGCAAACCATTCCGACCAGCCTTGATATCGATCAAGCACGACCATGGCGAAGCTATTTAACCTTTCAACTGTGGAACCAACTGTAAGTGGTTCACGATTATTTAATGAGACTAACTCATGCAGCCAGCATCTTTTAACGATTTTTTAAGCACGCCTCTGGGAGACTTAGAGATAGTTGCAACTGAATCTAGTGTTGTATCGATATTGTTCGTAGAGCAAGTGCGAACCAGCCAGAGTAATGCTGTGACGGAGCAGACTAAAACGCAGTTGGCAGAGTACTTTAATGGTGGACGACGGGCGTTTGACTTACCGTTGGATGCTGCAGGTACTGAATTTCAACAAACGGTATGGCAAGCATTACGAACCATACCGTTTGGCGAAACGCGTTCGTACGGAGACGTTGCGACGCAGATCGGGAACCCTAAAGGGTCACGAGCAGTCGGGCTGGCCAATGGTAAGAACCCCTTAACCATCGTAGTGCCGTGTCACCGGGTTATTGGTGCCAATGGTGCGCTGACCGGTTATGCATCGGGTGTGGAGCGTAAAGCCTGGTTATTGCGGCATGAGAGTGTTATTTGAGGGGTTGCTCGGCCTTCTCTCTCGATAGCGGCTGTCATATACTGTGGTTGATTTATTAAAGATTAACGACGCCAACTATTAATGGAGTAATGATGACCACGCCAAACGATACTAACCCTTATGCTATTACCCCTCAGGCTGATCTGGGGCAAACGAGTACGCGCTCCGGCGCTAACCTTCGCTATGCTGGATTTTGGATTCGGGTTGCAGCGACAGTAATAGATACCATTATTTTAATGCTGGTTATTATGCCGCTGATGTTTCTTGTGTACGGTGGCGATGTGTTGTCTGAAGGAAACATGTCGAACGGCTTTTGGGACGTCATGATCAGTTACGTGCTACCTGCCGTCGCTTATATCGTACTGTGGGTTAAAATCGGCGGCACTCCAGGTAAGCGACTCCTTGGGTTGCGTATCGTTAATGAATCCACTTTGCAGAATCTAACGTGGGGGGCGGCGATAATTCGCTACATAGGCTACTTTGTGAGTATGTTTTTACTGTTCATCGGCTATATATGGGTCGCATTTGACAAAAAGAAGAAAGGGCTCCATGACTATATGGGGAGTAGCATCGTAATTTACGACTAGGCCGCTTGCTGAAAAGGTGTCGTTCGTTGACATTGCCCGATAATGGCCGTGTTGCATCGGCACCTTTTTCTTGGCTTTGATGGTTAGGCTCGCCCGTTTACGCTTCACATTTGATAAACGGCTAAGCGTGTCTTGCATGAGTAGCCTGCCAACTGTCTAGGATGACGGCGTGTCGCTAGCTATTTATTTGTCGCAGGAATGAATTTCAATCCGAAACAGATTGAGAAGATTTCATCAATGTATGATGTGATATCGGTAAACTGTACAGCCCCTGTGGTGTATACGGCTGGCTGAACAGTCCGCATTCAGAAGATGAATGGCAGGAAGCTAGCGTTAGATAGACAGTTTGTCGCATAATACGGGTCGAATTTAGGAGGCGCTCGCTTCCTGCACGGAATAATTATTAACTTAGAGGCCAACTTGATGTTTAAAGGAAGCGCAATCTCGGTAAAGATGCTCGACGGTGGCATCGCCGAAATGAATTTCGATTTACAAGGTGAATCGGTAAACAAGTTTAATACTCAAACGGTCCTAGAGCTGGAAGAAGCGTTGGGTCTTTTGGATGCAGCCGACGATGTAAAGGGTCTGTTGCTTACAAGTAGCAAAGGCGTTTTTCTGGTTGGTGCCGATATTACAGAATTTGTACCGCTGTTTGGTAAGAGCGATGGCGGCGGAGTTGGGTCGCACCTTGCGAAAAATCACGATAACTTTAATCTGTTAGAAGATTTGGATTTTCCTACCTGTATCGCGATTAACGGTTACGCCATGGGCGGTGGGTTAGAGCTAGCACTAGCATGTGACTTTAGAATTATGAGCACAGCCGCCAAAGTTGGCTTGCCTGAAACTAAGCTGGGTATTATTCCCGGCTGGGGCGGCACCGTTCGTTTGCCACGTGTAGCCGGTGCTGATACAGCAATTGACTGGATCTGTTCAGGTAAAGAACAACGACCAGACGTTGCGCTGAAGGCCGGTGTGGTCGACGGTGTCGTTGCTCCAGAAAACCTCCGTGAAGCAGCCTTAGCCGTTCTGCAAGATGCTATCGACGGCAAGATGGATTATGAAGCGCGTCGTGATCAAAAAACCGAGCCGCTAAAGTTGAATGAAACTGAAGCGATGATGGTATTTGAAACTTCCAAAGCATTTGTTGCGGGAATGGCGGGTCCTAACTATCCAGCGCCAATCGTAGCGATTGAGTGTATGCAGCAAGCTGCTCGCAAATACCGTGATGATGCCATTGCGATTGAACGTGCAGGATTTGAAAAGGTAGCCAGTACCAGTGTGGCTGAGTCCCTTGTTGGCTTGTTCTTAAGCGATCAGTTGATTGGCAAGAAAGCCAAAGGGTGGGAAAAGAAAGCCGATAAGAAAGTAGAGCGAGCTGCTGTGCTCGGTGCAGGGATTATGGGCGGTGGTATCGCTTATCAGTCTGCCTACAAGGGCACACCGATTAAGATGAAAGACATTAACCAAGCCGGTCTTGACCTTGGTTTGAGTGAAGCTAATAAGCTGTTGTCTAAGCAGGTAAACCGCGGCCGTATGACGGTTGAGAAAATGGGGCAGGTGTTAGCGTCGATTGATCCGACCTTGTCGTATGATAATTTTGATGGCGTGGATATTGTGGTTGAAGCCGTAGTTGAAAATCCTAAGGTAAAACACGCTGTGTTGGCCGACGTCGAAAAACATGTCACTGATGACACGGTGATTGCGTCAAATACGTCAACTATTTCTATTACCTATTTAGCTGAAGCGCTTGAGCGCCCAGAGAATTTTTGTGGCATGCACTTCTTTAACCCAGTGCACGCAATGCCATTGGTTGAAGTGATTCGCGGTGAAAAGACTTCGGATACCGCCATTGCGCGCACAGTTGCCTATGCCAACGCGATGGGTAAAAAAGCAATTGTGGTGAATGATTGCCCAGGCTTTTTAGTCAACCGTGTTTTGTTCCCGTATTTTGCTGGTTTCATGGGGCTGTTGAAAGATGGCGCTGATTTCCAACAAGTTGATAAGGTAATGGAGCGTTTTGGTTGGCCAATGGGACCCGCGTACTTGATGGACGTGGTCGGTATGGATACGGGTCATCATGCCGAAGCGGTTATGGCTGAAGGCTTTCCAGATCGTATGACTAAGACCTACAAAACGGCCGGCGACGTTATGTTCGAGAACGACCGCTACGGTCAGAAGAACGGCAAGGGTTTCTATGTTTATGAATTAGATAAGCGCGGCAAACCTAAAAAGGTCGTATCACAAGAAAGCTACGATTTGCTGGCACCTGAGACGGCTGAACTCAAAGAGTTCGATAAAGATGAAATCATCGCTCGAATGATGGTGCCGATGGCGACTGAGCTAGCTCGTTGCTTGGAAGAGGGCATTGTTGGTTCGGCATCGGAAGCGGATATGGCGTTGGTATACGGCGTTGGTTTCCCACCGTTCAGAGGTGGTGTTTTCCGTTGGATCGATAGCATCGGTATCGATAAATTTGTCGCCATGTGTGACCAGTATAAGCACCTAGGAAAGTTGTATGAGGCCACTGACGCGATGCGTGAGATGGCGGCAAACGGCACTAAGTACTACACACTGTAACGATAAGATTAGATAGGACATTATTATGAGTATTAATCCAAGAGATGCAGTCGTTGTTGATTTTGCACGTACTGCCATGGGCCGTTCAAAGGGCGGTTGTTTTCGCCATACGCGCGCGGATGAATTGAGCGCAGAAGTGATCAAAGGTCTGCTGGCTCGCAATGAGGCGCTTGACCCAGAAGAGATCGATGATTTGATTTGGGGTTGCGTAATGCAGCGTGATGAGCAGGGCGTTAACCTAGCTCGATTTGTCGGCTTGTTAGCTGGTTTACCACATACGGTGCCCGCTCAGACAGTGAACCGTTTGTGTGGCTCTTCTATGTCGGCAATGCACACCGCCGCAGCCAATATCATGGCCGGTATTGGCGATGTTTACGTGGTTGGTGGCGTTGAGCATATGGGGCATATCGATATGAATAAAGGTATCGATCCAAATCCTGAGCTTGGTTTATATGCGGCCAAAGCGGCAGGTAGTATGGGCATGACGGCCGAGATGTTGGCGATGATGCACGGTATTAAGCGCGAAGATATGGATAAGTTTTCTGAGCGTTCACACCGTTTGGCTGCGAAAGCGCGTGCCGAAGGCAAGTTCAAGAATGAGATTATTCCAGTTATGGGTCACGACGAAGTCGGTCGTCCATTCATGGTGATGCATGACGAAACGATTCGTGAAGAAACCACAGTAGAAGGCTTAGCGGCGCTTCGCCCGGTATTTAATCCCAAGGGCGGTACGGTAACAGCCGGTTCATCTTCGCAGATAACTGATGGTGCTTCAGCCATGATTATCATGTCGGCTGAGCGTGCCGATGCTCTTGGTTTAAAGCCGAAGGCGCGTATTTCTGCCATGACACTCGCTGGTGTTGATCCGTCTATCATGGGTTACGGCCCCGTTCCTTCAACCGAGAAGGCGTTGGATCAACTCGACCTTACGATTGATGATATTGACTATGTTGAGCTGAACGAAGCATTTGCCGCACAATCGTTGCCAGTGCTTAAAGATCTTGATTTGCTCGATGATATGGAAGAAAAAGTCAATGTGCATGGTGGCGCAATTGCGTTGGGCCATCCGTTTGGCTGTTCAGGTACGCGTATCTCTGGTTCTTTGTTAACCGTTATGGAGCAACGTGATTTGACTCTCGGCATTTCGACGATGTGTATTGGTTTAGGGCAAGGCATTACTACGGTAATGGAGCGCTTAAATTAATCGTTTATAGCCACCAGTATCTGGAAAAGGCCTTGCCAGTATGTGCTGACAAGGCCTTTTTTTCGCGTTCTGGAGTCGTTGCGTGAGTAGCGTTGGTCGAGCAACGTTACTTGATCAACAAGTCTTTCATTTTACCCGCTGCTGTGACCATTAACGATGTCCAGTCGCCTGACTGTTGTTGGCGTAAAACATGTGTGCTTGGATACCACGTGCTCGTCGATTCGTCTTCTAGCCAGCGCCAGTCAGCGTGAGGCGATAACAGCACGATGGCGGGAACATTTAAAGCGCCAGTCAAATGGACTACCGAGGTGCAAACACTGATCACTAAATCAAGCTGCTGGATTAGTTTGCCGGTGTGTGAGTAACTGATTAGCTCTTGCTCTAAGTCCTTCACGTGATGCTTGGCTAAGGTTTTCTTATCTGCTTCGTTGAGCGGTGTCTGTAGACTGTAAAAATCGAATTCGGAATTGTTGCTCAGCTGCATCATTGCATCAATCGGGCATGAGCGGTGATGGTTGATTTGTTGGGTTGCACTACCCGCCCAGACTATGCCTATTTTGGGTTTGCCTGTGTTTGGTAGTTCGGGCACCACCACTTCTTTAGCCAAACTGAGGTATGGCATCGATTTGGGTAAATTTTCGAGGTTGATATCGAGCACGCCAGCTAATGACATGATTGGGCAATAGACGTCGAATAAATCACCGGGTAGATTGCCGGGCAAACGTACTTCATCCACGCATTCCATTTCGCGAAACAGTAAGCGAAGCGGCTCGGTGCAAACGATTACTAACTTGGCGCAGCGTGCTCTAACTAACGGTAGAAAGCGTGCGAATTGTATCGCATCGCCGTTACCCTGTTCGGTATGCACTAAGATTGTTTTGTCGCTGATATCTTCGCCATGCCACTGCTCTTGTGGGCACTGAAATGGCTGAAATGTTGGCATCTTCCAACGCCACTCATACTCTTTCCAACCTTGTGCGTAGTCGCCGAGTTTGAGTTTGACGCAACCTCGATTGAAATGCGCTGTGGCATAGGTTTGATCGGCGGCAATCGCGGCTTCGTAACATGTTATGGCTTTGTCGAACGCGAGTTTTCCGGCCCATGCGTGTCCAAGACTATTGTGCGCTTCAGCATGATTTTTCTGAATGTTAACGGTCTTTTCAAGATACTGTATCGCGTCATCCCATTGCTCCGTATCTGAGAGCGCTACACCAAGATGATAAAGCACGGTGACGTTTTCAGGTTCTTCTTTGAGTATTTCATGATACTCAGTAATTGCTTCATCAAACTGGCGGCGTCGATGATGTGCAATAGCTTGCTCGAGTTTGACTAATTTTGGATCAGGCGCGGTAAAATCTTTGAGCGCCTCGTCCGGGATCGAATACGAGGTGTGTAATAGTGGGTCATCAAGATCCAGTAGGGCCGGGTAGCGCCATGGCACTAACTGAACTGAGAAAATTTCCTGAACGCCGCCCGAGAAAACCAAAAAGCCAACTGTTTCGCCAGTTTCTATGTCGACAATCCATACTCCGCATTTGCGATCTTGCTCGCGCTCAGTGAGTGGCAGGCCGGCGAATACCGCTGTTTCTCGGACTTCCGATAAGCCGATTAAAGCATAACGTTCGATAAAATCGATACCACGACAGAAGCCAGGAACTTGCGCAATTACGGTCTTCTCACCAGTGTTTTCATCAATGGTGACCAGTTGTCCTGCGCCAGATTCAAGTACCCAAAGTTTGTTTCGATACCAGCGTGGTGAGTGTGGCATCGATAAGCCTTCGGCAATCATCTTATTGTTCTCGATGTCCATGATCATGCCGCCGAAGGCTTTGTTTTCTCGCCAACCTGCTGGTTTGTCTGAGGTTCCAAGCGCGCTAACGTATTTAGGTTTGCCGTCGCGTATGGCTAAACCATTTAGGTGGCAGCGATCGGTCAGGTCATAACCGCTAATGAATGGTGGACGCCAACGGGGCACAATGCTGTGATTAATGTCTAAGGTACATAAGCATGACATTTTGGTATTGACGATCCACAGCGTGTTGTCGCTATCAAAACCCATCTCATGAATGTCTATATCGCCAGTTACATGAGTTCGACGAGGTAAGAATGCGCTATCATGGGTATTGATTGGCTCAACCTTGGGGCCAACGTTGGCCATATTGAAATAATCGATTACCTGCGCGCCAGCACCAACGCTGAGGCGGCCATTTGAGAAAGCCACGCCCATTGGCTTCGGCAGCGCAACAAAGTGTGTATTTAGTGCGGAATCATTCGCTCTTAGCAAGATCAATTTGCCGGCCTGATAGGTTGACACTACCAAACTTGCTTGCGCCTGATTGAGTAATTCAGGGAACGTTGTGGTGTGTTGACTATGTAATGCGTCGGCCATGATTTGTCACAATATAAAATATTTTGGCACAGTGTAACTAATATGACATATGAGCGACAGAGGCTTAACCCTGTGATTTTCTGGCATGCGTTGATTGTTGGCACGCGCTAGTGTTTAATGCGCGAATGGATACAACTAAAAAACTAGCCGTGCTAATTGATGCGGACAACGCCCAGCCGAGCATCATCGATGCGCTGCTTTCAGAAGTAGCAAATTACGGAACCTCAAGCGTGAAGCGAATATATGGTGATTGGACATCGCCAAGTCTGCGCGGTTGGAAAGAAGTGCTACTCGATCATTCGATACAGCCAATGCAACAATTTGCTTACACCAAGGGCAAAAATGCGACCGATAGCGCCATGATTATCGATGCGATGGACTTGCTCTACAGCGATGCGTTTGACGGGTTTTGTATTGTTTCAAGTGATAGCGATTTTACTAAGCTAGCTTCGCGTATACGTGAGTCTGGCTTGGCGGTTTATGGTTTTGGCGAGAAGAAAACGCCCTCTCCATTTGTGGCGGCATGTGACAAATTTATCTATACCGAAGTGCTCAGAGCCTCAGTAGACGACGACCCCAATATTAGCCCTAAGACGAGTCAAGAGCTCAAGCAGGACACTAAGTTGGTGACGTCGCTACGCAAAGCAGTGGATGCATCATCAGACGAAAGTGGTTGGGCTCAATTGGGGCCGGTTGGTAGCCATATTAACAATCAAGCATCGAACTTTGATCCACGCAATTACGGGTATACAAAATTGGGTGAGTTGGTTAAGGCGATTAAATTGTTTGAAGTTGAAGAGCGTCCGATCGGTAATGGCCGATCCAAAGCGGTGTATCTACGGGCCAAAACTACACGGTCTCGCAACACGTCTAAAAACGCTAATAGTTAGATTGCGAAGGAGAATCATATGACCCCCGACGTACGTGAAGTTGTGCTGAATAAAGAGCCCGTTGAACTTTATAAAATATTGAAGTTTGAGGGCTTGGTCGCCAGCGGTGGTGAGGCGAAGTCGGTGATCGAGCAGGGGTTAGTCAAAGTGAATGGCCAGCAAGAAATGCGTAAGCGGCGTAAGCTGGTTGCTGGTGATATTATTTTGTTTGATGATCAACAATTAGCATTAACTGTGAATTAATTGAGCAATTGTACAAAATTGATTGAACCACGCTCAATGCTGATGTCTAATCCAGCTTAGACTTCGCGTTTCGGGTGTAATGCAAGGCCCCTGTGGTCGATCAACGGACTGCTCGAGACTCTCACAATAATAATTAACTGCGACCTATGAGTGACTCTCTCATCTACATGCTCAATGCTGTTTGGTTTAAACCTGATGGCGGAAATGAGCTATACCGTAAATACATGCGAGCCGTCACGCCGCTTATCAAGAAGGTGGGCGGGCGCAAGCTCAAAAGCTTTGTGCCAGACCGAGCGGTGATCGGTGAATTCGATGCAGATTTAGTATTCTTTATTGAGTACCCGAGTTGGGACGCATATAAAGAATTTGCCAACGGTGCGGAGTACCACAAAATCGCTTATATGCGTGAGGAGTCAGTTGAAAAATCACTCCTCATCCGTTGTCTGCGACCCGATAAACCGTTTCGTTAAACCGTTCAATTCGATATTGGGTCGGTTTCAACAAGGCTTGATGTTGCCTCACCGTCGACTGATTCTAGGGCCGGGCTATTAATAAGGTTTTGGTCTGATGAATCACAGTACTGCGCCAGACTATCGCACCAACTATTTGGCTCAGTCACGGCCGCACCATTGCGCACACGTCGGTATGCAGCGGTGTGTAAATACAGGTCGCGGCGCAGTTCATTGATGTAGCCTAGCGGCTCATGTTCTTGAATCGCATGCCAAGGGTTAAACGACATGGCTTCACACATGGCATTTTGTTGTGGCGTATCGAATTCTTGTTTAGGGATATGTATCCGCGCTACTGGAATAAACGGCGCGTCTTTTTCCGACCAACGAACGGTGGTGTCTTGGATTGGCATTCGTGCATCGGGGTCGCGTATTTGGACCATGAACTGAAAGCACGCATCCTGAGTACGTAGCAATGACGCCATAGCATTTCGCAGAAAATTAGGGTCGTCCTTATTGATAAATTCGGAATCATAATTTTCACACGCCTTGGCGCTGTATTTGATTTGGTGCGGCCCCAATTTATACGGTGACATACTGTAGTACTGGGTAGAGAGCGGGGTATTGGGCGCAGTGGTTCGGGTTCCTAGGCCCAAATACAATTCACGCAAATTCCATTTGAATGGATTCAAATAGTGTTCGCCAAAAAAATAAGTGAATGGTTTGCCTTCTGCGGATAGACGCTCGAGTTCACGATAACCTTCGATCGTTCTAATGAAAAACGCCGGTGAATTAATCATGACAAAATCTTGCGTTTTACCGGCAAGCGCAGCGGGCAGTAATTGCTTACCTTCGACATTCATTACTTTTATCGCCATGCCTCGCGCATCTTTTTTGGTGTCAGCGAGTGCTGGAACCGTGCCGTTAGAGAACCTAATCCAAGCTTGATAGCGACCTGGTTCGCGAAATAGACCGTGGTTGTAAACAGACTGCGACTCGAATACATCAAATGTTGCTCGCACACAGCCGTGTGCTTTGGAATGGGCATCTCGTTGGTACTCTGGCGTGCGGTATCGGTCTACCAGCTGTCGCACAGATTCAATGATGGCAGCGTTATCGGTGTCTCGTTGCGCCACCGCGGCAGGGCTATTGTCCACTAGGTCAGCATCGGGATTTCGCAACATGCCCGCGGCCATCTGCCAGATAAATACGCCGACAAATAGCAGAGCATAAGCGGCGGCGACAAAAAGAATACGTTTACCCCAGCGTCGCGCAAATCCTAAAATACGATTGAATCGGCGCTTAATTGTGTTGGCTAATTTCATTGCGGAGCCCTCGAACTAGTGTTTTCAGGCCACTCAACGGCAGCGCAATGGGGTTGTGTTTCCGGGTTAGGCCGAGGGCCATCCGAGTGAACTTTGAGATACTCAATGATGGCGCGGCGTTCGTGTTCGGTAAGTTGGCGACAGTAGCCTGGTTGGTCTTTCAATTGATACCCAATCACACCATCACCGCACAGGCCATCGTTAAATTCATGGCCTAAATTGCTATTGCCGGTCTCACTGGTATTAAACTCAAATGCGCCTTTAAAGGCTTTCACGTTTAGTCCTAAGTTCTCTGGATCATATTCACGCCGGCCTAAATAAAATTTCGCATCACGAAGGTCGGCAGGTAGGAGTAGCTGGTAAATACTGGGAACTGACCCGTTGTGAAGAAACGGGGCTGTAGCCCATACCCCTTCAAGTGGGCGTGGTCGATATGCTCGCCAAGCCACTGGATTATCCGACTCGCCAAAGCCGTTAAGGTCAGCGACTAAAGGTGCTTTGTTGGGTTTGGCGGTGTAGCCTGACTCGTCCATTAAACCCCAATCACGGTATTGCTTATAGCGTATCTCACCACCAAGGAACTGTAAGCCTGGTCCGAAAGCCGTTTTGCTTGGGTCGGGAATAAGTTTCGGGTCCGGTAGTCGTAAGTTGGCACCGCTGGCACGCGCTTCCGAAATAGCATCGACTACGGTGCTTAAATCGTAGGTGTTATTGATCATGTTTTCTGCCGAGGTCGGATCAGTGCCAATGTAGCTCAGCGGAATATGAATCATTTCCCAATAGCCCCCGCGTTCAGTTTGTAGTTCGAATGTTGGGTCTGGTCGATCATTCCCGAGCCAGGCGTTCGAGCCCAATTGAACCGTTGGGTGTTTGGCTCGATTGTTTAGCTCCAATAACTGGCCGTCTGCTCCAGTCATTAATGGCCCGTGACAGGTTGTGCAAGAATGATTTGACGCTGTTTGCGAATAGTCAATTTTTCCATCGACTGCTTGGCGATTAAACGGCCCATGACAGTTCGCGCATACTTCGCCGAATATCTTTTCTCCTTCACGGCTTAACTCAGGGTCAACCTTGCCAAATACATTTTCTGGCCAAGTTGGTGGTTTGAGGTGCTGCAGTGTGGTTTCGATGCAGTGCATTTCGGTCATCATTACAGAGTTGTCGTATAGGCCGTCGGCATGCACGAAATTTGCCGGAGCCCGAGTGCCCATGGCTTCGTTCACATTACGTGCCATAGCTTGACGTACTGAGCCCATCCACTGTACCCAATCGAACGCCCATATATCCCATACGTGGGGGTAATTGACTGGAGCGTCGGCCGTCTTATAATTTTTGTCTGAAATATAGTCGCCAAACACGGTGTTTGCGATTCGCCCTAAGCCATCGGTGCGACCGTAGCCCTCGGTAGTAGGGTAAAGAAAAAAGTTATTCTTGCCATAGCTTAGTGCTTGTTTAATCGAGGTTAACGTGGTGTCTCGAAGCTTGGCTTTTTCGGCGGAGTATTCGGCTTCAGGTACATCGTGCAGGACCTTTTTCGCAAAGCGATTAAATTTCAGTGGATTTAGGTAGGTGACCGTTAACGACACAATGCTGCTGGTCATAAACTGGGTTGGATCCAAAGAGGGAAGTGCGTGACCGCCAGCCCCGCCATCGATCACTAATGCGGTTCCTCGGTAGGTGAGTTGCGATGAATGACAAGCCGCACAACTGACATCTAAAATTTTTGCATCGGACGCTTTATCGTAGTGCCAAGTGAGCCCGATCGGCAAATCATCGGGGTTGTTGGGGTTGGTTTCAGTCGCTGGATCATAGATGTAACCGAGGCGCTGCATGAATTCACGTGTGACTAACGGCTCCTTGCCGACCGGTTTTTCGAGCGCGCTAATCCAATCGTATTGTAAGCCAAAAAAGTTAGTGCCTTGGGGCAGGCGATAATAGTCCTGACGCTGCTGGTCGCACCAACCTTGATAGCTTGGAACCATTAAATCATTATTAGGATCGTCGGCATTTGGATTGCTTGGGTGCGGGTTGACGCAGTCGAGGGTGTCGCTCGGGTTGAGGAATTGGTAGTCGGTAATCTCCTGGTAGCCCGGTATGTCTGGATAATTCGAGATTCTCCATAAGGCGATATAAACAATCACGGCCAGCACCGTGATGAAGCCCAGTATTGAACCTAACCAAACTCTCCAAGAAAACAACCGCTTTTTCCATTTGCCCGTTTTGCTGCCCGTCATATTGATCCCAACCCTATCCTTTATTATTTTAATTATTAACCCGCCAGTGTTGTTGCGTCGAACTGACTCCCATTAAAGTTAAGTTTTAAGCCAGCTACCTCCGAGCGCGCTTTGAGCAAGTATCCCGATGCACCGCAAGTAATATAAACCGTTTTCATGTCCGGGCCGCCGAAACAGATGTTTGACGGCAATGGCGCGAAATTGTGGTTTGGCAGCTCAATCGGAAAATAGCTCACATCTCCAGTAGGAGTGACAATTGAAATTCCGCCATTAGTCATCGGATTATTGCCATCGGGCAGCATTGTCGCTACGTAGAGATTGCCTTCGCAATCGATGGCCATAGAGTCTAAAACAGACTGCCCCACGAAGTTTGCTGTTAATAAGTGCGAGCCGTCGAGGGTCCCTTGCGCCGGTCCAGTAACACTATTGGCTTGGATAACCCCGGGTGCAACTACGTCATAGTAGACAATCTTGCGCTCAAAGGTCAAAGCAACATAGAGGCGTTTGCCGTCGGGCGACAGTGCGATTCCATTTGGATTATTTAATGGGTAAACAACTTGTTTAATTGCTGAGCCGTCAGCTGCGGCGTAATAAATACCGGTAATGTCTTTATCACGGTCACGCATTTTGCCCCAGTCACTAAACCAAATGCCGCCCGCTGCGTCGACCACTAAGTCATCTGGGCCACATAATGCATACGCGGGATCCCAAGGTGTTTGGCTGGTTCCGGGGGGGGATTCGCGGTTGCTGCAATCTGTGTATAGAGTGCTAAGGCATTTACTGGCCGGATCGTATTTCTGGAGGCTGCCGCCAGTGTAGTTAGGTGGCTGGTTACCGCCGACCGACAAGGATTGACCCGTCGGTAGATTGATTGGAATCCAGTCAAAGCCACCATTGCTACAGATGTAAATTGAATTATTGGGGCCGACTGCTGCGCCATTCGGGCCACCAGGAATGGCAACAATTTTTTTTACTGGGTCGCCATTCGCTGGTACCAAGGTGAGTTGTTCCCCCTTGATTTCAACTAGCAATATACTGCCGTCTTGGCAATGGATTGGTCCTTCTGGGTAGCCAAGCCCAGAGGCCATAACTTCTAATGAACTTAGATCTAGCGATGCCATGCAGTGTTTCCTTGTTTAATCTCTGTTGTGTTTTTAGCCCTACTTGATGAGTTTGTACTCCTTTAATCCATCGACAAACCATGAGGCGTGCTCTTGGCCTCCGACTATTCGGTATACATTCTCAGCGAAAAGTTGAGACGTTAAGTGTGGATTGATAGTGGCTGCGTTTTCGATTGCAATTATCGCCGAGCTTTCGTCCCCGAGTTCGCAGTGGGCATTAGCCATCAAAAAGTAGTTGTGAACCCAGCCTGGTTGCTGAATTAAGCTTTTCTTAGTGAGGCTGATAACTTGTTCATAGTTCTTGTGTCGGAGTTCGACCACCGCAAGGAAAAAATTCCAATAAGGTGCAGACGGATGTTTGGGCGCAGTCGCAAAATTCTCTAAGATCAATTGCTCAGCTTCTTCAACATCTGCTTCGTCGCCAGTAAAGGCAAGAAGCAAGGCTAAATAGCCACGTGAAATTAAATTGAGTGGTGCCATCTGCACAACGCGACGTAATGCGAGTTCGGCACGGCGGCTTTCGCCAATGTTTTGCCAAACCACACCGGCATTTTCCAGTACATCAATGTCGTTGGGAGATTGCTGGTAGGCAGTTTCGATTAAAGCGCGAGCTTCGTCGGCGCACGCTTCATAGTCTTCACAAATGCGCGTTGTCATTTGCTGCGCTAATAACATGGCGAGTGAGGCTCTGGCGCTAGCATAGTTAGGATCGATCTTGATGGCTTGGCGCAAATAATCGCAGGCTTTGAGAATCCCATCAGGGGTAAAGTTGGTGAGCCAAAAATGAAAGGCTTTCTGGACCAAGCCCCATGCATCAAGGCTTTGCTCCGGTAGCGAACCTGCAAACATGGTTTCAGCTAATTTCACTTCGCCTAATACCGCGCCAACAATACATTTTGCGATATCTTGTTGGACTTCAAACAAGTCTTGAATTTTTCGGTCGTAGGTTTGCGCCCAAATTTCAGCATTCGCGTTAATGTCTGAGAGCTGTGCGATAACGCGAATCCGATCGTCTTTATGTCTTAGACTGCCAGTTAAAACAAAGCGCGTATTGAGTTGTTCAGCAATCCGTTGAATATCAGCTTTGCCTTTACTGACTTGATACGACGACAGCCGTGAGCTCACGCGGATATGCGGAACCATGGTGACATGCGCAATAATTTCCGACGTGATGCCGGCGGCTACAAATTCGTCTTCTTCATTGCTCGATAAGGCATCGAACAGCAGTACCGCTAATGAAAAGTTATTATTGTGCAGCGCGGTGACTTTTGGCGCATCATCCGATTCGGTTGGTTTTTTGGATTCTTCAGAATTGCGCTGAAGAAAAGGCGTCAGGATATATCGCAGGGCTCCGTAGGTAATACCGGCGATGACCAAAATGGCGGCCATAGCGGATAGCGCCGACTCATTGTCGGTTAACCATTGGACTGTGTAATTAATTAATTCCACGTTGCGAAAAAACCTAAAGAGTGTGTCAGCGGGTGATTATAGTCTACCGCTTGGCACAAGACTACGGTTAGCGTGAGTGGAGCTAGGTTTTATGCAGTGTAAAAGTCTAGATTAATGCCGATTTCCCCTTGGTTTCCTTGGCGTAGCACCTGTATACTCCCGCGCCCGACGGCACCGCGAGTGATTTGCCGTACTTAATTTAATCAGGGCCCGCTTGAACGCTCAGACTTCTTTTTTTCGCCCACCCTGTGACTGGCGACTGTCACGGAGTTAACTAGGTCAACAGTGCCCGCTAAGTGTTAGCTTTCAATTCGAAAGCGTGGAGCACACATGACTGAAACATCAAAATTGCCGCTGTTTAGCGAACTAAATTTACCTGAGCCTATTCTTCAAGCAATTGTCGATCAAGGCTACGAACAACCTTCCCCGATTCAAGCTGAGAGTATTCCTTCGTTATTGGCTGGACGAGATCTGCTTGGACAAGCGCAAACCGGCACCGGCAAAACGGCGGCTTTTGCGTTGCCCCTGCTGAGTAAACTTGACCCTAAGAGCTCGGCAACGCAACTGCTTATTCTTGCACCTACTCGTGAGTTAGCAATTCAAGTTGCTGAAGCTTGCCAGCAATATGCTAAGCATCTCAAAGGCATCAATGTGCTGCCTATCTATGGTGGTCAGTCTTACACTATTCAGCTCAAACAATTATCTCGTGGTGCACAGGTTGTAGTTGGCACACCGGGTCGCGTTATGGATCATATGCGCCGTAAAACATTGTCGCTTGACGGTCTCAAGGCGCTGGTATTGGATGAAGCTGATGAAATGCTGCGAATGGGATTTATCGATGATGTTAAGTGGGTACTAGAACAATCCCCTCCAACGCGACAAATTGCCTTGTTCTCGGCCACGATGCCGCGTGAGGTTAAGAAGGTTGCTGATCAGCATTTACAAGACCCTGTGCATATTAAAATTGCCAGTAAAACTGTTACCGCTGCCAATATCAAACAACGTTATTGGATCGTACGTGGTACCAATAAGCTGGATGCCATCACACGTATCTTAGAGAGCGAAGAAACTGAGGGCGTGATTGTATTTGTGCGCACCAAGACCGCGACGGTTGAATTGGCTGATAAGCTGTCCGCACGCGGCTTTCGCAGTGAGGCGCTGAACGGTGATATTCCGCAAGCGAACAGGGAAAAAATTATTGATCGCTTGCGTGGCGGTAAACTCGATTTATTGATCGCTACAGATGTAGTGGCTCGTGGTTTAGATGTAGAGAGAATCAGTCACGTTATCAATTATGATGTGCCGCATGATACCGAGAGTTATATTCACCGAATTGGTCGTACCGGTCGCGCTGGGCGTTCGGGTCAGGCAATTCTGTTTGTTGCGCCAAGGGAAAAACGTATGTTGTTCTCAATTGAACGCGCAACTAATCAGCCAATCACGCCGATGGAACTTCCTAGTGTGGCTGACATTAATCGCAATCGTGTGGAGCGGTTCAAGCAACGAATCGTTGAAGCGGTTGGTAGTGACGATATCGATTTTTTCTCGCAATTGATTACCGAGCTACAACACGACCAAGAGATTAGCATTGAGCAAATCGCGGCGGCGGCGGCATTTCTGGCGCAAGGTGATACTTCATTGATACTCGATGAAGCTGTGCTTAAGCGTGAAAAAGCGCATTCGTCAGCGTTTGATCGAAGTGGCGATGATCGACCTTTTGAACGTCGTGAGCGGCGTGAGCGAGGCGATCGGCGTTCCGAGGATAAGCCGGTCCCTAAGGTTCAACCAACGCCCTTAAAAGATTTTCCTGACGTTAAAATGCAGCGTTTTCGCCTGAGCGTTGGTCGTCGAAACCAAGTTAAGCCTGGTAATATTGTCGGTGCGATTGCCAATGAAGCCGAGCTCGAAAGTAAGTACATTGGTGAGATTGAGATACGTGAGGAATATTCGACGGTAGATTTGCCGGCGGATATGCCTAAAGCGGTTTTAGCCATCTTAAAGCGAGCGCGAGTCGCTGGCCGACCATTAGAAATTATGCCGTTTACTGGCGATGAAGCGCCTGCATCACGTTCAACTCCACAGGCCGCTCGCCCTGAGAAGAAACGTTACACTTCAAAAAAAGGAGCCGGCAGTAAGTCTGGTGGAGTATCCGATTATGCCAAGAAGAAACGCAAGGATCGTAAGAACGGTTAACGTCTAGCGACGTGGTTACTAAAAGGTCAGCAAACTAAGTCGGTTTATCAATCAACCGACTTAGTTTATTCTGGGCTGATGTGGCGAAAGATCTTTATTGTTAGCGGAGTAGGCTTTCTGCTTACGCTGGCCTTGGCCGGTTGCAGTACTGTCTCGTACTATTCACAGAGTGTGGTAGGCCATACACAATTGATGCTGGCGCGCCAGTCAGTAGACAAACTAATCCCGCAAGCCCCTGATCAGCTTAGGAATCAACTTGAGTTATCTAAGCGATTAAAGCGCTTCGCCGAACAGGCGTTGAGCTTGCCAGCCTCAGGTAGTTATTCGCATTACGTGGCGCTGGAGCGTGAGTACCCAGTTTGGAACGTGATTGCCGCCCCAGAGTTTTCAGTCGAACCTAAACAGTGGTGCTATTTGGTTATTGGCTGCGCTGCTTATCGCGGTTATTTCGCTGAAGCTGCGGCCCAAAATTATGCCTTGGTGTTGCAGCAGCAAGGCTATGAAACGCTGGTTGCTGGTGCTCCCGCTTATTCGACACTGGGTTGGTTTAATGATCCAATTTTGCCGTCAATGTTGCGCTTTGGTGATATTCATTTCGCTGAAACATTATTTCATGAACTTGCTCATCAACGACTCTATATTAATGGCGATAGTAATTTTAATGAGGCATTTGCTACCGTGGTCGGAGAAGTTGGAACCGAACGTTGGCTGCAACAAACAGATACGCAGGCGCTGGCGAAATATCAAAAACAATTGGTCGCTGTAGATCAGTTCCACCAACTCGTTCTGAGTGTAAAAAACGAGTTGGCCGCGGTATATGCTCAATCACTAAGTGATGCGGAGCTACGTCAGGTAAAAGCGCAAATATTTACTGATATGCGAGCGCGGTACGAGAATTTGAAACATGAAAAATGGGGAGGGCGAGGTTGGTATGATCGCTGGTTTGATAGCCCGGTTAATAATGCTCGCCTTGCGGTGTTTTCGACCTATCGAGATGCAGTTCCCGAGTTAAAGGCTTTATTGGCTAGATGCGGGGGAGACTTAGCCAAGTTCTATGCGGTGGTATCTGCCATGTCGCATAGTGATCCGGCAATTCTGAGATCCGACGAATGCATAGGTTCGGAGTTATCAGATAGCTCTGAATTATGAATCGGCGCAGCTGTTGCGTCGTTGCCTTATTGGGATTGATCTGTGTATGCAGCTACACGAAGCACTATTGCAGGCATTAATTGAACGCGCCAGTTGTACGCGCCTGGCAAAACCGGTTAGTCGAGCAACGCCAAAATGAGGTGAGTTGGGTCGCAGTGGCAAGAGATTGCTGCTTGGGTTCCGAAAGTGGACGCTAAACTACTGGTAGGTGAGGGCGGCGCAATTTGCTTAGAATAAAAAAAATCGATGCGCCATTATTTAAATGGGCATCGATACAATAGCCAGTGTAATCAAGGAATATTTACCCGATTACAGGGTGAGGAATCACACGGGCTTTTACCTTCAATTTGCTCTTGTGAAATGAGCAGTGGTAGCGCTAAGCGAGATCTACTTTGGTAGCCTAGGAATGAGTCACGATGGTAATGCCATGTCTCGAGCTTGCTACTTAACGCTATGTAACCGACGCTTTGCGATTAGGCTTTTGCGTAGCTCACTTCGCCGTCTTTAGTGACTTTGCAGTACGCTTTAATATTCTCTGCTTCGGTAATGACTTTAAGAGTAATGTTGTACACGCCACGCTTTTCACGAATCTTTGTTGATTTGCTCATTTTGTAGTCAGGGTGAGCTATTTGCGCTTTCTCTTTACAAATACTAATCGCTTGACCAGCGCTTGATACTTCAGCGGCTTGAGCTGAATGGATTGGAGCTAGGGTAGCGACAAGTAGGCTAGATGCTGCGGCGAGTGTGTTTAAGTGTTTCATGGAATTACCTCTAGTTTAATATTATAAAAGTTGGTTATGTCTGTCAGTCACTTCGGTTATATCAGAATGGATGTTCTGGAAATGACCAAAAAAAAATCGGTTATGGCTTCAATAGTGTCAATGCGCACCGAACGTAGTCTTGACGTTCTTGTAAGCTGCAGTTCTGTTTAGTCATAGCAATCAGGGCGCGCTCTATACCCATTACGAATGTCACCAAATCGTCAATTGGCAGTGGACGCATTTCGCCGTCAGCCAGTGCATGTTCGATAACTACGCGATACGTACGTCGATTTTCAGCAAAAATACTGTTGATAATCTGATTAACATTGTCATCGCAACCCGCACGCTCAATCGCAGCTTGGTGTGCAAAGCAGCCTTCGTGCTCACTGTTCTCTAGCTGATCTAGCACGCGATCAAAATGTTGCACTAAGCTATCATAGTTGACGCGAGAGCCACACAAAGGTTTAACAAAGTAGTCGTGAACTTTTTGTTGGTATCGTTTCAGCGCGGCACAATAAAGCTGGTCTTTATCTTTGAATGCTTGATATACACCGTATCGCGCTACCCCTGATTGTCGAACCACATCTGCCATTGAGCAAGCTTTGTAGCCCTTCCTCCAAAAGAGGTCGAGTGCTGCGTCTAAGACAGTTTCAGGTTCAAATTCTCGGGTACGTGCCATATTAAGCAGAATATACGTTCTGAAATTTAAAAGTCAACGGGTAAACGTTAAATAATGCTCATTGTGTCTAGTATTGCTGTCTCGACTCTGCTGAGGCTGTTTTAAGCTTTTGATCTTTGCTGGTTGCGTGAGTACACTCTAAGTTCTGTATACTTTTTTGCTGGTAGAGCTATTGGGCGTTGATGAAATGGATCATTTGTCGCCTTGTTTTAGCAGCCAGCTTAGTTTTCTAGTTTTTTACCCAGGAAGTTATTATGTCTGTTGCTCGAATTACCGAAATCTCCGCTTCGTCCCCGAAAAGTTTTGATGATGCTGTCGCTATTGGCGTGGCTCGTGCTAGCAAAACATTAAAGAATGTCTCAAGCGCGTGGGTAAAAGATCAAGTTGCTTCTATTGAAGATGGAAAAATTACCGAATATCGAGTTAAGTTGAAAATCACCTTTATCCTCGAAGAGTAGTTAGGCCCTCGGCGTGTTTGAGTGACTCGACACGCTGCTGAACTAGACAAAGCTCTATAGTGTGTCCAATAAGGTGATATTTAACGCAATCAAGGTTGTTACAGGATTGCGTCATTCACTGATTTACGTGGTATATTTGACGCTGTTGGCTTAGCAAGGCTGACATAATTTGCTGGATAGCAGTGCATTTCGCTCACCACTTACCTTTGCGTGAGTCAGTGAGTTATGTAGGGGGATTTTTTACTGCATCTCTATATTTGAGTAACTCATGAATGTGTGATTAAACACTTCATTGTGTTCGAGATTGGGTTCCGTCGAGTTTCGCCAAGGGGTTGGGGCGCTCGATAAGTTGGTCGTGATATCGCGACTAATCTCGCGCGCACTAACGAAATGTTTGCTGGAGGAAGAGCATGTCTCTTGGCGTAACCGGATTTGGATGGATTTTAATTATTCTCGCGTGGCTGGTGTTAATTGGCGGTGCGGGCTATTGGTGGATAAGGAATAAGGCATCCGCTGCGGAGTTTGATGTGCAGCGTAAGAGTCGGATGCTCACTGCGGCGGAAAGAAATTTCTTTGATGGGCTCATGAGTTCACTCAGTGATGAGTTTTATATTTTCTCAAAGATTCGAATATTGGATGTAATCGAACCCGAGCCAGCTGTTGATTGGTTTCAATCGAAGCGTATCGAAGTTAAGTTGGCGGATCAGACATTTGATTATCTGTTGTGTAAGAAAAAGGACATGTCTATTTTCGGTGTGATCGAGCTAGAAAACTTTGAGAAAGGCTCGAACCGAAAAATGCGAGCTGCGCGCGAAAAAACCGTGAGCCATGTCTGTAAGCAAGCGAATGTTCGTTTGTTTTACTTTGATATACGGCAAGATTACCGCAGCATGGATATTCGGCGTTTAGTGACAGGTAAGTCGGCTCGTGAAGTTGAGAAGAAAAAACCAACGAAAAACTCCGAGTTGACCATAGACGGTGCATCAAATTCTGATTTTGGTAATTTGCGGCAATGTCCTAAGTGTCACAGTGGTTTGGTCACCAAGGTCGCGGTTAAGGGGCGACGCATTGGCGAGAAATTTTTGATGTGCCGAAAGTATCCATATTGCGACTATCAGGTGTCAATGAATGATGCCAAGGTGGTGAAGATGCAGACACGCGAGAAGCAAAAGGTTAAAAAGCCTGGTTTTAGTGATTGGGCTGGCTAAACTTTTTTATCTGGCGGTGACGGTTTAGTTTCGCCGAATTAGGCGTCATGTATCGAGTGGGGCGCGCTTATGATCGGCGTGTTTGTGGGGCTAGTCTAGCGATTGTTGCGACTTGATTGGTCGTTACTGGCTTGTTTCTACTGGCTTGTTTCTACTGACTCTTTTCTACTGACTCTTTTCTACTGGCTTTTTGCTACTGGCTTTTTGCTACGGGCTTTTTGCTACGGGCTTTGCTTCAAAAAGCCGGGTGATATTTCTATTTATAAGACTCGATGGTGCCGCCACCTAAGCAGCGCCGACCGTCATAAAATACCAGCGCTTGCCCAGGAGTTACGGCGCGCTGGGGTTGGTCGAAGCGTACCGTAATGCTGTCGTCCCCAACTGCGGTAACTTGGCAGGCCTGATCTTGCTGTCGGTAACGGGTCTTTGCGGTGACCTGGTCACCAACTTTGAGTGGGGTCGCACTTACCCAGTCTAAGCCGGTCGCGACTACGGATTGGCTGAGCATTGCCGGATGGTCATGGCCCTGTACTACTAGTAATTTGTTTTCGGCTAGATCTTTGCCAGCTACATACCATGCGGCACCAGGCCCGCCGATGTCGAGTCCGTGTCGTTGCCCTAAGGTGTAATACATGAGCCCGTCGTGTTGCCCTACTGTTTCGCCATCAGTGTTGACCATCGCGCCAGGATTGGGTTTCAGGTAGGTGCTCAGAAAGTCCTTGAAACGACGTTCGCCAATAAAACATATGCCCGTACTGTCTTTTTTGTCATGTGTGACAAACCCTTGCTCATCGGCAATTTTGCGCACCTCTGGCTTAGTGATCTCACCGAGTGGGAAGAGGCTTTTAGTTAATTGAAACTGTTGCAGCGTGTACAGAAAATAGCTTTGATCTTTATTTTCGTCTGAGCCCCTTAAAAGTAGCGCTTGGTCGCCGTCTTGACCCTTCGCGACATAGTGTCCGGTTGCGATATACTGTGCACCAATGGTTTCGGCTTGGAGTAGGAACTCTTTAAACTTAATCTCTTTATTGCACAAGATATCTGGATTTGGTGTTCGTCCGGCTTGGTATTCTGCTAGAAAGTGTTCAAACACGTTCTCCCAGTATTCATGCGCGAAATTCACCTCGCGTAGTTCTATATCCAAGCGGTCGCAGACTTGTGCAGCATCTTTGAGGTCAGTGGCCGCAGCGCAGTACTCCTCGGTGTCGTCTTCCTCCCAGTTCTTCATAAACATGCCGGTGACTCGATACCCCTTTTGTTTCAGAAGGTAAGCAGTGACGGATGAATCGACGCCGCCGGACATGCCGACTACCACGTGAGTCTCGGAAGGGGTTGGTTTATCTTGGTTCATGAGGTTGTGACTTGAATTAAAGTTCCCGAAGTAGTTCCAGCGGATAGCGCTGGCCACTCAAATAGTCATCGATACAACTTAGCACTAAGGGGCTGCGGAGTGCTTGGTTTTGGCGCACTTCGTCAGGACTAAACCAGTGAGTTCGAATAATGTCCGGATCCAGCGAATACACGGGGTCTTGCTCGCTGATTGAGCCGCAAAAAGTAACCCGGATATAGGTTTTGCCATTGGCCGCTTCCAGTCGGTATAAACCCACTAATGCCTCGGGAGTGAAGTGACAGCATGTTTCTTCCAGTGTCTCGCGAATCACCGCGTCGAGAATGCTCTCGCCTTTCTCTAGATGGCCGGCCGGTTGGTTAAATACAATCTCGTTAGTGGATTTCGATCGCTCTTCTACGAGTAAGAATTTGCCGTCGTAAGGGCACACGGCAGCGACCGTAATATCTGGAGTCCACATGGTCTAGTTAGCTCGGTGCTTGGATCAAAGGGCAGTTTAACAATATCATTTATAGTGGATAGTGTGAGGCCTACGCGGTGGTTTTACAATGCCGTGTTCCGGATTTTGTGGTATCCTTGCGCCACTTTTTTACAGCACATGCTCTGACTTTCTGGTCGGACTTGGCTGTCCGAGTTGCTGGAATGGTAGCTCGAAGGTCGCTCCGCCTTCATCGCGCAAATTTAGCGTTGGTACGAAACCTAGCCCAACGTAATAGTTTGATGCGGCCGGATTGGCCTAACCTCCACAAATTTCAAACCGATTACAAGCGAGAAATGACCATAATGAGTAACGCAGAATCCAAGATTTTTTACACTCTAACCGATGAAGCTCCAGCACTAGCGACGCGCTCATTGCTGCCCATCTATCAATCATTTGCGTCAGCCTGTGGGGTTGAAATTGACACTAAGGATATTTCTTTAGGTGGCCGAATTTTAGCCACATTTAATGAATATTTGACTGATGAGCAGCGTGTTCCTGATGCGTTGGCGGAACTTGCTCAGTTGGTTTTAGAGCCAAGCGCTAATATTATTAAAACACCTAATATTTCAGCATCGATTCCGCAGATTCGCGCTGCAGTAGCAGAGCTTCAGGCGAAGGGATTTGCTGTTCCTGACTTTAATGATGACCCGAAAACGGACGAAGAAAAGAAAATTCGAGCCATGTACGACGGTGTTAAAGGCAGTAACGTAAACCCTGTGATTCGCGAAGGTAACTCAGACCGTCGCGCGCCAGCGGCGGTTAAGAATTACGCGCGTCAGAATCCACATTCAATGGGTGAGTGGTTGCCGACCTCAAAGTCACATGTCGCAACTATGAATGGTGGGGATTTTCGATCTAGTGAGCGTTCTATTACGCTTAAAGATGCTTGTACGGTAAAGATTGAGTTTACCGATAAATACGGCAACAAAACGGTCAAGCAAGACGGAGTCGAGTTACTTGCTGGTGAAGTGATCGACGCCATGTTCATGAGTAAAAAGGCGCTACGTAAGTTTTACGAAGAGCAAATTGAAGATGCGAAAAACCAAGGCGTATTGTTTAGCTTGCACGTCAAAGCAACCATGATGAAAGTGTCGCATCCGATCGTATTTGGTCATGCTGTGACGGTGTTTTACAAAGACGTTTATGAAAAGTATGCCACCTTGTTTGATGAACTAAATGTTCAGCCTAACAATGGCTTAGGTAATCTATACAATATCATCCAACAGATTTCGGGTGAGCTTCGTGAAAAAATCGAAGCCGATATTTTGGATTGTTACAAAGATCGTCCGGCAATTGCCATGGTCGATTCAGATAAAGGTATCTCGAATCTACATGTGCCAAGTGACGTGATTGTTGACGCGTCTATGCCTGCGATGATTCGTAATTCCGGCAAGATGTGGAATATGGACGGTGAGCTACAAGACGCAAAAGCGGTAATTCCAGAAAGTACTTATGCCTTTATTTATCAGGAAGTCATTGATTATTGTAAAGAGCATGGTGCGTTAGATCCCACCAAAATTGGTAGTGTTTCGAATGTCGGGCTCATGGCGCAAAAGGCCGAAGAGTATGGTTCGCACGATAAGACTTATGAGATGGAGTATGGCGGTTACATGCGTGTGATCGACGAAGACACTGGAACCATTCTGTTTGAGCATGCGGTAGAAGAAGGCGATATTTGGCGTATGTGTCAGGTAAAAGATGCGCCAATTCAAGACTGGGTTAAATTAGCCGTTTCACGAGCTCGCAAGACTGGCTTGCCAGCGGTTTTTTGGCTCGATAAAAATCGACCACATGAAGCTCAATTGATTATTAAAGTTGACGAGTATCTAAAGCAACATGATACCGAAGGTTTGAATATTCTGATTATGTCGCCAGCTGACGCGACACGATATTCATTGGAAGTAATTAACCAAGGTAAGGATGTTATTTCGGTCACCGGCAACGTATTGCGTGACTATTTAACCGATCTATTCCCAATCTTGGAAGTTGGTACTAGTGCCAAAATGTTGTCAATTGTGCCGTTGATGAATGGTGGCGGTTTGTTTGAAACAGGTGCTGGCGGGTCAGCACCGAAACATGTTCAGCAGTTTTTGAAGGAAGGGCACTTGCGTTGGGATTCTCTAGGTGAGTTTCTTGCGACTGCTGCTTCGTTCGAGCATTTAGCCGACGCTACGAGCAATGAGAAAGCGCGTGTTTTGGCTGATACGCTGGATCTGGCGACGAGCAAATTGTTGACTGAAGGCAAGTCACCATCAAGAAAAGTAAATGAGTTGGATAATCGCGGTAGCCACTTTTATCTAGCCCTATATTGGGCTCAAGCGATTGCGGCACAAGATCAGGACGCTGATTTAAAAGCGAAATTTGCCAGTCTTGCCGCGCAACTTTCTGACAACGAAAAAACCATTGTGGATGAATTGAATAATGCACAGGGTCATCCGGTTGATATTGATGGATACTATTACCCGTCTGAAGATAAGGCGTTCGCTGCGATGCGCCCATCAGCAACGTTGAATAGTATTATCGACGGTTTCACAGCGTAATAACGCTTTGAGCGAGAACAGCACTCTTTCGAGAGTGCTGTTTTTTTATGGGCTCATAGAACGTCGCGGAGACTGCACCGGTCGGTGAATGCGTGGCTCCGATGGCTTTGTGAGCTGGCCGTAAGCAAAAAAAAGCACGACCCTTTTTGAGTCGTGCTTTTGAATTTATCTTGAAAGTCTTAGTTAGGAAGCTGATCGGATTTTGGCGGCTTTAGGGCCTTTGTCTCCGTCTTCTAATTCATATTCTACTTCCTGGCCTTCATTGAGTGTTTTGTACCCGTCCATTTCGATTTCGGAGTAATGTGCGAACACATCATTTCCGCCCTCGCTTGGTTCAATGAATCCAAACCCTTTAGAAGAGTTAAACCATTTCACGGTTCCTCTAGTTGCCATCTTATATCCTCACTTTGGTAATAATTCCTGATATTAGCTTCAGGTATTTATGCGAAGTACAGCGTTTTTATTTGGTTCTACTTAACTTCACAACGCACATCAAACTTTTTTGTAATAATTTGACGCAGCAAGTAAACATCGTCATCTAATAAAGGTCAAGCGTAGGCTGGCATTTATCTGCGTTAAATAGATGATTGTCTAGCAAAAAGCTCTTGAAAAATTACTAGGAGGGCGCAGAATTAAGGTTGGATATGGTCGAGCGATTCGACCTCAATTAAGAAATAGGCTCATGAGCGATTACCCCGAACCAATTAATAATGATGATCTAGCCCTTGAAACGGCTCGACCCAAGCTAAAGCGTCCACCTCTATACCGAGTGTTGCTGCTCAACGATGACTACACAACCATGGAGTTCGTGATTGATGTGCTACAGTCAATTTTTCATCACTCCGAGGAGAAGGCGGCGCAAATAATGATGCACGTTCATCAAAAAGGCGCGGGCGTGTGCGGTGTGTACACGCGTGAGGTTGCCGAAACCAAAGTAGAGCAAGTTGTGCAATACGCGCAACAGAATCAGCATCCTCTGCAATGTACGATGGAACCCGATTCCGATTCGGATGGAGAGTAGCAATGATTGATCAATGCGTCATTTGCTTAAATATGATCAGAATCAGGAGTATGAAATGATTTCGAAAGAGCTAGAACAATCCTTAAATATGGCGGTGCAGATCGCCCATGAAGCGAGGCACGAGTTTGTAACTACCGAACATCTGTTGTTGGCCTTGCTGGACAACAGCTCCGCCATGGCTGTGTTACAGGCCTGCGGCGCCGACCTAGATGAACTGCGGTCCGATTTGAAGCTTCATTTGGTTGACCACACCACCTTGATTGATAGTGAGTCTGAGGTAAAAACACAGCCCAGCATTGGTTTTCAGCGGGTATTGCAACGTGCCATAGTGCATGTTCAAAGCTCTGGTAAAACTGAGGTCGAGGGCGAGAATGTATTGGTGGCGATGTTCTCCGAGCAGGACTCGTATGCGGCTTATTATTTGGATAAGCAAAATGTTACTCGTTTTGACGCCGTCTCTTATATTTCTCATGGCATCAGCAAGCAGGATGACGCGCCCGAGGGGCTGCCGTTTCCTGACGGGCAGGGCGATGGGCAGGTGGATCAAAAAGAAGGTCCTCTTGAGGCGTACACGGTGAATTTGAATGAACGTGCAGCTGAAGGTTTAATCGATCCATTGATTGGCCGTGAGAAAGAAGTAGAGCGAACTATTCAGATATTGTCACGTCGTCGTAAAAATAATCCGCTGTATGTCGGCGAAGCTGGCGTTGGTAAAACCGCGATTGCGGAAGGTTTGGCGAAACTAATTGTCGAAGAAGAAGTGCCGGCGGTGTTAGCCGATGCTGTTATCTATTCCTTGGACATGGGCGCGTTGTTGGCCGGTACAAAGTACCGTGGTGATTTTGAAAAACGCCTTAAGGCAGTTTTAAAAGCACTGAGCAAAGAGCAGCATGGGATCTTATTTATTGATGAAATACATACGATAATCGGTGCTGGTGCGGCATCAGGTGGCGCGATGGATGCGTCTAACCTGCTTAAACCGGCCTTGTCCAGCGGTGAACTCAAATGCATTGGGTCGACGACTTATCAGGAGTATCGTGGGATATTCGAAAAGGATCGTGCGCTGTCTCGCCGTTTTCAGAAAATTGATGTCGAACAGCCGACCGTGTCTGAAACTGTGCAGATTTTGCGTGGACTAAAGACCCGTTTCGAGGAGCATCACGAGGTAACCTATACGCCAGAGGCTCTAACTTTAGCGGCTGAATTGGCAGATCGTTATATTAATGAGCGTTTCTTGCCAGATAAAGCGATTGACGTTATTGATGAGGCTGGCGCGCGTACTCGATTGCACGAGCGAGAAGAGGGAGAAATTCCTGTGATTGATGTGCCTGAAATTGAAGAAGTCGTGTCGTTTATTGCTCGCATACCGCCGAAAAATGTGTCGGCCTCGGATGTCGATGCGCTGAAGAATCTCGAACGGGATTTGAAGTTAGTCGTGTTTGGGCAAGATCAAGCCATTACTACACTTGCATCAGCTATCAAGATGTCTCGCTCTGGTTTAGGAAAGCCAGAGAAGCCGATCGGTTCGTTTCTCTTCTCAGGGCCAACTGGAGTTGGTAAAACTGAAGTAACGCGGCAGCTTGCGATGACTCTTGGCGTTGAGTTGATCCGCTTTGATATGTCTGAGTATATGGAGCGCCATACTGTGTCGCGGCTGATTGGTGCACCTCCAGGCTACGTTGGATTTGATCAAGGCGGCATACTGACTGATTCGGTTAACAAACATCCGCATGCGGTGTTGTTGCTAGATGAAATCGAGAAAGCGCATCCAGACGTGTTTAATCTTTTACTGCAAGTAATGGATCATGGCACGCTGACTGATAACAACGGTCGAAAAGCTGATTTTCGCAATGTGATTATTGTGATGACTACCAATGCGGGAGCGGTAGAAGTCGCACGCAACACAATGGGGTTTACCAAGCAAGATAATGCCACCGACGATTTATCGGCAATTCAGAAGATGTTTACGCCTGAATTCCGCAATCGTTTGGACGCGGTGGTGCGTTTTGAATCTTTGGGCAAATCGGTGATTAGTAAGATCGTCGACAAAGAATTGTTGGAAGTCGAGCGGCTATTGTTAGAGAAGAATGTTCAGCTGACAGTCGATGATGCGGCTCGGGCGTGGATCGCAGAGCATGGTTATGACGCGACAATGGGAGCGCGGCCGTTAGCTCGGTTGATCCAAGAAGAGGTTAAGCGTGGCTTGGCTGATGAGTTGCTGTTCGGCAAGTTGCAGAAAGGCGGGCAGGTGAATATCAGCGTCAATAACGACAAATTGGCATTCTCTATCACCAAGTCGCGGTTTGAAAGAGATGAGTCGAGCAAAGAGGTTGCCCTGCATTGATAGGTGTTGGCAGGGCTGAGTCAAATGGCTTGGCCCTGCGGTAGCTTAGTGTCAGTTCCGTTTTAACCTTCGTCGTCACTAATGACTATTAGGTGACGGCGCTCTCCACGACACTAGCGGTATTAACTTTCGCGTTCCAATCGCTCTACTTCAAATGTGATAGTCCGTGATTTGCGCGATTCTTCAATCTTTAGCGGCAGGTATTGATCAGCTGGCGACAGCCAAAATGTTAGAGTTCTGCCAGGTCGCAATTCACGCTCCAGTACTACTTTCACGACCTGCCGAGTTCCGACTAGCGTGTCGATAGTTTCTTCGCCCTTAGTTCGCAATACAAAGCCTCTAATTCGCTTGGATTTTCCATCCACAACATAGGTGCTTTTCTCCGAGAACCCCTCGCCTTTTAGTAACGCAGCAGCAAACCAAAACATGCAGTTGTCTACTAGGTAACCATCTGGCATATCAAGAGAGTCGCCGGAGTCGAATTTCACCTTTCGGTCCTGCCAGTCGTACGCCACCGAGTAGTCGGTTTTACCGATTCGTCCGCCACTGTAATTTTTAGACACCGCTTGACCGTCGATAATATCGAACTCGCAGGCTTCTTGAATGTTGCTGCCAATAATAATGGCGGCCATCCCTTGGGCCTTTGTTACGGATTCGATTAAGTAACCGCTGTCCGTTTGCGACAAGTTGGTTTCGACTTTGCCGAGTGTGGCATTGCCGAATTTGCTGCTATTCATTTTGATTGTATAGCTAATCAATGCCGGTTCGAGCGGCGCGGAAACAGCAATATTGGCCATGGAAGTAACTGCCGATAGGGCGACTAGAAATGTGGTTAGAAATTTGCGCAACACAATAAATTAGTTTGATTAGTATCGCGACCTACGCTAACTCAGAGGTCAAAGGTTTGCAACTGCTCCGTAGCGGTTTCACCATCCAGTAATACTTGGCCATTTTCAATTGAAAGCCGGTTCTCGGCGAACCATTTAATAGCGAGCGGATACAGTTTGTGTTCGATGCTGTGAATACGATTTTGTAATGACTCCACCGAGTCATTTTCCTTTATTGCTAAGCGGCCTTGTAAAATGATCGGACCGGCGTCCACTTCGGGTACCACAAAGTGAATACTTGCGCCATGCCATTGCTCGCCGGCATCCATGGCGCGTTGATGGGTATTGGTGCCCGGAAATTTTGGTAGTAGCGACGGATGAATGTTGATTAATCGATGCGAGTAATGATTGACAAATTCACTGGTGAGAATTCGCATGAAGCCAGCTAACACCACTAAGTCAGGTTTAACGCTATCGATTTTTTCTTGCAGCGCAACATCAAACGCGTGGCGTGAATTGAATGCTTTATGCTCTATAACCGCTGTGTCTATGCCTGCCTGTGATGCTCGGATTAAGCCGAAAGCATCCGCTTTGTTGCTCACGACAAGGGCAATGTCTATCGTTAATGTGCCGGCGGCGATTTGATCGATAAATGCTTGCAGATTGCTGCCGCTGCCAGAGATCAGTACGACAGCTCGAGTACGATTCATCAAGCTAAACGATTTTGATTTGAGGGTCGGCTGAACCCGCAACGATTTCGCCCAATAAGAACGCTTCTTCACCGGCTTCGGCAAGATGTTCCAAGGCGGCATCTGCATGTTCTGCGGCGACCACGACAACCATGCCTACGCCGCAATTAAAGGTGCGGTACATTTCTTGGCGTTCGATATTAGCGGTTTCCATGAGCCAACGAAATAAACTTGGCCATTGCCAAGCTGATTCATTAATAACCGCATGACAATCACTTGGCAATACTCGGTTTAGGTTGCCAGGTAGGCCGCCACCAGTGATATGCGCTAAAGCATGCACCGGTAATTTCTCCATTAAGGCGAGTAAAGAGCGCACGTAAATTCGAGTCGGTTGCAATACTACGTCGCTAAGCGGTCGGCCGTCTAATTCGGTATCGAGCGGTATGTTATATGTGTCGATTACTTTGCGAATTAGTGAGTATCCATTGGAGTGAGCGCCAGAAGACGCTAGGCCTATTAGAACATTGCCAGCCGCAACCTTGGAGCCGTCAATGATCTCGCTTTTTTCCACGGCGCCAACACAGAATCCGGCTAAGTCATACTCACCGGCTTGGTACATGCCAGGCATCTCGGCAGTTTCGCCACCGATCAAAGCTGCGTTAGCTTGTAGGCAGCCCTCACCAATTCCGGTCACGACCTGCGCCGCGACTTCCGGTGTAAGTTTGCCGGTTGCAAAGTAATCTAAAAAGAACATTGGCTCAGCGCCTTGGACAATTACGTCGTTCACGCACATTGCCACCAGGTCAATGCCAATGGTGTCATGTTTATTTAAGTCAAAAGCCAGTTTTAATTTGGTGCCCACACCATCTGTGCCTGAAACCAAAATCGGTTCTTTATAGCGTTGCGGTATTTGAAATAAAGCGCCGAACCCGCCGAGGCCGCTCAAGCATCCTTCGCGTTGTGTACGTTTTGCGACTGGCTTAATGACATCAATGAATGCATCACCGGCATCGATGTCGACGCCAGCGTCACGATAGCTCAGCGATTCAGGTGTATTGGTGCTTTTCGGCTTGTTTGACTGAGACACGATTGCGTTCTCCAATGGGATAAGGATTCGATCTGGCGATTAGGCCGGTTTAGGGGCGCTATTGTAGCGTTTTCATTAGCGGTTGTGTATCGAATAAAAGGCAGAGATAATTGCTTAATAGCTTGAAGGAATCACGCAATCGTAAATCGCATAGAATGATCTATATACCGAACTTACTCACCTTAGCTCGAATTGGGCTGGTGCCTTGGCTAGTCGTGCTGCTGCAAGAGACGCAGTACGGGTGGTCGCTCGCGGTGTTTATAATCGCCGGCGTGTCGGATGCGCTGGACGGCTTCATTGCAAAACGCTTCAATGCCGCCACGCATTTAGGCGCGATATTAGACCCTTTAGCGGATAAAGCGTTATTGGTTAGTGCCTATGTTATGTTGTCGGTGATGGAAGTCATTCCGTTTTGGTTGATGGTAGTAGTGGTCTTTCGAGATATTATTATCGTTGGTGGTTACTTAGTGATGGTGCTCTTTTTCGGTTCGGTAAAGATGCAGCCACTGAAGATTTCTAAGCTGAATACGTTTACTCAGATCACGTATATTGTGATTATATTATCGACTTTAGCGTGGCAAATACAAATTGCAGACTGGTTGCCGTGGTTCAACTACGCGGTCCTTGCGACTAGCGTGATAAGTGGCATCGCTTATGTGTATATCTGGTCGCTTAAAGCAACTCACGACCTCGAGGTAGCGTCTGAATCGACGCTGAATGAATCGTCATAATGACCAAACAATCTTCTGATCCCAGCTCAGGCCAACTTGCTCTTGCACTTGCACAGCAGGATAAGGCTAGTTTTAGTAATTTTTTAACAGGTGATAACACTGAACTAACTGATGCCTTGCAAACCTTGGTGCAAAAGCGAGAATCTAAGGTTGTGTTTATCTATGGCCCCGAGGGTAGTGGCAAGAGCCACTTGTTGTTTGCTTGCATGCGGTTGGCCAGAGATGAGAATTTCCCCAGCAGCTATCAGTCGCTAACGGATTCTCGTGTAACACCAGAGATGTTACGGGTGATTGATCCTACAAATCTGGTCTGCATTGATAACATTCATGCTTGGGCTGGCGATGCTAACAAGGAGCGTGCGCTATTTACCTTGTTCGAGCAGATCAAGCATGGAGGAGGGCAATTGATTGTGTCGGCAGCTCAGCCGGCGGATCTGAATGGGTTTGTTATTCCTGACTTAGTGAGTCGCTTGTCGAGTGGGTTAATCTACCCGTTGCGAGAGCTGACCGATGAGCAGACGCTACTTGCCTTGAAATTACGTGCTGAACAACGAGGCTTGTCGATCGCCGACGATGTACTGCGTTATTTACTGAGTCGAGCTACGCGTGATACCACGGTAATTTTTGAGATACTTGATCGAATTGATCGAGCCTCGTTAGCCGAGCAACGGCGGGTCACCATCCCTTTTATTCAGCAATTGCTGAGTCGTCACTCGGTATTTGATAAGCCCTAGTTGAGTTAGTATGCGTGAATGGTTTATTGACAATCCCGTTACGCCGCTAATTTCTGTGCATAGTGAGCAACGCGTTTTCCTAAGGCAATGCAGAGTTCCCGCTCGTCCGCGGATATTTCTATGCTGTTACTGCTGCCTGCGACATGGCTAGCGCCATAAGGGGTTCCGCCGGTTTTAGTCCGAGCCAGCGCTGGCTCAGTAAATGGAATGCCGGTAATCAGCATGCCGTGATGCAGCAGTGGAATCATCATCGACAAAAGTGTCGACTCCTGCCCGCCATGCATTGAGGAGCTTGAGGTAAATACGGCCGCTGGTTTGCCGGATAGTTCACCAGACATCCAAATTGATGAGGTACTGTCAAGCAGGTGCTTGAGCGCTGACGACATATTTCCGAAACGTGTCGGGCTCCCCAAAATAAGCGCATCGCACGCAGCTAATTCTGATAACTCAATGGGGGCGTCACCGGACTCGTTGTCGGGCGCAGGCTGAGTTTCAGTATTTCGAATCTCCGGTACGCTCCGCAGCATGGCGTTACAACCTTCTACCGATTCGACACCTCGAGCGATGAGGCGAGCCATTTTCTGAACCGAACCGAGTCGACTGTGGTAGAGAATCAATATGTTCATGGCAAGATGGTTAATACTGCTTCAGGCGGGCGTCCAATCGCGACCTCATCGCCAACCACAACGATGGGGCGTTCAATTAGCTTAGGTGCTTGAAGCATGGCGTCGATCAATTGATCGCGTTCCAGTGCGGGGTTGTCTAAACCCATCACTAGATAAGGCTCTTCCTTTTTGCGCATTAGTTGACGCGGCTCGAATTCGAGTCCACGCAGAATGCTGTCGAGCTCCTGATGCGTTGGTGGGTTTGTCAGATACTCAACAATGCGCGGTTCTATTCCTCGCTCTTGTAGAAGTTGTAGAGTCTGTCTGGACTTCGAGCATCTTGGGTTATGATAGATAGTTATTTCCATTGTAATAAGACCTGCGTGAGATTCGATGACTGATTATTGGTTAAAGAACACCCTAATTCAACTCTGGGAGGTGCCCTTAGCGGTGGTTCGACGATTTGGCACTGACCGATTATTACGACATGCGGCAGCTTTGGCGTTCAGTTCACTATTGGCCTTAGCACCGATGGCGGCGATAGCGCTTTCGTTGTTCTCGTTATTTTCGGGTTTTGAGCAGTTAGGCACGTCATTTCAAGACTTTATCTACCAGTTTTTACTGCCGACAGCGGGTAATGACCTGCAGGTCTATTTTGCTAATTTTGCGGGCCAGGCAGGCAAGCTCACGTTGTTCGGGTTGGTGTTTTTCTTATTGACTGCTCTGGTGTTGCTCGCCAGTATTGAGCAGTCGTTCAATGATATATGGCGCGTGAAGCAAGGGCGTTCGGTTACGTCTCGCCTAACTGTATACTGGGCGATGATTTCCTTGGGGCCTTTCTTGATGGGCGGTAGCTTGACGCTGTCGACCTACCTATTGTCGTTTTCAATGTCGGCTGGGGAAAATATTCATTCTATTGGTTTGACATTGCTCCCGTTCGGGCTGGAGACCTTGGCGTTTCTGATGTTGTATCTAATTATGCCAAACGTACGGGTAAGTTTCGTTCACGCGCTGACTGGCGCGCTGGTGGCTTCTTGTTTGTTTGAGATAACTAAGAGTTTGTTTACTAGTTATATTTCAAATTACTCGAACTACGACGTTGTGTATGGTGCGCTGTCAACGCTTCCTATTCTATTGATTTGGGTTTACTTATCTTGGGTCGTCGCATTGGTCGGCGCTGAATTAGTGGCAGTGCTTCAAGAGCGCCATCTGCTTGAGCTAGAGGTAAGTGATATGTTTGGCGGTCATGATGAGCCGCCAAAGCCCGAGTGATCGCATACCAAAAGTAAGGCGCTTGAGGTTTAGTTCAGTTCGTTACGATGTGTGGCAGTCGGGAAGCCGCCCACCGTGTCGTTGACCGCCAGTTTGGGTGATCGGAACGTACGTGAATATCGGTCAGTCTTAAATTCCCATTGACGAGCGAGTCGACCAAACACTTTGCGCGGATACTTTAGGCGGCCCAATGATCCATTGTATGCTGCCAGCGCATCATAAGGATCGCTGTGTTTATCCATGTAATGTCGCAGAATGGTGCAGCCATAGCGCAGGCTTACCAGCGGGTTGTACAAATCGTCATCTGGTCGTCCGTATACGTCTTTCCAAAACGGCATGACCTGCATTAATCCTTGTGCGCCAGCGTGAGACAAGGCATAGCGATCGAAGTTGCTTTCGATGTCGATAACGGCAAGTACCAACTGCGGGTCGAGCCCCACTGCATTGGCTTCGGTGTAAACTGCTTTGAGTAAGCGTACACGGTAAAATGGATCAGGAATGCGCTTAACCAATTTCTCTGACATGGTCGACAGCCAGACCAGGGAGTCCAAGTCGGTGCTGCGTTCGTGTATGTCTTGTGTTGCTTGTTGTAATGCTTGAATCAGCGCTGGGTCAGCCGGCGTTTGCGCACGCACCACCGCTGTCCCCATTAACAGAGAACCTGCGCACAGCAATAATATTGTTAATTTACCCCTAGTCATTCTTGCCCCATTCCCCAATGATCGCTAATTAAGTAACTACTATTTAGCGTTTTAACACACGCTCAGTTAGAAACTCAACGATGCCGTTTTGCGGCACCTCTTCAGGACCCTCTGCACGTCGGTTTTTGTATTCAATTTTATCGTTAGCTAAGCTTTTTTCGCCAATTACAATGCGGTGCGGTATGCCAAGAAGGTCAGCGTCGGCGAACATAATTCCAGGGCGTTCGTTGCGGTCGTCTAGTAGAACTTCAATGCCTAGGCCGGTTAATGTCTGATATAGGTCATCACAAACAGACTTCACCTGCTCGGATTTGTTATACCCGATCGGCGTAATCACTAGTTGAAACGGCGCTATGGCTTCAGGCCAAATAATTCCGCGGTCATCGTGATTTTGCTCAATAGCTGAGGCAACAATGCGCGAAACCCCAATGCCATAACAGCCCATTGGCATAATCGCCGCTTTGCCGTTGTTGTCTAAGCAGCTTGCGTTCATGGCTTCGCTGTATTTGGTGCCAAGTTGGAAGATGTGCCCCACTTCAATGCCGCGAGTAATGCTCAGTTGAGAGTCTTGGTTTGTGTCATCAGCACGCGCGCACACATCACCAGCGACAACCGTACGTAAGTCATAGACTTCCGGTTCAGCGCAATCACGTTCCCAGTTGACACCGGTATAGTGAACCCCGTCTTGGTTTGCGCCACAAACGAAATCGGCGACATTGGCCGCTGAGCGGTCCGCGATGACAGCGATAGTCATGTCGACTACGCCAATTGACCCTGGTGAGCAGCCTACCGCCTGCTGGATTTCCTCATCAGAAGCCCATACCAGCGGCGTGGCAACCAATGGGTGCTTTTCTGCTTTGAGTTCGTTTAGTTCGTGATCTCCACGTAATACCAAGGCCACTAGCTTGCCTTCCTCGGCCGCGTGTACTAATAGCGTTTTGACGGTTTTTTCAACTGGTGTTTTAAGGTATTCAGAGACTGCATCGATGGTGGTTTGTCCGGGCGTGTCTACCTTCTCTAACGTTTGTGTTGCGGCTGGTCGCTCGCCGCCAACGGCTAGCGCTTCGGCCAGTTCTACGTTTGCGGCGTAGTCAAATTTGTCGCACACGGCTATCGCGTCTTCTCCTGAATCTGCTAATACGTGGAACTCATGCGACGCACTGCCACCAATACTACCGGTATCGGCTTCTACTGCGCGAAAATGTAGCCCTAGTCGAGTAAAGATCCGAGTATAGGTCTGATACATTTTAGAATAGGTATCTTCTAAGCTGGCTTGGTCTAAGTGGAATGAGTAGGCATCTTTCATGATGAACTCGCGAGACCGCATAACGCCAAAACGTGGACGTCGCTCGTCGCGAAACTTAGTTTGCACCTGATAGAACGTAGCCGGAAGCTGTTTGTAACTCCGAATTTCGTTGCTAATTAGTGAGGTGATAACTTCTTCGTGGGTCGGGCCAAAGCAAAATTCGCGACCGTGTCGGTCAGACATTCTCAGCAGCTCACCACCATATTGTTCCCAGCGACCGCTTTGTTGCCATAGTTCGGCAGGTTGAACTGCTGGCATCAGCACTTCTTGCGCACCGGCTAAGTCCATTTCTTCGCGCACAATTTTTTCCACCTTGCGCAGTACTCGCAAGCCTGCGGGCAACCAGTTATAGATGCCTGCCGCTACTTTTCGAATCATGCCGGCTCGCAGCATTAATTGGTGGCTGATGATCTCGGCATCGGCTGGAGTTTCTTTGAGAGTGGATAATAAGAAGTTACTGGTGCGCATGAATGATGTTTGAGTTAGCCGTTGTGAGTCAGTGTGTCCAGAAAGCCTGGAGTTGCTATTGCCCTAAGTCGTTATCGAACGATCCAGTTTGGCAGAGCGAACCGCCGATTTTAATGGAAATTGTGAGAAAATTCAGTCGTTTCGAACCTATATTTCGAGAAGTTTACTCACATTGCTTATTTTTGGTGCCTACTCCAATGCCGACAATGGCTCAAAAGGCTGCGCCAACTACTGAGTAAATCGGCAAAGATTTGATAGACTAGCGGCTGTGACCAATAACCGCCAAGTAATTTTGGCACCAACGAATCGATTATGAGCACAATTAAGCAAGACGATCTGATTGCGAGTGTCGCTGACGCATTGCAGTTTATCTCGTATTATCATCCTAAAGATTTTATTGATGCGATGCATGCGGCCTACCTCAAAGAGGAGAGCAAAGCCGCTAAAGACGCTATTGCACAAATACTAATCAACTCGAAAATGTGTGCCGAGGGGCGACGTCCAATCTGTCAGGATACCGGTATTGTAACGGTATTCGCTAAAATCGGAATGGACGTTAGCTGGGATGCTGAGATGTCGGTAACCGATATGATTAATGAGGGCGTGCGTCGTGCTTATAAAAATCCAGACAATGTGCTTCGAGCATCTATTTTGTCTGATCCCTTAGGAGCGCGTAAAAATACCGGCGACAATACGCCAGCGGTCATTCACTACGAAGTAGTGGAGGGCGATACGGTAGAGATTGATGTTGCTGCAAAAGGCGGTGGCTCCGAGAATAAGTCAAAAATGGTGATGCTTAATCCAAGTGACTCATTAGTCGATTGGGTTTTGAAGACGTTGCCGACCATGGGCGCCGGCTGGTGTCCGCCCGGTATGCTCGGAATCGGCGTTGGCGGTACCGCGGAGAAGTCCGCGGTGTTAGCCAAAGAAGTGTTAATGGAGCCGGTTGATATTCATGAGCTCATAGCGCGAGGTCCGCAATCTCGCTTAGAAGAATTGCGTATCGAGATATTTGAAAAAGCCAATCAGCTTGGTATCGGCGCGCAGGGGCTCGGCGGCCTGACTACCGTGCTAGATGTGAAGATCAAAGATTATCCGACACATGCGGCATCTAAGCCCGTCACTATGATTCCAAATTGTGCTGCAACGCGTCACGCACATTTTGTGTTAAACGGTTCAGGTCCGGCGTTGCAAACACAACCCGATTTGAACGACTGGCCAAGTATTGATTGGGATGTTGGCCCAAGTGCGCGACGCGTTGATTTAGATACGCTAAAAAAAGACGACATGCTTGACTGGCAGCCTGGTGAGACAATTCTATTGTCGGGTAAGTTGTTGACTGGTCGGGATGCCGCACATAAGCGCATTCAATCGCTGCTGGAAAGTGGTGAAGGGCTTCCTGATGGTGTCGATTTCACCAATCGCTTTATCTATTATGTAGGCCCAGTAGATGCGGTTCGAGATGAAGCAGTTGGTCCTGCTGGGCCGACTACTGCGACTCGTATGGATAAGTTTACCGACATGATGCTCGATCAAACAGGCCTAATCGGCATGGTGGGCAAAGCGGAGCGTGGACCGGCAACCATTGATTCGATTGCTAAACACAAGTCTGTGTATCTTATGGCTGTCGGCGGCGCGGCTTACTTGGTTTCCAAAGCGATTACCGAGTCCAAGGTGGTAGCTTTTGAAGAGTTAGGCATGGAAGCAATTCATGAATTCACCGTTAAAGATATGCCAGTTACTGTGGCAGTGGACACTCGTGGAGAATCGGTGCATACCACTGGGCCGGCAAAATGGAAAAGTATTATCTCTGACAAGCTGGGCTTACAAGTAGTCTAGCGTTGATCGGCCAGTCAACGTTAAGCGTTGATGGAATATTTTGATACGCTCGCCTTTAGTGTTGAGCGTATCAAAAGTGTTGAGCGTATCAAAAGTGCCAAGCATGTTAAGGCTAGCGGTGGCGGGCTTGGTTAACTGGAGGCGTTAGAAATTGCCCGTAGCAACGCTGACTTGCTAATCGTCTAGTGTTTCGGAGAGGTGTTGGATTTGCTCCGAACTCAGGTCGCCGCGGTGGATTGCTAGTTGTAGTGCATGCCGTCCCAGAGCTTTATATAGGGCGGCGTGGTCATGCAGGCACTCGATGTGACGCGTGATCGTCTCGCTGTCGCCCCGAGCTATTGGACCACTCAACGCAGCCGACGTTCCAGATTGCATTATATTGTCCAAGGTGCTCTGCACCAATGGCTGAATGGCACGCATAAACAGGTCGCGATCTAATCCGCTTTTTACGGCGGTGGTCAAGCTCACGTCGATCAATACCGTCAGATAGTTACAGGCGAACACACATGCGGCGTGATACAGCGGTTTGTCTGCGGAACCCAATACGCTGGTGTCAAACCCGAGTCGTTCGAATATTGGGACTAACACATTCAATGCGTCTAAACTGCCCTCGGCGAAGGCATGACTGCCGTGCTCCAGCGTTGCGAAAGTCGCTTTGGCGGTGGATAGCGTGGGAAATGTATTAAGTGGATGAATCGATGCGGTGTGACAAGCCAGCGATGCGGCAGAGTCTAAGCAGTCGCTGCCCAGCGCGCCGGAGCAGTGGGCGACGATTGTGCCTGCTGTAAAGTATTGTGTGAGCGATGCACACAGCGGGGCGATATCTCGATCTGGTACGGTGAGTAGAACTATATCGGCTAGCGGAACGGCTTGTTGTTGCTGTAGCGTGTCGCGCCCGATTAGTTGATGAAAGATTCCGGCCAAGTCAAATAGTTGGACTAAGCTGGAGCCGACTTTGCCGCGGCCAATAATGACTATTTTTAGGGTTCGATTTGAGTTCATGCACTTTCATTCAATGCTGTCATCAGCGCATCGGCACTGAGCCCTAATGCTAGCTCTCCGGCTTCGACTCGGTGAACCAGTTCGACAATCTTGCGGTTGTATGGACAAGGCAGATTCAATGCTTTGGCTTGATGCACAACTGCACCGTTTAGATAGTTGATTTCGGATGGCTTACCTTGGCTTAGGTCCCACCACATTGACGTTCGTGCGCTTGGATCAATTGCCAACATTTTTTGTGCGAGGCGATTGAAGATCCAGTTCGGCAATCGCATCAACTTGGGGAGCATGCGTGCTGGTGCAGCGGTGACTTTTGGGAGTTTCAGGTTTAAGGCGTCAGTTACCAGTAACAGTTCATCCATCAACTGCGCAATAATACGGCGGTAGCCAGGATCTTCGGTCATGCTTTTGACGGGGATATTTGCTAATGCATTGACGGGGTTGGCAAGGTTGAGTTGAAGCTTGGCCCATTGGTCGGCCACAAAATGATGGCTGCTGGCGGTCGGTAGTAGCGGACTGTCGACTTTCGCGATAAATGCTTCAAGCCGTTTGTGGTACTCGATTATTAGTTTGCCATCAGTTGATCGATGCAAATGTGCTGGTGCATGTTCTGCTACATTGAAGCCAACTACCGCGTTAAGCACTACGTTATTTGGAAATGCCTGCCGCACAAGGTGATCGCTTCCAAAGCCGTTTTGACAGCAAATAATAATGGTGTCGGGTTGTACGATATCTTTGAGGTCTATTAAGCTGGCTTCCACTGCAGTGCATTTAACGGTCAACCACAGGGTGTCAATTTGCTGGTGCTCGATGGCACTGTAAAATTCGATATTGTCGATTGTTACTTGGTTGCCAGTCATGTCTGACACCGTCAAGCCATTAGCCAGAGCGGATTGTGTTTTGCTGCGGCCTACTAATAAGGCGGATAGGCCGCGGGCACTAAATGCGCCAGCCAAGTAACCGCCTATTAATCCAGCACCAAAGATAATGTTGTGGTTGGTATTCATCGGGGCGGCCTGTGTCCGTTTAATCGTTAGTGTTTAACACATAATAGCTCAAGGCTAAGTGCCGGTGGCCAGCTCTCGAGATAACTGTTCGTGTTGTTCACTGTACATGAGCCAATCAGCTTCTGCTTGATCCAGCTCTTTCTGTAAATAGGCTTGGTCGGTTAGGCACTGCTTGAGCTTGTCTTTATTGTCTTCGTTGTATAGCGTAGTGTCGGCTAACAACGACTCGACGGCCTCTTTCTCCGCGGCTAGTTTTTCCATCACTCGTTCCGCGCGTTTGATCTTGCTGCTGAGCGGCTGCAACTCCTTGCGGCGTTCAGCTTCTATGCGCTTTTGCTCCTTCTTGGCAGCCGCAGAATGTTCGAGTTTGACCGGTTCAGCATTATTGTCGCTGAGCTTAGGGTCGCCGCCGCGATTATGTTCAGCTAACCATTTCGGGTAGTCGTCGACACTGCCTCTAAATTCTGTGGCTCGACCATTTGCGACCAGAATCAACTTGTCGGAGTTTACCTTTAGTAAATGTCTGTCATGCGACACCAGTACCACTGCGCCTGAATATTCCTGTAAGGCGACCGCCAATGCTTGACGCATTTCTAGGTCCAAGTGATTGGTTGGTTCGTCTAATAAGAGTAGGTTAGGCCGTTGATAGCAAATCAATGCCAGAGCGAGTCTGGATTTCTCGCCGCCGGAGAACGGCTTAACCTTGCTGGTAGCTTTGGTTCCGCTAAAGCCGAAGCTGCCAAGATATCTTCGTAGTTGGTTCTCGGTTGCTTTGCTGCCATTGCATTCTCGGTCGAGCAATGCAATGTGTTCCATCGGACTGTGGTCCATTTGCAACTGTTCTATTTGATGCTGAGCAAAGTAGCCGATGTTAATTTCTTTTGATGCATGGAAATTACCATCAAGGAGTTTCAGTTCACCTGCGAGTAATTTTATTAGCGTCGATTTGCCCGCGCCATTGGGGCCGATTAGGCCGACTCGATCACCGGGAGTCATGGAAAACTCGATGTTATCTACAATTACCTTGTCATCGTAGCCAGCTGAAGCGTTGTGCAAACTTAGCAAAGGGCTAGGGTTTTTCTCAGGATCCGGAATCGTAAAGCTAAAGGGTGAATCGACATGCGCTGGGGCAATGAGTTCCATTTTTTCCAAGGCTTTTAAGCGACTTTGCGCCTGCGTCGCCTTGGTCGCTTTTGCGCGGAATCGGCGCACAAAGTCTTGCATGTGAGCGACTTCACGTTGCTGCTTGTCAAATTGTGCTTGGCGATTTGCTAGCTGCTCAGCTCTAATCCGCTCAAAGGCAGAGTAGTTACCTTTGTAAAGCTGAGCCTTCTGATTCTCGATATGCAGTGTATGCGTGGTTAATTCATCTAGAAAATCACGATCATGTGCAATCAATACCAAGGTGCCGGAATACTGCTTTAGCCATTTTTCAAGCCACAGTACAGCATCTAAATCGAGGTGATTGGTTGGTTCGTCGAGTAAGAGCAAATCGGAGCGGCACATTAATGCCTTAGCGACATTAAGACGCACACGCCAACCACCGGAAAATTCTTTGGCGGGTTTTTCAATGTCCTGTGGCTTGAACCCAAGACCGTCGAGTAGTTGAGCTGCGCGGCTTCTTGCTGAGTAGCCATCTATCTCTTCATAGCGAGATTGGTATTTCATAAACCTAGGATGTGTCGGATCTAGGATTTTTTGATCGAGCTCACGCCATTCGGTATCACCGTCTAGCACGTGCTCAATGGCTGGCCGCTCGTTGGCTGGCGCTTCTTGTGATACATGAGCCATGACCCAGTCGCGCGGAATTTTCACATCACCTTTGTCGATGACGAGTTCGTTACGCAGTACCGCGAAAAGACTCGATTTACCACACCCGTTGGCGCCCGTTAGGCCAACTTTTTGGCCTGGATGGATTTGACAACTGGCGTTATCAAACAGCAAGTTTTCGCCGCGGCGAATGGAGAGATTGTCGAATTGAATCATTCTGCTAGTGTAGCTTTATCGGTTTTTGATACAAGGCTTGTTTTTCGCATATTGGCTGCTATCTTCTATCATTATGAGAAAATTTAAACGAATTCATGAAGCAGCGATAAAGCGCAAAGGCGGTGAGTCTAAACTTGCTGCACTGCTAACACCAGTCGCGAGCTCTGAGCAACTTCTTGGCGTGCCAGATGAGCGATATTTGGCGCAACTTACACGCTGTGTTTTTAATGCTGGTTTTCATTGGCGCGTGATCACGGCTAAATGGGATGGGTTTGAAGAAGCGTTCGAAAAGTTTGATATTGGTCGTTTACTAACCAAGTCTCCGGATGAGTGGGAGGCCTACATAGAAGACACTCGAATTATCCGTAATTGGCAGAAAATCCAGACCGTTTTCGAGAACGCGGTGATGGTCGACGAAATTGCGCATGAACATGGTAGTTTTGGTAAATTTTTTAGCGAATGGCCGGTGTCTGATCAAGTTGGTCTGATGCGTTATCTGCATAAGCAAGGGTCACGACTCGGTGGCAAAACAGCGCAATGGTTTATTCGTTTCACCGGCAAAGACAGCTTTATGCTGACGGGCGATGTGGTGACCGCATTGATCGCGAATGGTCTTGAGATTAATCCGAATGCGAGTAGTCAACGAGACCTGAAAAAGATTCAGGAAGCTTTTAACGATTGGCATCATGAGACCGGGTTACCGTATACGCATCTAAGTAAGCTGTTAAGTTATTCGGTTGGTGACAATGTGCCAGTCGAGGTTTTAACTGGCTATCAGGGTAGTCAAACGGTTACTGCTTAACTGTGATGTCGCAAAAAAAGCCCCTCTCGCTGATACGAGAAGGGCTTTCTTTTGAACTGACTGAAGCGCTGGCTTGGTTATTATGTATTAGGCCAGAGCTTTAAGCTTGTTGTACTAAACTGGTTTCACCACGAACAGTAAATCGCCTGAATTGACTTGCGCGTTATTGGCTTGGTTAACCCGCACGATTTCATATTGGTTCTCGGCAGTAAAGATTTCACCTGACCCTGGGACACTTGATAATGAGATATGGGTAAACAGTTTCATTGCCTCTACCTGACACAGCGTTTGGCTTAGGTTGACTACATCGCCGACCTTAGCAAACTCTGGTTCGTTTGGTGACGGAGTGGCATAGTAGATACCCGTCATTGGCGAAATCACTTTAATTTCATCTGTGCCTGCAATTTTTAGACTGCTGAGATCGCTGTCAGCCTCTTCAACGCCGGTGTAAGCCATTTCCTCGACTACTTTCTTTTTATCGAGAGTATCAAGAAAAGCTGGTAGGTAGCCGGTGTCATAGTCGCCTTTAACAAACGTAGGATCAATAAGGATTCGCTTTAACAGTGAAATATTGGTGCACACGCCTTTAATCACGGTGGCATCTAATGCGGCGATCAGCTTACGGATGGCATCTTTACGATTTTTACCGTGTACCACGAGTTGCGCAATCATGCTGTCGTAGAACGGGGAAATTGTTTTTCCTTCAGAAACCGAGGCAATCACTTCAATGTCCGACCCTTCAGGGAATCGACATTCAGTCACTAAGCCTGGTGTTGGCAAGAAGTCGATTGTGCCATCAGAGTCCAAGCGTGCTTTCTCAGCGGTAATTCGGGCTTCGATAGAGAAGCCTTTATTGCCAATTTTGAGATCTTTGATTGACGCGCCTTCAGCTATTTGGAATTGCTTAGCCACAATCGGTACGCCGGAGGTCCACTCGGTGACCGGGTGTTCAACCTGGAGTCGCGTGTTCATCTCCATAAAGTAGATGGTATTGGCTGCAAGATCGTAGATAAACTCTACCGTGCCCGCACCAAAGTAGTCGACTGCATCGGCTAGGTTAGCTGCGCACTCATACGCCATTTTCTCTAAATCTTTAGGCAGCATGGTAGAGCCTGACTCTTCCAATACTTTCTGGTTATTGCGTTGTACCGTACAGTCACGTAAGCCCAACACTTGTGTGCAGCCATGTGTGTCACGCAAAATTTGTACTTCGATGTGGCGCATCGATTCAACAAACTTCTCCAAGTAGAGGTCGCCATTGCCAAACGCGCTGCGAGCTTCGCTATAAACGTTATCAAAAGCACTCTTGATTTCGGAAGCACTGCGAACCACTTTAATGCCTTTGCCGCCACCACCGTGCACTGCTTTGAGTAACACTGGGTAACCAATGTCGTCTGCTACTTTTGCGGTGGCTTCGGCGCTGGTTAGAATGCCGTGTGAGCCAGGTACCACTGGTACGTTATTCGCCATTGCGGTACTGATCGCATTTGACTTATTACCCATGGTGTCCATGCTGCTGGCTTTCGGACCAATGAAGTTCAGGCCGTTGGCCCGACACAGTCGCGCAAATCCGGCATTTTCGGACAAAAATCCAATGCCAGGATGTAGTGAATCAGCGTCGCGTGTGCGGGCGATTGTGACGACAGATAAGCCGTTAAGATAGCTTTCACCAGGTGTTTGACCACCTAAACAAACCACCTCATCGCGCTCAGTCAGCATGTCGCAGGCAGCTGAGTCCATGTCTGGGTCAGATTGTACAAGCAGCACTGAGTAGCCTTGGCTTTGCGCTACTCGAATCAATTTGACTGCGGTGCAGCCGCGCGCATGGATCAGTACTTTTTCGATCTTGCCCATTTTGTCGATGGCGCGATGCACTTTGATTTGGCGCTCTTTTGGCTGCATTGATGCGCTGCCAGAGATGACTTTTGCCACTACTTCGTTGATCGTCTCGTTCGGTAGTTCGATATTTGGATCAACTTCACGCAATTTTTCATCTAAGCCTTCAGCAAACGGGTGCTTAACCAAACCTTGCATAGCGCCTGGCGTATTGGCTAAATAATTCGAGGTAGTCGCCATTGATGGCAAGAATGAAGGTACTACTACACGACCTGCGAATGGCATGTCGGTGCCGCTTAAATAATAGGTGTGAACCAATGGGTGTGTCACAAAGCTGGCCTGTGAACCACCGGTGCAATCACCAAAGCCAAATACCATGACGGGTAAGCCAGTATCCGCAATAAAGTTAGTGATACGGTCGTTCACGATAGCCATCGAGAACAGTGAGCTTGGTCCTTCTTTGGTTTGCATGCCGCCGGACGAAACAAAGCAAACAACAGGTAAGCCGCGATCGGCGCAATCGACTAATAATGTGCAAAGCTTCTCGGCGCCAGCCATGTCAAACGCGCCGGCTTGGAACGCGACGTTGGAGATAAGCACACCGACTTCGTGGGTATTGCCTTGATCATCAAGCTTGAATTCACCAATGCCGGTAATTACGCCACACGGTGTGATGTTGTTGTTTAGCGCTTTTTCGATTGACTGTCTAAAGCCAGGGAATGAGACGGGGTTTGCCGTCATTTTATTGGCGCTGGTTTCGCTAAATTCTGTGAAGAAACGTTGTTTGAACGCATCTACGGTGGCGGTTTTCTGACGTTTGTAGGAGGCTAATACTCGTTGAATCAATAAGTCTTGGTAAGCAATATTCAGCTGATTCCAGAAATCTTTACGCTTACCAATTCGCCACGGGTTAATCTGCCCGTTATACGCCTTGCCATTCATTTGTGAATCAATGAAGCGTGGCACCAAGGTTTCAAAGAAGTAGGTAATAAGTACCAGTAAAGAGTCAGACATGCGAGGGAAGTTGACGCGTTTCCATTCTTCCACGTCGGCCAAAAATTCTCCGCGCTGGTCATATTTGACAAAATGCCCGAGCCATTTAGCAAACTCGGACTTGATATCGCTGTCGACCGCACCATCGTCGATAGTGCCTTTAACGCTCGAGGCAACTTCTTCTAATGATGAATCTAATATCTTGCGTAGCGTTTTTTCCGATAGTGACTCGAAGGCTTTGGACTCTTCGGCGATTTCACCAAAATTCTCTACGATATTGTTATATAGCGCATCAAACACTAAGACGTCGCGGAATTGGTCTTGCAATACCTTGCGAATACTCGGTTCATTAATGGTGTCGAGCAAGGTTAGGTCAGCTTCCGGCTTGGCTAAAATGTCGTCGCCGGATTCGCTCATTTCATCGAGGCGCCGACTCATTTCGACAAAGTTAAATGCTGCGTCCGACTTCCAGCGATTGTACAAATACAAACATAGAATAAACGCATAGTTCTTCTGTGCGCTAATGTAATTTGCTTGTGGGTCGCCGAGGATTAGTGCGGTTATCTTGTTCCGATCGGTGCTAAGCTCTTCGCGTTTGCTTTTTAAATTCGACCACGCTTTGGCTAGTTGGTCGTTATAGACCAGCTTTTCTGGGTCGGATAACCATTGTTCGAAGGCTTGCTCACGGAGTTGGCGTGTGCGGTCCTTCAAGTCGCCTTTAGGTATCTCTTTGTCGGCTAGGCGACCATAAGTTTCAATTGTTGCCGAGTGAATGCGGCATCGCATTGACAGTGAGCGTAGGTACATCATGGCATGCGAGTAGACACTAGGGTATTCAGATAACTCCCCGTATAACTCAAATTTTGCAGCTTTCTGTAAAGCGTCAAAGCTGTCGCGATGTAATCGTTCGGTACGCACGTTAGCGAGGTAATCATTGCCAACTTTGGCGTTTTCTAATACTTCACGCTTGGCGTCAGCTTCGATTTGTTGCACGCCGGTAAAAATGGCGGCGACCAAATTCGATTTGTCGTCTTCTTTATCGCTTGGATCCCAGTCAATGACGCCGTCAATCGCGCCACTGCGGTACAGTTCTGATGGCGACACACCGACATAGCGCGCGCTTTCTTGCCACGACAAATTGTACTGCCGTGCAATATTGGCCAGACCTTTGGGTTGGATAGTATTGAAAGCGGCATTACGAACGGCTAATAAAACATTGGTGGTGGCGAGCGGAATAGCACCGCCGGAATAACCTAAGCCATAAATAATACCAATGCTCGGAACCTTGGCGGCAGCCATAACTGCAATTAGTCGCGAGATTGAGTGCGCTTGATTAGCCGCATTGGCTTCAGTGCTTGCGTCAGCACCGGGAGTATCCATAAATGTGATAATCGGAACTGCGCGTCGCGCGTACTCATCGGCTAATCGACAGGCTTCTAAGTGGTGTTCGGGACTCCAAACACCGTTTGCGACATGGCGGTTTTGAGCAATGAAGGCCAAGCGTCGAGTGCCGCCATTGTATTCCAGCGATAGTTCAATGGAGTACAGCGGGCCTAGTTCAAATTCTTGATGAATTTTGCCGCGAAGCTGGCTAATGATTGTTTTAGCGTTTGGTCGCGTAGCTGATTCGGCGGGATCGAGCACTTTCGCGACATAATCGTCCACAGACAACTTCTTAAGCTGTTGGCGGGTAGCTTCTACTTGAGTATGGCTGAGCAATCCGTCGATATTTTCGTGCCATTTAAACGGATGCTTAGTGCCGTTCAGCGACAAATTATTCGCGCGACGTTCAATGTCTTTGAACAGGCTGAGGAGCTGTCCTGTCTGTGGTTCTGAGTGGTCTTTGGTATTCAACGTAACTTACCCTTAGAGCTGATTACTTAAATGTAGGTTGAGAGAGCCAAGCAAACGCCACGAAAACATTGATGTTGGTGCTTTCGTTGTGTATCTAGTCATTTTGACCAGTAACGGTAGGAGTTTTAGTCTTAGCCTTTTTATTTTTATGGATCACTAAGTATGCCATGAAACTACCGAGTATTCCGAGCAGTAAATCCTTGGATTCGACGTCGCGGCCTAAGATATGTTGGGCAAACTCTGCCACAACACACAAACTGACCACGGTGGCTAAGATAAGCGTGACTCGCTTTCGCAAAATTAGCAGATCGGCGGCGTAAAGCAACAAGGTCAGGACAAATGCACCAAGTAAGTGAAGTGCGATATCAGTATGGGTCTCTAGCCAGAGTCGTTGCTGGTAGTTTAATCCCAGCTCCCGCAATATGTTGTGTGGCATCCAGTGTGCCGTATTGTAGCCTGATCTGGTAACGAGGAAACTCATTGCCGTAAATAGCATCAGCAACAGTATGCGGTAAAACCATTTCATATATGAGGATGCTTGGTTCATAATTCCGACCTGTTTTGATTACTTTGAGTTTACTGTGACCGATATCCAAATCCAAGCGCGTACGACCTCTCAAGCGAGTCCTTTAACCGGTGTGTCTAGAGTTCTCTCGCAGGTTTTAAATAACCGCGGGGTTACCAGTGATGCCGCGTTGGAACATAGTCTAAAACGACTGTTGCCGCCGAATGGATTGACCAATATCGAGCAAGCCGGTGTGTTATTGGCCGAAGCGGTCATGGCTGGCGCGAACGTGGTTATTGTAGGCGATTTCGACGCAGATGGAGCAACTAGTTGCGCTTTAGCGGTACGCTGTCTACGCGCTTTTGGCTTGCAAAATGTTAGTTATTTGGTGCCAAATCGGTTTGAGTTTGGTTATGGTTTGTCGCCTGAAATCGTTGGTGTAGCCGCGATGCGTCAACCGGATATTATTGTCACGGTTGACAATGGAATCAGCAGCGTGAGCGGAGTGCATGCGGCTCAAGCACTGGGAATGTCGGTATTAATTACCGACCATCATCTACCCGGTGAGGAAATTCCAACTGCCGATGTGATTGTGAACCCTAATTTGCCCGGCGATCGGTTTGCGAGTAAAAATTTAGCCGGCGTTGGAGTGATCTTTTACGTGATGTTGGCGGTGCGAGTACAGCTTCGTAAACAGGGTTGGTTCCAAAGCGAAGGGGTTGCTGAAACAAATATGTCACAGTTTCTGGATCTGGTGGCGTTGGGCACGGTGGCTGATGTTGTGCCGCTCGATGCAAATAATCGAATATTGGTGCAGCAAGGTATGCAACGAATTCGACAAGGCCAAGGTTGTGCTGGAATTCAAGCGTTGTTGACAGTCGGTAAGCGTAATGCTGCGCGCCTGTCTTCAAGTGACCTGGGTTTCGCGGTGGGGCCGAGACTTAACGCAGCGGGTCGCCTGGACGACATGTCAGTTGGTATTGAGTGTTTGCTTACGGATGATCCGGATAAAGCCATGGCGCTGGCGTTGCAGCTTGATGAGCTGAATAAAGAGCGTCGCAATGTTGAGCAATCAATGCAGCAAGATGCTCTGGCGGTAGTTGAGAAAATTGAGCTAGATGACACGGCGGAAACGCCGCCAATTTTTGTGTTATCTGATGCTACTTGGCATCAAGGCGTAGTCGGCTTGGTTGCTTCTAGAATTAAAGAACGCACTAAACGGCCAGTGTTGGCATTAGCTCCAAGCGATGCTGATGGCGAGTGGAAGGGTTCGGCGCGCAGCGTCGAAGGGGTTCATATTCGTGATCTGCTGGCGCGGGTTGACGCGCTTCATCCGAATTTAATACTTAAATTCGGTGGGCACGCTATGGCGGCTGGTTTGTCGGTGCGTGAACGTGATCTAGCGCGGTTTAAGCGTGTGTTGCACGACGTGGCATTGGAAATGACTGCAAATCACGATTGGAGTCAGATTGTTTGGACCGACGGTGCTTTACAGTCAGACGAGTTCAATCTGGAGTTGGCGGACCAATTGCGCACGATTTCGCCATGGGGGCAAGGCTTTCCAGAGCCGGTATTCGAGGGCGAATTTAAGGTGGTTGATTCACGCGTGGTGGGCGAGACGCATGCAAAACTAGTGCTGCAGCCGGTAGGCGGTGAACAACAGGTCGATGCAATATTTTTTGGTTATCTGGATACGCATGCAGAGCTGCCGTCGGGCACGATTCGCGCGGTGTATCGTCTGGATATCAACGAGTTTCGGGAGCGCTTGAGTTTGCAGTTAATGCTCCAACATATTGAGTAAGTCTTCGCGCGCTGCGTGATAAACTTATCAACATTAATTTACACTTTTCACAATGGAGAACAAAGATGAGCTATTTGGATGTTGCTTCGGGTAATGTAGTTAGCAATCTATCAGTTGATCAACGCGCCGGATTTATTCGTCGCACTTATGGGCATTTGGCCATGTCAATCGCGTTCATGGCGGTGTCGTGTGCCTTTTTGCTACAAATTGGTGCTGGCCCAGTGTTACTGTCATTTCTCTCAGGTGGAATGCTTAACTATTTGATCTATTTCGGTTTATTTGTTGGTGCCGGTGTCTTAGCGGATAACTGGGCGCGGTCAGAACACTCGCTCACCATGCATTATGTCGCGTTACTTGGGTATGCGTTTGTTGAGGCTGTTATCGTCTTGCCGCTACTGTATATCGCGACGCTGTATAACCCAGCAGCGATCATGGATGCGGCGTTAACCACGGCCGCTATGGTTACTGGACTAACTTACATTGCCTTCACCACTAAGAAAGACTTTTCGTTTATGGGGCCGTTCTTAGCGGTTGGTTCAATAATTGCCATTGGGACTTGTATTGCCGGCGCTATATTTGGTTTTGAACTAGGCCTATTTGCTATTGGTGGCATAGTCTTGCTATCTGCTGGCTGGGTATTGTGGAGCACCTCTAATATTCTTCATGTGTACCAAGAGCATCAGCATGTTGCAGCGGCATTGGGCTTGTTTGCGTCTATTGCGTTAATGTTCCGGTTTGTGTTGCAGATGTTTATGATGTTCGGTGACGACTAAATCTTATTAGAAGAAGGCGGCGTATTGTGCGATTTAAGTATTTAGAAGAGTTTGTTGGCAACACGCCGCTGGTTAAACTGAAACGGTTGTGGCAGGGCGAGTACGTAACTGTGCTGGGCAAGCTGGAGGGTAATAACCCGGCTGGTTCAGTCAAGGATCGTCCTGCGTTAAACATGATTGCCAAGGCCGAAGCGCGCGGGGATATCAAACCCGGAGATACTTTGATTGAGGCTACCAGTGGTAATACTGGTATCGCTTTAGCGATGGCCGCGGCGATGAAGGGTTACAAAATGACCCTAATTATGCCGGATAATATGAGTGAAGAGCGGCGCGCGTCGATGCGCGCTTTTGGTGCTCAAATCATTTCGGTGTCGCAAGCCGATGGTGGTATGGAGTTGGCTCGAGATATGGCGACTGAGATGCAATCACAAGGCAAAGGTATTGTGCTTGATCAGTTTGCTAATCCGGATAATTGGAGCGCGCATTATGAAACCACCGGTCCTGAAATTTGGCGAGATACCGAGGGTACGGTGACGCACTTCATCAGCTCGATGGGGACCACCGGCACCATCATGGGGGTATCGCGGTACCTTAAAGAGCAGAATGCTGATATCCAGATTATCGGCGTGCAACCTGAGGGCGAGTCGCAAATTCCCGGTATTCGGCGTTGGCCGACAGCGTATGTGCCAAAGATTTTTGAGGCTCAGCGTGTTGATCGAACCCTAGATGTAAGTCAACAGGTTGCGGAGCAAACTATGCGCGCGCTTGCGACTAACGAAGGTATCTTTGCCGGTGTGTCGTCTGGTGGTGCAATGGCGATAGCGCTCTCTGTGGCGGCTGAACAGGAAGCACTTAAAAAACCGGCGGTGATTGTGTCTATTGTGTGTGATCGGGGCGACCGATATCTCTCCACTGGCGTGTACTAAAGATGGTGCTGCGATGAATGTATTAGCGTTTGATATAGAAACCGTACCTGACGTAGATGGCGGGCGAAAGCTATTATCTTTAGGCGCGGAACTTAGCGACTCTGACGTTGCCGAAGCGATGTTCGCGAAACGCCGTGAGAAGACCGGCAATGATTTTATCGCCACACATTTGCAGCGGGTTGTGGCTATTTCAGCGGTTTATCGCAATAGTCACAAAGATCAGTTTTCAGTTTGGACGATCGGTAAGGAAGACAGCAGTGAAAGCGATATTGTGCAAAACTTTTTCGATGGAATCGATAAGCATACGCCGACGCTAGTAACTTGGAATGGTTCCGGTTTTGACTTGCCGGTATTGCACTATCGAGCCTTGATTCATGGGGTACAGGCTTCACGCTATTGGGAGCTTGGTGAAGACGATACGAATTTTCGTTGGAACAATTATATCGGTCGCTTCCACTTACGGCATACCGATCTAATGGATGTGTTGGCGGGCTACAATAATCGTGCTTTTGCGCCACTTGACGAGATCGCCGTATTGCTTGGTTTGCCGGGCAAAATGGGTATGAGTGGAGCCCACGTGTGGAGTCAATATAAGGCTGGTGAAATTAAAGCGATCCGAGATTACTGTGAAACTGATGCGCTTAATACTTACTTGGTGTATTTGCATTGGCAAGCAATGCGTGGACAGTTAGATGCGGCGGGCTTAAAAGCTGAACAAGAAGTGGTTCGCAGTGCTTTGCGTGATGGTGAACCACACCTCAAAGCGTTCCTTGAGGCGTGGGAGAACGGTAGCGTCGATTAAATGAGGGCTCGAATTGCGCCAAATAGGGTGCCGCCGAGCATCACGATGCTGCTGAGCATAGTGAGTCCCATGCCGGGGCCGCGTTTGCTGGCTGATGCTGACAAGTAACCGATTGAGTATAAGAATCGTCCGATTAAATATACCAACCCAGCTACCGCGGCCACGTCGACACGAAAATAGGTTGCGCATAGCCACATAGCCGGAAGCGCGATCGCCATTTGCTCTAATGTGTTGAGTTGAACTCGTAAACGCTTTTCGAATGCCTCGTCGCCGGTCATGGCGGGCGCCACGACTTTGTCTTTACCTCGGGCTAATCCCGCACGCATGGTAAAAAAGAAGTACTGGGCTAACATCAACACTGAAATGATGGCAATACTGTTAGTGGTCATAGCGGCTCTGTTGGTTATTTTTATGTGGTCAAATAATACTCGTTGCTGCAACAGTTTGTCGATAATCTAGCGGTTTTACTTGTAGATTGCTGAGTTTGCTGGCGAGTTGTATGCAAAGAAACTCTATGTTGTTAGGGTAAATGCACTAAAATACGCCGCTGTTTAAGCACACAAATTTACTCTTACTAAGGCTGACCATTATGGCAAGACGATCGCGACCTCGTAAAAAACTAGACCTAACACCACGTGAGATCAGCATTGATTCACTTGCCCATGATGGACGAGGAGTGGGGCGTGGCGAAGATGGTAAAGTCGTATTTGTGGATTTTGCACTGCCAGGCGAGCGAGTTATGTATGTGCCGGTAATGAATCGTAAGAGTTATCTGTTTGGCACGACATTGGAAGTATTGGAGCCATCGGAGCACCGCATCGAGCCGAAATGCCCAGTGTTTGGTCAATGTGGCGGATGTGTTTTGCAGCATCTTGAGACCCACATGCAAATTCAGTATAAACAGCAGGCTCTGTTAGAGAACTTTAAGAAAATCGGCAACGTGCAGCCAGAGTCCTTGCTTGAGCCAATGGTTGGAGCGCATTGGGGTTATCGCCGCAGAGCTCGACTTGGTGCTAAATTTGTGCCCAAAAAAGGCGGCATGATTGTTGGTTTTCGTGAGCGCAATAGTAGCTACATACAACCTACTGAACAATGTGAAGTGTTGTACCCGGAGGTCTCGGCATTGCTACCAATATTGCGTGCGACACTCGAGCAAGTTTCTTGTAACGATAAGTTGCCACAAGTTGAGATTTCAGTCGCAGACAACGCCACCGTGATGGTTTTGCGTCACCTTGAGCCGCTGCTGCAACAAGACTTAGAAATATTGACCCAGTTCGCTAAACAGCACGACGTGCAATTGTTTTTGCAGCCCGGTAATTTGAAAAGTGTTCATCCGCTCTATCCTGCGGCACCAGAAGCACTGTACTACGACTTTCCGGCATTCGATATTCGAGTTGAGTTTTTGCCGACTGATTTTATTCAAGTCAACGGCAGTATTAATGAGCAGCTTGTGGTGCGTGCTGTTGAATTGCTTGATGTGCAGGATTCTGACCGCGTATTGGATTTGTTTTGCGGCGTCGGTAACTTCACACTGCCACTGGCGCGGCGTGCGGGTCAGGTGATCGGGGTCGAGGGCGATCAAGCTTTAGTTAATCGCGCTCATCATAATCGAGAGCTAAATAAGCTAGAAAATGTCGATTTCCATTTTGGGGATTTATTCAAAGAAGATATGACCAGTGAGTCACACGGTGGTTGGTTGGATCAGACTTTCGATAAGATATTACTCGACCCGCCACGCTCTGGTGCGGCCGAGATGATCAAGCGAATCCCTCAACTTAACCCGTCTAAGGTCGTGTATGTTTCCTGTGGACCAGCGACCCTTGCGAGAGACGCCGGTGTGATGGTTAATGAACACGGCTATCGTATGACCCAAGCTGGCGTCATCGATATGTTTCCGCATACCGCACATGTTGAGTCGATTGCAGTATTTGAAAAGTAAAGCATGGTTAACTCGCTTGACTGACGGACAAGCGAGTGTGGTTAAATGGAGGTCTGACTAATTAGCCCAACATTTTAATCATGAGCAATCAAAATAGTAACCTGAAACACATTCTTGACCAGTTATTGAGCGCCGGTAAACAGGCTGTCTCGAAAGGGCAGTCGGTGGCAGAAGACAAGTTGGACATTCCACAAAGCGGTGAGCAACGGGAGCTTATGCTGAATGGTATGAAGAAAGGTGCTCTTGCTTCAGCCTTGTTGGTAGGCTTATTGGGTACTCGCGGCGGGCGTAGTTTAACCGGTACCGCGTTAAAGCTTGGAGGCCTTGCCGCACTGGGGGCGGCGGCTTACAAAGGTTACCAAAACTGGCAGTCTACGGGTGAGGTGTTCACACCAATTCATGAGCTCGATGCCGAACCGGCAAGTCAACGTGGCTTGTTGATTATTCAGGCCATGGTTGCAGCAGCCAATGCTGACGGCCGTATAGATGACGCCGAGCAACTTGCAATCAAACATCAAATTCTTGAACTGCATTTGTCGAGTGACGATGCTGCTGCACTGGAGTCGATTGTTGATGCGCCGCTAAGCGCGCAACAGTTGGCCAGTCGTGTTTCTAACGTCGCCGAAGCAAACGAGGTTTACTTAGCTACCCGTTTGCTAATCTCCGATACCGCAACTGGGGTTGAGAAGCAATTTAGGGATGAATTGGTTGCCAACCTAAAGTTATCACCAGATCTTATTTCGGCACTGGAAGCAGAAGTAGTCTAAAACAACTGGGTTGATATAACGACGAAAGCGCTTGCTAGAATTTCAGCTGGTTATGCAGCAACATCATTGGTATTATTTATATGATTAATAGATGATCGATTAACGATCACAGTCAAATTTAGCCATTGGAGAACTCACTATGCCGTTGCAAACCGTGCAAGTAGCCGTTTTTATTCTAGTTACGTCGATGATCGCCTTCATCACTTATTTGAAGTGCCGGCGTGTAGATGGCCCCGCGACGCATACCACTCAGTCCGACAACAAAGAAGTGTTTTTGGCCGGCGGTGGCCTAACATGGGTGTTTGTGGCTGGTTCAATAACGCTGACCAACCTGAGTACCGACCAGTTGGTTGGTATGAATGGCAATCAGATGGCCTTACTGGCTTGGTGGGAGTTCTCAGCAGTGGTCGGTCTGATTATTTTGTCGCGTGTGTTTTTGCCCATTTATTACAAATACGAGTGCACAACCACGACTGAGTTGTTAGAGAAGCGTTATAACAATCATCATATCCGTGCGGTTATCGGAATGTTGTTCATGTTGGGCAATGTGCTGATTTTTATGCCAACCGTGTTGTATACCGGGTCTTTGGCGATGCAGGGAATGTTTGGCTTAGATGAGAGTCTACGCACGTTAATGATTATCTCGGCCGCTTTCGCCGTGATCGGTGCGGCTTATGCGGCATTGGGCGGACTGCGCGCGGTGGCTGTGTCCGATACTTATAGCGGTGTGCTATTGCTCGGGTTGGGCATGTTGGTTGTGGTGCTCTCTTTGAAAGCCATTGATTTTGATTTTAGTGGTATCCCGACCGAACGATTGACGCTAATTGGCGGCAATGATTCGCCAATTCCTTGGCATACGTTATTGACCGGCATGATCTTTATTCAAATTTACTATTGGAGTACTAATCAGACCATCACGCAGCGAGCCATGGCTTCACCAACGTTGGCGGAAGGTCAGAAGGGTGTGCAGGTAGCCGCCGTTATTCGCTTGTTGATTGTGCCAGCGATGATTGTGTTACCTGGCATTGTCTCTTATAAATTGTATGGGGATATTGGTGATTCGGCGTATGGCCGTATTGTTGGGGATGTATTGCCATTATGGATGTCCGGCATGTTTGCTGCGGCGTTGGCGGCTGCGGTATTGACTAGTTTCAACAGTATTGTTAATTCATCGGCGGCTTTATATGTTTGTGATTTTCATGAAAAGTATATAAGCAGTACGCCCAATGTGAAGCGACTGAATGCGATCGCGACAGTCGTATTTTTGCTTATTGCGTTGGCCTTGGTGCCGATGTATGCCGGCGCTGACAGCATCATTAACTTGATCCAACAGATGTACGGCCTTTTGAGTATGCCGATTGTGGCGTGTTTTATAGTTGGCTTAATGTTTCAGAATGTCGATTATCGGGCGGCTATATTTGCTGTGGTGTTAGGTGTTTTGCTGTATGGCTATTTATCTTTTGGCCAACAGTTATTTGGCTTGGCGAAACCACCGATTGATCTACACTATATCCACTTGATGTTTATTACCCTGTGGTCTTGTGTGGGCGGTGCGTTGTTGTTTAATCGCCTGGTGTTGGGGCGTAAAGCGACGTTCTCGTGGGCGGCTAGTGCGGCTGCCTAATGCGGAGTATTGATGTGATATCGAGTCAGATGCTATATAAATTTATGTTTTAATAGGTGTTGACGATAACTGATATTTATCTAAACGATTTCACATTGTGCTTGAGGTTTTGTACTGTAGTACACATAGCGAACGTAAATTAACCCGAGGAAAATATGAGTACTATTGATATTGGTATTAACCAAGCTGACCGCGAAGCGATCGCCAACCATTTGAAGAATTTATTGGCAGACTCTTACACTCTGTATCTTCAAACTCACAACTTTCACTGGAATATCACTGGACCAATGTTCCATCAATTACATTTGATGTTCGAGACCCATTACACCGAGCTTGCGATAGCGGTAGATGATATTGCTGAGCGTATTCGTAGCTTAGATGTAGCCGCTCCTGGAACGTATAAACAGTTTGCCGAGTTAAGCTCTATTAAAGAGGTTGAAGGTGTGCCGTCAGCGGACCAAATGGTAGCGCTGTTAACGGCGGGGCATGAGCAAGTGGTTAAAACATGTCGTGCAGCGTTGGCCGTAGCACAAGCAGCGGACGATGAGTCGTCTGCAGCGCTTATTTCAGACCGGATGCGTATCCACGAGAAGACTGCTTGGATGTTGCGTGCGTTGAACGCTTAGTTTTTGATATTAATCATGCGTTATTGCTTTATAACGGCGGATTAATTGTTGCACGATGTGTGACCACTGGAAGTGCTGCTCAACATAGTCTCGGGCAGCGCTTCCGCGCTCGCGAGTAGTGTCGACATCGGATAAGGCAAGCAGTAGCTTTGCTTTAATGTCGTCGTTATCTAGCTCGGCAACCCAACCTAACGCATGGTCTTTGACAATTGCCGCCAAGGCAACCTCGTTGCTGAGTAATACGGCGGTGCCTGACGCCATTGCTTCTAACGCAGAAATGCCGAAATTTTCAGAAAACGACGTCAATACAAATAAGTCCGCTCCCTGTAGTAGTAGGGTCTTTTCGGTACCCCGAACAAAGCCAATAAAACGACACCGATCAGCCATATGGAGCTTATTGCTCAGGGCTTCTAGTGTGCGGCGATAAGCAGGCTCTCCATCACCAGCAATGATGAGCTGAAACGGCAGATCATCAATCTGACTGAGTGCGGTAATTAGTGGTTCTAAGCCTTTCTTAGGATGTAAACGAGATAGGTATAAAATGATTGGTGCGTCACGTTCGAGCGACCAGCGATTCACTATTTTAGACTTAGCCTCGCGCACTTGGATTGGCACATTAAGCCCGAGAGGAATAACTGTGTTGACCAGTTTAGGCAGCACCGCTAATGCCTGCTGTTGTTCTGATTCGGCGGTAAAATGTACGCAGTCCGCGCGCTCTAGGTTACGTTGCTCAAACCAGTTCAAATATTGCTGTTTGCGAATCTTCGATTGTTGCAAGGACCATTTTTCTAGTTGGCCGATTGGGCGCACTATGTAAGGAATCGACCGCTTTCTCGCAATTTGCATAGCCCGAGTTGAGCAATAGGAGAAGATGGCGTGTACATGAATTAAGTCATAATCTGCCGCATGGCGATTTAGCCATTGAGTGAAGCGAACAGACACGCCGAACTCACGCAAGGCTGAGATCGGTGGTGATAAACGGTTGAAGAAACGGACCGGTACACCTTGATAGTCAATGAGTGAATTTAGAGCCACGTCGAGCTTGCTTGGACCGTCATCGTTAGTGGTGGCGATTTCTGCGTTAACCCCAGCTTTACGAAGAGCTGAGACCATTTCAATGACAGCCTGACTAGGGCCGCCACGGCAGGCTGCAATCGACGGTATGACGTGCAGAACCTTTAGGCTGTTAACTGGTTTTGACATGACGTTGAATCCACTCGTTCAAAACCACGAGGCTCCATTTTCGGTACCACGGTTTTAGCGGAATCCACATAGGAGTCTTGGTTGGTGCTAGGTCTTCCCATTCGTCTGAAAACCACTCATCAAACGGGAATCTAAAGCCTTGTTTAGGGCGGTCTATGACCCAGTTTGGTAACTCAGGCACAGCATCGATCAGTAGGCGTTTACCCTGCAATAAACGTAGATCGGCAGGTATTGTACTTATTCGATCGATCAGCACCTTGTCTACAAATGGTACGCGTAGTTCTAAGCCCCATGCCATGCTAGCCATGTCACTGTCGCGCAGCAACTGGTTGCGCATGTAAACGTTTAACTCTAAAGCACTAATGTCGTCGGCGAGATCTTCGCATTTGGCTGATGACAGCTTGGGTAGTGTCGCCGTGGTGCCAGTATACTGCTTGGTTAGCGCCACGCTCTCGCTGGAAGAAAAAATGCCTCTTAGTGCTAGATGTGCCGCGGCTACTGATTTTGGATTGAGCAACGCGTCCAGCATGCGTCGGTATTTGGTCGGGAGTACCGTCTGCAGGGGTTTAGACAAGAACTTAAGAAGTGGTGTGAAAGGGGCAAGTCGAGCGCTTTGCGCTAACATTTCAGGTATTAGGTCAAACGATTTATAGCCGGCAAAGAGTTCATCGGCGCCGAGCCCAGACAAGACAACTTTCTCACCGTGCTCACGAGCTAGTTTGGCGACACAAAAGGTATTGAAACCATCAATCGTTGGTTGATCAACCGCATCTAAATATTGCTGGAATAGTGGCATTGCCACCATTGGAGTCATTAACAACTCTGTATGGTTGGTGCCAAAATGCTCGGCCGTTCGTTTTGCGACATCGCCTTCGTTCCATTCGGGGCTGTCAAAAACCAAGGAATAAGTATTTATTGGCTTTTTCGAAACTTTAGTCGCTAAGGCGACCAAGGCGCTCGAATCAATGCCGCCGCTTAAGAATATGCCAACCGGGACATCGCTCACGAAATGCGCTCTAATGCTGTCTTGCAAGGCCACGCGGGTCATTTCGGTGGCTTGCTTGCGGTTAACATATTGCGGTTTGAATTTTACTTTCCAGTATGTTTTTAACGAAACTCGGCCTTTTCGCCAAGTTAAGTGTGAGCCAGCAGGAAGTAATTTAATATCTCTAATTAGCGTGTTCGGCTCTTGAGGAGTGCCTCGTAAAAAATAGCTGGTTAAGCCTGTCGATGACAGCCTGCGATTGCTTAAACCGCTCGCGAGTACGGATCGAAGCTCGGAACCAAATGCAAATTCGCCTTTACTGCGGAGGTAATAAAACGGCTTTATACCTAATGGATCGCGGGCCGCAAACGCTGTTTTGTTTTTTTCATCCCAAATTAAAAAGGCGAACATGCCTCGTAAAAAGTGTACGCATTTAGATCCTTTGCTGGCGTACATTTTAAGAATCACTTCAGTGTCGGAATTGGTCGCAAATGATTCGCCACTGGCTTCTAAGCGTTTTCTAAGTTGTTGGTAATTATAAATTTCACCATTGAAGGTAATGGTGTATCGACCATCGCTGCTTGTCATGGGTTGTCCGCCGCTAGCGGTCAAGTCGATGATGGCGAGTCGGGTATGGGTAAGCCCGGCCTGTCGTGACGGTGATAAATACTCACCGCGGCCGTCTGGGCCGCGGTGAGTTAGAGCGTTTTGCATAGCCGCAAGTGGAGCGGCCATGTCTTGTTTTGCGTCAGTAGATAGTAATCCGGCTATGCCACACATAGTAATTTGTTACGAGTGTCTGGTAAGGATTACTAACTATATCAGTTACTTAGCTCTCTGAGGTATTCACTTTCTCAGGTTTGTTAGCATTTGGCTTATTGGCACTCGTTGCGCCTTTATTTGATTGCGCTTCTCTTGGTGCTGGATTGTTTGGTTTTGCGTTATTTGCGCCAGAGTTGTTGGAACTAGAGTTGTTGGAACCAGAGCCGTTAGCATCGGAATTATTAACATTGCCTGGATTGTTATTATTTCCACGCGAGCGATTGCGATTGCGGTTCCGGTTGCGGTTCCGATTGCGATTGTTGCTGTTACTGTTGCCGCCACTGTTAGTTGTGTCATTGCCGCGATTTGTTGCGGTGTTACCTTGCTTGCCTTGTTGCGGCTTGCCTTCGGCATTTGCTGGTGATGTTTGTTTCTTTTGTTTACCGCCGCGCCCTTGAGCATTGCGAGGATTACCACCTTTTTTGCCACCACGATTACCACCGCCGTGACGCTGGTTCTTGTTACCGTCGCGTGAATGGCTTTTCTTGTGGTCTTTCTTTGGTTTCTTCGGCTGTTCTTCGTCGCCAGTAGCGAATAGCGCGCGCCAGAGGCGAACAAATAGTCCTGGTTTGATAGGCTCAGGTACAACTGGTGCCGGTTTAGGTGTTGGAATGTCACCCATTTGCACTGATTCGATACCCACTGCTGGCGCTGTATTCGGCGCAATGACTACATTGCTCGCCTGATTTTTCTTTTGATATTTTGCTTTGCGAGGATCTTCTTTAGGCTCTTGTATTTCTGTCTTATAGCTTGGTAGGTTTGGCATTTCATCCAAATCTTCGCTGCGGAGACGTTGAATCCTAAAGTGAGGCGTTTCTAGCTCAATCGTCGGTACAATCGTTATGTTAGTGCCGAGTCGGTTCTCTAGTAAGCTGACTTCATGACGCTTCTCATTGAGCAAGTAGGTCGCAGTCTTGATCGGTAAATGCGCATTAATCGCTTCAGTGTTTTCTTTCAGCGCTTCTTCTTCGATTATGCGAAGTACGCTTAATGCTGATGAGCCAACGCTTCGAATGTGGCCATTGCCTTCGCAGCGCGGACATACTTGATAATTTGAATCGCTGATCGACGAACGTAGCCGTTGGCGTGACATTTCAAGTAAACCAAAACGTGAGATTCGACCTACTTGTACGCGAGCGCGGTCAGCTTTCAGGGCTTTTTGTAAACACTGCTCGACTGCTCGTTGATTTTTGTTGGCTAACATATCGATAAAATCGATGACGACTAAGCCGCCTAAATCGCGAATACGTAGTTGACGTGCAATTTCCTCAGCCGCTTCCATATTGGTTTGCAGTGCGGTTTCTTCGATGTCGCCGCCCTTGGTAGCGCGAGCTGAGTTAACATCGATTGAGGTTAGTGCTTCGGTTGGGTCGATAACTAAGGCGCCACCGGCTTGCAATCGAACTTCACGTGCGTAAGCAGATTCAATTTGATGTTCAACTTGGTAACGAGAAAAAAGTGGCACAGTGTCTTCGTAAAGCTTGAGCTTGATGACATTCTGCGGCATCACTTGCTTCATGAAACGGGTAGCGCGATCAAACACCTCTTGGTCATCGATGATGATTTCGGCTATGTCACTGCGAAAATAGTCGCGAATAGAGCGTACGACTAGGTTGGTTTCTTGATACACCAAAAATGGCGCTGGCTGTGAGTCTGCAGCACCTTGAATGGCGTCAGATAATCGTTGTAAGTAGTCCAAATCCCATTGTAGCTCTTCAGAGCTTTTGCCGATGCCTGCGGTGCGGGCAATTAATGCGTGCTCTTTGGGGATTTCTAGTTCAGACATTGCGTCGCGCAATTCCTGACGTTCTTGTCCTTCGATTCGACGTGAGATGCCGCCGCCTTTTGGATTGTTTGGCATGAACACTAAATAGCGTCCGGCTAAACTAATAAAGGTAGTCAGTGCGGCGCCTTTATTGCCTCGTTCATCTTTCTCGACTTGAACTAATAGTTCTTGGCCGGTTTTCAATGCATCGGCAATCTTAACTTGAGAAATCGGCGTGTCTGAATTGTAGTTTTGGAAGTAGGTGCGAGACACCTCTTTCATTGGTAAAAAGCCTTGGCGATTTCCGCCGTATTCAACGAAGGCTGCTTCGAGACTTGGCTCAATACGAGTGATTTTTCCCTTATAGATGTTGCCCTTTTTTAGCGCGGTGCTGGCAGACTCAATGTCCAAATCCACCAATTTTTGGCCGTCTACGATGGCAACGCGTAACTCTTCTGGGTGCGTTGCATTAAATAGCATTCTTTTCATGTCTTCCTCTTTGCCCGCGGCAAGTAATAAGAAAACAGTCGGTCAGTAGTGGCTGAGATATTGTTGATCGTCGATAAGCGCAGAGCCGTTAATGATGTATCTGAAGCGTCGAATCGATACGTCCCTTAGGAATGTATTGCTTCGATGCAACGTTGATATTGGTGTTCTGAACAGCGATTTAGTGACGTATTAATTGTTTCACAAGGTTTCAAACTACAAAACACTACGGTCTGCAAGGTCAATTTGATGGGCCGATGTAATTACGTACGGCGATCAAATCAATTTCAGCAGAGAGATCACAATCTATACTGACGCATTCTAGTGAACTAAAATGCGGTGGCTTTATAATTTAAAGCCCATGCCTGCAATAACGCCGTGTCAAATAAATCATCCTTTAATAAAGGCGGAATTTCATTTGGGCTTCTTTCAAGCATGTTTGCCTGCCAAAAGCAGGCTAAATCTTTTCATTCACCAACCATCGTTAATAGTTCACATGTTCGGTGGCTAATGCTGGTGCTTAATAATGGGGTAACCAATTGAGTAACCGTCCATTATTGCGCCTTATAGCCGCTTCCGTTCACTGCGAGTATCGTTCAACAAGCTCTCCGAGTTGCCTCGAAAGACTGTTACGACTGTTGTTGATAGTCCGAAGTTGTGTCTCGGCTATCGGTGTTCCTCAAAATTCAGGGTGAGGAACATTGCCCTGGCTGCAGCATTCATGGGAGCCGTTTGTTGCTCATCGGTTTGCGATTTTGTCAATTGAAAGGCAAGTATGTCGATGCTGTGCACAGAGTGCTTGGCATTACCGCTAACATTTAGCCACCTGCTAAAAAAACACTGCAGGGTCAAATCAAGGTGAAGCGGATACAGACGTAAAAGCTCAATCAAGTGCACTGAATCAAGTGTGGTTAAACCGACAATGAAGCTACTGATTCTTATGAACCGTAGTCTGACCTGAGTTAGGCCGGGCAACGATTCATTGAGTCTTATCATGTACAGTACGAAGGCATTCCGCCGCTCATTAGGAGACTTGGAATTGAGTGCCTTAGTTTGACAGTATGAACTGCGCGCTAGACAATCATTAATTAGTCGTACCGGACTGGCGGATCATAACAGCTGAGTGCGGTTTACGCAATTGGCGAAAAAGCGCACAGCTATTAGCTCTGACAGACGTTGGGCTGGGACGTAAACTGCCGTATAATTACTGCTTTTAATTCATCGGTTATATTCGTGCCAAAAAGCGCAGGTAGTTCTTCTCAAACCGCATCTCGGGGCGATAAACCTTATTTTGTTGAAATCGGTGAGGCGCACGCTGGACAGCGTGTCGATAACTTCCTCTTTACTCACCTTAAAGGTGTGCCGAAAACTCATATTTATCGAATTATTCGCAAAGGTGAAGTGCGGGTTAACAAGGGGCGTGTAAAGCAAACCACCAAGCTTCAATTGGGTGATTCAGTTCGAATTCCTCCGATACGACTTGCTAAAGACAACTCGGAGCCGATTGATGGTGCTCGTTATGAGTTTCTGTGTAAGGCCGTGTTATACGAAGATGACACCTTGATTGTGCTTAATAAGCCATCAGGAATGGCTGTGCACGCAGGCAGTGGTATTAAAATTGGCGTGATCGAAGCGCTACGTGCGGCGCGTAGTGAGTTGCCGTATCTTGAGTTGGTGCATCGTTTGGATCGTGCAACATCTGGTTGTTTAGTATTGGCCAAGAAAGCCAGCGCGCTAAAACGCTTACATGATGATTTTAAAAATAATTCATTAACCACGGGGCGGCTTGATAAGCGTTATTTGACGCTGGTTAAAGGTAAGTGGAAGCATGGTGCGCGTGATGTAACCAAGGCGTTGAACACGGAAGCTCGGCAGCATGGTGAGCGTGTGGTGGTGGTCGATGCCAATGGCCGATTTGCTCGTTCACTAATGTCACCAATTGCGGTGTCGGAAACGGCTTCGTTGATTGAGGTTAAGCTGCTTACTGGTCGGACTCATCAGGTTAGAGTGCATGCACTTGCCGAGGGGCACCCTGTTGCTGGCGATCCCAAATATGGAGACCTTGAGTTTAATAAAGTAATGAAGAAGTCGGGTTTGTCACGCTTATTTTTACACGCGGCGAGTTTGCGGTTTTTTCATCCGGTAACACAGGTCAGTATTGAAATTAAGGCACCGCTACCGAGTGAACTTGAGGCGGTATTGAACAATTTAGGCTTGGCGGGCGTATAAATAATGTATCAGCTTGTAATATTTGATTGGGACGGAACCATTATGAATTCCGCGCAAAAAATTGCTAATTGCATACGTGCTGCAGCGGTCGACGTAGATTTGCTGCCACCATCGGATGCGGCAGCAAAAAGTATTATTGGTTTGGGTTTGATGGAGGCAATGTGTCAACTGTTTCCAAGTGCTAGCCAAGCGCAACTGGGCGCGGTGGTTGAGGCGTATAAATATCATTTTGTAACGGGTGACAGCACCGAACAGTCATTGTTTCACGGGGTCGAGAACGGCTTGCGGGAAATTGCCGAGGCGGGCGCGGTGGTGGCGGTTGCAACCGGTAAGTCGCGCGTTGGTTTGGATCGCGCTTTTTCGGTGACTGGGCTAGCGGATCATTTTATCTACACGCGTTGCGCCGATGAATCTCGTTCCAAACCGCATCCGCAAATGTTGCATGACATTTTGGACTACACGGCTATTCATCCGGCTAAAGCAATTATGATCGGTGACACCACGTTTGATATGGAAATGGCGGCTGGTGCTCAGGTGGCCGGCTTAGGTGTTAGTTACGGTGTGCATCCCGAAACCTCATTAAAGCAGACGAAAGCACTCGATATCATGCCGAGTTTTTCTGAGGTGGTAGCATGGCTACGTAACGAGAGATTAGAAAAGGCTTATCGATGATTGATGATTCAAAGATGCAATTAATTGGCTCTGCGAGCGGTCTTGTAGAAGGTGGAGTGGGGCTGCGTTTTGATGTTAATGATCAGAGTGGGGAGCTAATTCCTGCCTTTGTGGTGCGCTTTGATGGTGGCTATTTTGCATACTTAAATCGCTGCGGACACATCGCTGTGCAGCTCGATTATCAAGCTGGAGAGTTTTTCAGCGACGATGGTCGTACCCTGATCTGTGCCACTCACGGAGCGGAATACGCGCCTGACACGGGCGCCTGTCTCGGCGGTCCATGTTATGGCGTCGGGCTTGATGCAATTGAAATTGTGTGTCGCGACCACTATCTATATTTGGTCAGCGAGCGTTACCGTGTGGTGTCGAGCGCGACGACCGATTCGGCATAAATTAACTAGATTGAGAACCTCAGATGTTTGGAAAAAAGAAGACCCCTGAATACCCTGGCCCTTTGCCGGGCAGTAATGCGGCTCCGATCGCTAATAATGACGTGCTGATGCGACTAGCCGAAGACTATATGAACGACCGAAAGTGGCGTCGTTTTTTTAGGTTTTTGGTGCTCGGTTTAATCATTCTTTATTTAATGAGTGCGCTGCTGTTTGCTGGTAGTGCGGGCTCGGATATTAATGCATCGCGACCACACACTGCCTTGGTTGATTTGAGCGGTCCCATTGGTATCAAAGGCGGCGTATTTGCAGACCAAATGAATGTTAGTTTGCGTCGCGCGTTTGAAGCAAAGCAGTCCAAAGGTGTTGTTTTGCGCATTAATAGTCCTGGTGGATCACCAGTGCAATCTGATGAAATCAATAGCGAAATAACACGTTTGCGCACCTTGTATCCAAATAAGCCGCTGCACGTGGTGGTTTCTGATATTTGCGCATCTGGTGGCTACTATGTCGCTGCTGCCGCTGACAGTATCTACGCCAATCCATCTTCTATTGTTGGATCAATTGGGGTCCGCATGGATAGTTTTGGGTTTGTTGACACATTGGAAAAACTGGGGGTAGAGCGACGCTCGCTAACGGCCGGTGAAAACAAGTCAATACTTGATCCTTTCTTGCCGGTGAAACCAGCCCAGAAGGCACATGCTGAGGCAATGCTAAATATAGTGCATCAACAATTTATCGACAAAGTGAAGCAAGGTCGTGGTGACAAATTAGCCGACAATCCGGATCTATTTAGTGGACTGTTTTGGAGTGGCGAGCAAGCTAAAATGTTAGGTTTGGTTGACGATTTTGGCAGTTTGCAGAGCGTTGCGCGTGATGTTATTGGTCAGGAAACGGTCGTAGATTACACGTTTAAGCCTAGTTTTCTTGATCAGCTGGCCAGTGATTTTGGCGTGTCTATTGGCACTGGTATTGCCAATGTATTTGGTGGATCGATGATTCTGCGTTAGTCGTTTAAGCGATGCTTAGTCGGTTTTTTTGTAGAGTAAAGTGAGCCGAGCTTGCTGCAGATAGAGTTCCGCCATGAAGCGTTGCCAGGCATATTGAACCCCCGTTGCGCCGTCGATAACGACGCCTTTGACAAATAAGGTGTAGGGTAAAACTATTAGCGGCGCTATACCCAGATAGCGAAATTTATCCTGTAATTTCAATTGCTTGAATGGTGCGGTAGCGAGCTTGTGCGCTTCTTGAGCGGCATATTTCTTTTGTGATTGCCGCCAACGGCTGACGGCTTTTCGGTCATCGTGATAAATATGTGCTGATAGTTTATCTAGTTGACCCGGTACCTCTACGCGTTGGGTATGTCCGTCTTGCATATAGATGCCGCGTCCGCTCCGGTAGAGTGACACTAGTGGAGGGTAGAGTGACCCCCGTAAAGCTTGGCCGTTGATTTTATAAATGAAAGGAATCCAGTAGCCTTGGGTTTCACGTGCGGGCTTGAGTTTCGACAATGTGGCAATTAACGCGCTGCTGACTACGTGATCAGCATCCAATGCTAAGGTCCACTCGGTGTCAATTTGTTGTGCGATTGCTGCATTCCACTGGGTGGCATGTTGGTCAAACTCACGCTGCGTAAAGTGTACGTTATCGAAGCGCCGACAAATTGTTTCTGTCTCATCATCACTGAAGCTATCAAGTACAATTATACGACGTGCCCAACTTAACGCCGACAAGGTTCGCTCGATGTTGGGAGCCTCGTTGTAAGTCAGGATGACTGGGGTAATACTATCTAGCATTGGCTTGTGTTGTGTTTATGCAAACAGGTCGTAATCTTCAGCTTCTAACATTGCAACCAGTCTAATAAGTGGTAGGCCAATTAGAGCATTTGGATCATCGCCTTCAAACCGTTCTAGCAAGGCCACGCCGAGCCCCTCTGACTTAACGCTGCCGGCACAGTTGTATGGTTCTTCTTTGCGCAAGTAGCATTCAATAGTGCGCTCAGATAGCTTTTTAAAATGCGCGGAGAAAGGCACCACTTCAGACTGAATGCGTCCGGTTTTTGAATTCACTAAGGCTAAACCGGTGAAAAGTGCTATTTTTTTGCCCGAGGCGGCTTGGAGTTGTTCTACGGCGCGCTCGTGTGTGCCGGGTTTGCCGACAATTTCTTGGTCATGTAGAGCCACCTGATCTGAGCCAATAATCAGGCTATTGGGAAAATGCTTAGCCGTTTCCAAGGCTTTCTCGATGGCTAGACGTTCGACCAACTGTTTGGGTGTTTCGCCGTCATGAGCTGATTCATCGATGTCTGGGCTGAAGGTGGAAAATGGCACCATGAGGCGTTCCAGTAACATTTTTCTGAACGGTGAGGAAGAGCCAAGGACGAGTGGAAGGTTTGACATTTAAGGTGATTTAGCGCAGATATAAGTTCAATGTGATTGCCTGCGGATTATGCGTTAAAACGGAGCCGCTTGCACGGACTCGGGTAAATATGAGTCCGTCTTGAGGTATTTAATTATAAGATAAATATGACATGTGATAAGATTATCGCTTACACTTCAGAAAGAATACGACATGCAATCAAAACCTATTAATCTGGGCATAGTTGGAGTGGGCAAAATAGTCCAAGATCAGCATTTGCCATCGATTCGGAGCAATAGCGACTTTCACCTTCTCGCCACCGCGAGCCGCAATGGCGTGGTGCCAGGGGTCGCTGCGTATAAGACAATTGAGGCGATGGTTGCGGCTGAACCGGAACTGCATGCGGTCGCGCTTTGTATGCCACCGCAATATCGGTTTGCCGCGGCCCAAGTCGCGTTGCAACACGGTTTGCATGTGTTGCTTGAGAAGCCTCCTGGCGCAACTGTCTCGGAGGTAAATGAGTTGGTCGCTTTAGCCAACGGCAAAGGGCTAAGTTTGTATGCAACTTGGCATTCTCGTCATGGCTCAGCGGTCAGCGTAGCCAAACAGCGCTTGGCTAGTAGTGTTGTACAGTCGGTAAAACTTACGTGGAAAGAAGATGTTCGAAAGTGGCATCCGGGGCAAGATTGGATTTGGCAAGCTGGAGGTTTGGGAGTATTTGACCCAGGTATCAACGGTTTGTCGATTTTGACTGATGTCTTGTCAGAGTCGATGTTTGTGTCCTCTGCTCATTTGGAGTTTCCCGAAAATCGAGCAGCGCCAATCGCGGCGTCTATTAATTTTATCTCAGCAAGTGGAAAACGAATCCCTGCTGAATTTGATTGGCGTCAAACGGGCGATGAAGTGTGGGATATCGAGTTCATCACCAGTGATGGTCTGATCAAAATTAGTCATGGTGGTGGCAGTTTGTCGGTTGATGGTCAGCTTGTTGAGTTACCTGAAAGCTCAGAGTACTGCGAGTATCAGGCCATTTATGCGCGGTTTTCTGAGTTAATTCAACAGGCTCAATCTGATGTTGATTTGCGGCCGTTGCAGCTGGTGGCGGATGCCTTTATGCTGGCGGAGCGCTCAACGGTGGCGGCCTTTACTGGTTGAGCGTCGGTCTACCGCATTGGTCGAGCTAGCCTTTTGCTAGCGCTTATCGCTGCTATACTCGGGGCATGACATCAAAACCACAAATTAATGCGGAAAACAAAGAAGCCATCGATTTGTTTATTGATGCATTGTGGATCGAGTCTGGCTTATCGAAGAATACATTGTCGGCATACCGGTCAGATTTAACTAGCTACGCGCGGTTTCTGGGCGATACCTTGTTGTTCGCTGCCTCTCAAGCTGATATTCAGCGATTTCTAGCCTTTCTTTTGGCGCAAGGAACTAAAAGCAGTAGCAGTGCTCGGGTGCTATCTACGTTACGACGCTTCTACCGCTATGGTATTCGCGAACGCAAGGCGACCGCCGACCCCTGTGTGCAAGTACGATCTCCTAAGCAGGGGCGACCTTTGCCAATTACGATGAGTGAGCGGCAAGTCTCCGACTTGCTCTCTGCGCCAGATACGTCAATCGCGCTGGGTATGCGCGACCGCGCAATGCTTGAGACTCTCTATGCTACCGGGTTGCGAGTTACTGAATTGGTGAAGTTGACACGGCTTGAAATTAATCTGGATGTCGGTGTGGTACGAATTGTTGGTAAAGGTAACAAAGAAAGGCTGGTGCCGCTTGGGGAGCAGGCAGTAGATTGGGTGCAACAGTATTTGCTAGAAGCGCGTGCCGAATTGCTAAAATGGCGACAGTCTGACGCACTATTTGTGACGGCGCGAGGTTCCGCTATGACTCGTCAAGCGTTTTGGTATTTAATCAAGAAATACGCCAAACAGGCGGGTATCGAACAGGTGCTATCGCCCCATACGTTGCGTCATGCATTCGCTACTCATTTAATTAATCATGGCGCAGACTTGCGTTCAGTTCAGATGTTACTTGGTCACGCGGATTTATCGACGACCCAGATTTACACTCATGTTGCCCGTGAAAGATTGCAATCACTTCACGCCCAGCATCATCCCAGAGGCTAATGATTCCCACGCAAGGGCGAATAATTGTGTTTGGCTGGAATAAAAAAACATCAAAAAAGCTGGTATCTGTCGATTAACTTGTGCAGAATGCCTACTTGGAATTTAATTCCATCACGCATTTTCTCAACGAAGAATATACAATGCGCTGTAAGAAAATGCGGGCTAAACCTACTAAGCCGCATACGCAACGATTTTTACCTATCAGTCAAAATCACCAGTCGCTAGTGAATAACTGTTCCGAACTTGCTAGGTTATATTCAAGTTCAGTGTAGTCATCACCGATTTTGTTGCACGACTTCATTGTATTTCAGGTTTGAGTGGCAGAAATGAGACTGTTTGCTAGTCTGGTTAAATCGTTCTGGCATCGTGTGGCTTGAGTCACCCATTGTTGACTCGCCGAAATGTCCATTAGATCATTGCTTAGGCTAATGCGGTTTGGTGGTGAAAGGTTGGCGGCTTATTAACAAGATTTACCTGTATGGTCTGGTAACGAAACTTGCGAAATGCCGGTATTGAAAAATAGATAATGGCTGCTAGCTTAAGGTGTTAAATCACCGTGTATTTAAGCGGGGCTAGCACCGTGGTTGCTGGTTTATAGAGTGCAATTTTGGATATGCGCTACGAGCCGAAAGCGTGAATCTGCCGCGATACTCTACTTGAGTAAAAAATAACAAATTTAGGATTAGCAGATACTGTGAATAGTAAGCAGTTTGCCAGACTCAATGTAAACGAAATAGCTTTCTGAAACCTAGTTCAGAATTAGCTCCAATTTAGTTCTTATGTAGATGAGTGAAGTAGTTGATAACACACTGAAACCATAATCCACCGAACATTAAATAGTAGGCGTGATGCCAAGCATGGCGTCCTGTCAAGACCTTAATAAAATTGTAAGAGACTTCCATTGAAGATACCAACCATTACCTCGGCTACCGATGCCGGTATAAATAACGCCGATATAAGTGATAAAGCACTGCACGTCGTCCAAGAACTACAAAAAGCTGGCTATACCGCGTATTTGGTTGGTGGTTGTGTGCGAGATTTGATTCTAGGCACCAAGCCTAAAGATTTTGATATTTCAACCAATGCGACACCTGAACAAATAAAACGAACCTTTGGGCGCAACGCGCGCATCATCGGTCGTCGCTTCAAATTAGTCCACGTACGATATGGCTACGAGGTGTTAGAAGTTGCGACTTTTCGTGCCGATGCGAGCGATCGTGACAAAGTAGGCAGTAATGAGATGTCTGAAGGAGATCAAGGACAACTGCTTCGCGACAATGTTTATGGAACCATTGAAGAAGATGTGGTTCGTCGTGACTTTACTGTTAATTCGCTCTACTACAATAGTGTAAGTGGCGAGATTTTAGATTTCATGGACGGCATCGCAGATATCAAAGCGAAGAAATTACGCAGTATCGGTGAGCCAGAGCAACGTTTTACAGAAGACCCAGTACGTATGCTGAGAGTCATTCGTTTCGCCGCCAAACTTGGTTTTGAAATGGAGCCTGAAGCGCTAAAAATGATTGAGGAACAAGGCAAATTATTGTCTCATGTTTCAAGCGCTCGACTGTTCGAAGAAGTGCTCAAGTTGTTTCATGGCGGAGCCGCTTACGACACTTATCAGTTACTGCGTAAATACGGCCTGTTTAAATATTTATTTCCATTCACTGATTCAATGGTGGTTGATGGTGTTGAGGGCATGCCTGAGCGGGCGTTACTTAATACCGACAAGCGCGTTAATAAAGGTAAGCCGGTTATTCCAGCCTTTTTGTTTGCCTGCATGATGTGGGATCCAGTAAAAGCCGACGCGCAAGTGTTAATGGATGATGGTGCGAGTGAAAGCCATGCGTGGCGGGTAGCCATGAATGATGGGTTACGCGATCAAAATCAATATGTTGCGGTGCCCAGAAGGTTGGCGGAAATTATTTTGGATATCTGGAATATTCATTTCAGGTTAATTAAACGAAATCCACGAATGGTTAAAGCTTGTCTTACCAATCGACGTTTTAGAGCGGCTTACGATTTTCTATTGTTACGAACCATGGTGCATGAAGTGGATGCCGAAGTGGGTGAGTGGTGGACGCAAATACAAGAAGTTGACGACGAAGAGCGAGAGGCGATGGTCGCTGAGCTTAATAAAACTTATAAGAAAGAGCGGCAGCCGCAGAACAGTCAAGAAGAACCTAATTTTAATAGTGTTGACTACAATGTTAGCAATACTGGATATGACGGCGTTTATGTTGGCGGTGCTAACGACTCGTTCGGCAACGGCGGTAAACCTAAGCCTCAACAGCGTCGTGCTGGTGCCGGCAGTGGTGGTGGTAAGAAAAAGAAGAACGGCCGTAGAGGTAAGAAAGTAACGCGTAATGCTCAATCAAGGCCAAGCGGTAATGCCGGTCCAAACAGTGTTGGCAATGCCGAAGGTGGTGGGCGTCGTAGCAAGGTTCGATCTAAGAAAAAGGCATCTCGTAGACGTGGGCCGGCTAATGGCCGACGTAAGGCGCCAGGTACAGAGCAGCGTTTCGTGGAGTCTCGACCAGCCGATGAATTTGGAGTGACTTCGGCTAGCGTCAGCAAGAAAAAAGTAAAAGTTCGGCATAAGCGTAAGGTGAGTACTGACGAGACCCCGCACTTTTAACGCGGTTAGTCGTTTAGTAGAGTCGCGGTCGAATGGTCAATGACATGCATAGTGCGCTTGAGCATGGTTCGGGACATCTTGAAAGCATCGCGTACTTGGGATTAGGGGCTAATTTAGGTGACCCAGTTCAGCAGTTGATTGATGCTAAGAATTACCTGTCAAAACTGCCGAATTGCAAAATTTTAAATGCGTCAGCGTACTATTTGACGTCGCCAGTGGGTTATCAGTCGCAGCCGGATTTTGTTAATTGCGTGGTTGCGCTGGAAACCACGCTTAGTGCCGAGGTTTTGCTGCAAAAAACCCAGAAAATTGAAAATTTACTGGGTCGAACGCGCGTGCTCGGAAACCAAAATGCACCACGCTTAATTGATATTGATATTCTGCTGTTTGGAGATGTGCAGCTCAATACCGCCGACTTATCGATTCCGCATCCGCGTATCGCTGAGCGTCTATTCGTGCTACTACCATTGTCCGAACTATTGCATAATCAGGCCCATCGGTTACTAGGCTCAGTTTCGAGTTTGTTGTCCGACAATCAATTTGAGGGGCAATCTGTTTTCAGATTAGTGATGTAGAGCATATGGCACAGTACTTTCAAATTCATCCGCAGAACCCGCAGATCCGCTTGATTCAGCAAGCCTGCGAAATATTGCGTGGCGGAGGCTTGATCGCCTACCCGACGGATTCGAGCTATGCGCTCGGCTGTCATCTTGATGATAAACGCGCTGTTGATCGAATTCGGCGAATCCGCAAGCTCGATAGAAATCATAATTTCACGCTCGTGGCCGCCGACCTAAAGCAGGTGGCCATGTTTGCTAAAATTGATAATGAGCAATACCGCCTAATTAAAGCGCTCACACCAGGTGCTTACACCTTTATTTTGGCGGCAAAACGCCTTGTGCCAAATCGCTTGGTGCATCCAAAGCGGCGTACAATAGGGATTCGTATTCCAGACAATGTGATCGTAAGGGATTTGTTAGCCGAACTCGGCGAGCCGATTATGAGCGCGAGTCTCATTTTGCCTGGGCAGTCCGTGGCGATGGCTGATCCCGAAGTTATTCGAGAGAAATTGGAACACGAAGTGGATCTCGTCATCGATGGAGGCATCGGCACGATCGAGCCATCAACCGTGATCGATTGGCATGATGCGCGACTACGGATTGTGCGCGAAGGATCGGGTGATATCAGTTTTCTGCAAGAATAGACTGCTCGACGCTAGGCAAACGCTAGTGTTGATGGGCGCTAAACGGTACACTCCAGTTTTACCAATCTAATCAATTTTGTAATGATCTCGAAGTCTGGACAATCTAATCGTGTGGTCTCTGGAATGCGCCCAACCGGTCGCCTTCACCTTGGCCATTATCATGGTGTACTGAAAAACTGGCTGCAGATGCAGCATGAGTATGATTGCTATTTCTTCATTGCTGATTGGCATGCCCTAACGACCCACTACGAAGAAGATTCAGCGACGATTAACGATAATGTCTGGGAGATGGTGATTGATTGGTTAGCGGTAGGTGTCGACCCAAGTCGAGCTACGTTGTTTATCCAATCACGTGTGCCTGAGCATGCCGAGTTAAACCTACTGTTGTCGATGATTACGCCACTCGGCTGGTTAGAGCGAGTTCCAACCTACAAAGACCAGCAAGCTAAATTGACCGAGCGAGATTTGTCGACGCATGGCTTTTTGGGGTATCCGGTGTTGCAAGCGGCGGATATATTGCTGTATCACGCATCAAAAGTGCCGGTTGGCGAAGATCAAGTTCCGCATATTGAATTAACTCGCGAGATCGCACGACGGTTTAATTATTTGTATGGTCGTGAAACTGGGTTTGAAGAGAAGGCTGAAGAAGCCATTAAAAAGCTTGGTAAACGCGGCGCTAAACTGTATCGAAATTTGCGAAATGCCTATACTGAGCGCGGCGACCATGAGGCCTTAGAAAAAGCCCACGCGCTATTGGCGAGCAATCAAAATATTACGACTGCCGAATTAGAGCGTTTATACGGTTATTTAGAAGGCGGTGGACGTACTATCTTGACTGAGCCAGAGTCAATGTTGACGGAGACCTCAAAACTGCCGGGCTTAGACGGCGAGAAAATGTCAAAGTCGTATCGCAATACCATTGCGCTGCGTGACGACCCCGAACGGGTTGAAAAAGAGGTTCGTGCGATGCCAACGGATCCTGCGCGAGTACGGCGTAACGATCCCGGTGACCCAAATCGATGCCCAGTTTGGCAGTTCCACCATGTTTATTCCGATCAGGACACGCGTAACTGGGTGGATGAAGGTTGTCGTTCTGCCAGTATTGGTTGTGTGGATTGTAAGCAGCCGTTGATCGATGCAATGTTAAAAGAGCAGGCCGAAATAGCCGAACGTGCTCAACCTTATATTGATGACCCAACATTGGTGCGGAATATTATTGCTGACGGTTGCGAGAAGGCACGCGAGACCGCGGATGAAACAATGGAACAAGTAAGGTCATCGATGAATCTCGATTATTATTAATGAGATCGAATTTTTCTGTAGCGCATTAAATGAGCAACGAGCAAATTACCAACCCTGAACTCGCCCTAGACGGCAAATCGGCTACCGCAGATTTGCCTCAGGATAAGCTCGTGCAAGAGAAAGTCTACGCTGAGAGTATGCGTGCCGTGGTAATGGGCGAGGTCATGAGTGAGTGGCCGCAAGACTTGTTTATTCCACCGGACGCCTTAGAGGTTGTGTTAGAGAGCTTTGAAGGCCCTCTGGATTTATTGTTGTACCTCATCCGCAAACAAAACTTGGATATTCTTAATATACCGGTGGCCGATATTACCCGGCAGTATATGGCGTACGTTGAGATTATGCGGGCTGCGAATCTTGATTTAGCGGCGGAGTATTTGGTAATGGCGGCGCTGTTGGGCGAGATCAAATCCCGCATGTTGTTACCGCGCCCTAAAGCGGAACAGGACGACGATGAAGACCCAATGTCAGCATTGGTGCGTCGTCTACAAGAATATGAGCGGTTTAGTTTGGCCGCTAACCAACTCGATGATCGGCCGCGTTTAGATCGAGATATCTTCAGCGCGCAAGCCGTGTTTGATGACCCGAACCCACCAGAAGTTAGAGCGCAGGTGAGTTTAGAGCAGTTGGTTAAGGCGTTTCAATCTGTGGTCGACCGTGCTGACGTCAATCAAAATATGAGAGTCTCGCGCGACATGTTATCGATGCGTGAGCGAATGACATCCATACTCAGCCGACTGCAAACTCAAGACTATCTTCGGTTTGAAGAGTTGTTTACCCAGGCCGAAGGGCGTTTGGGCGTAGTGGTTACGTTTATTGCCTTACTGGAGCTGTTTCGTGACGACATGTTGGTAGTTGTTCAAACAGAGCCTTTAGCGCCCATACACATCAAGCGGGCCGCTTAGCGCCGTGATAATGGGCTCGCATCTGTTAAGGTGGATGGACTGGTCGAAGGCTCAGTCATCTTAAATTGATCATGACACAAAAAAACATTGATATGGCTCAGAAAGAGACAGATAAAGAGGTCGATCAGGATCTCGAAGAAACAAACGAATCTAACCAGACGCCGGACAAAGATGCTCCGATAGACAGTGAGTTAGCTAATATTGTTGAGGCCGCATTATTCGCAGCCAAGGTGCCGTTGGGGGTTCGGAAAATAATCTCATTGTTTCCTGATGATGCACAACCCAGTACCGTCGATATTCAGAATGTGTTGTTGACGTTGGAAAAGAGTTACGCGAGCAAAGGCGTGGAGCTGCGAAGAATTGGCAATGGCTGGCGTTTCCAGTCTAAAGAGAAATACTCACCGTGGCTGCGCAAATTACGTGGTGATAAAGCACCTCGCTACTCTAGAGCTTTGCTTGAAACCTTATCAATTATTGCTTATCGGCAACCGGTAACCCGCGGTGATATTGAAGATATTCGTGGGGTTGGAGTCAGTAGCGACACTATTCGGGTATTAGAAGAGCGCGATTGGATTGCGCAAATTGGGCATCGCGATGTGCCTGGTCGTCCGGCACTATTTGGCACGACCCAGGGCTTTTTGGAATACTTTAATATGACAAGTTTGCGCGAACTACCTGAATTGATGGATAAACGAGCCTTAGGGGAAGTTGCCAAAGACATGAACCTAACCTTGCCGATGGACGGTGTGAAAGATGTTAACGGTGATGACAAGCCAGAGTCTGCGCAAGTGATTGAACTACGTCGTTCAACCGACGACGATGAGCTAGCGGATCCGGTGGATTCAATCGACAATAACGATGTAGTAGATTCGGGAGATGTGGAACAACCCATAGTTCCCGATGAGGCGGTAGAGCCGTCTGATGATGAACAACGATAAACTTCAGAAGTTGCTTGCGCATGCAGGCCAAGGCTCACGACGCGAAATTGAAAAATGGATCGAAGAAGGTCGTATCACGGTAAATGGTAAACGAGCCAAGCTTGGAGATCGAGCCTCAGCCAGTGATCGCATTTTGATCGATGGTCGCCTGATTATGTTGGTGTCGACGACGTATGAGCCAATCAAGGCGCTTATGTATCACAAGCCCGAAGGTGAAATTTGCACACGTGATGACCCAAAGGGTCGGCCGACGGTGTTCGAGAATTTGCCCGGCATTCCGAATGGGCGCTGGGTCTCGGTAGGGCGGTTGGATTTAAATACCAGCGGTCTCCTATTGTTTACCAATAGTGGCGAGCTGGCGAACCGTTTAATGCATCCATCAACAGGGTTAGAGCGAGAGTATTTAGTTCGAATTCGTGGTGCCGCTTCGCCTGAAACCATTAAAAAGCTTACCACCGATGGTGTGGAATTGGATGGGCGAAAAGCAAAATTCGACAGTGTTATTGGCGCGGATATGGCCGAAGAGGGGACCAATCATTGGTATCGAGTGATAATTCGAGAAGGTCGGTATCGTGAGGTGCGACGACTTTGGGATGCAGTTGGACACACAGTTAGTCGCCTTAAGCGAATTCGCTACGGAACAGTGAAGCTAACGCGTGATGTTAAACGCGGAAAAGTAGCTAAGCTCGCGCCTAAGCAACTCGAAAAACTGGTTGCCTCCGTTGGGCTTGCCGATGAGTTTGCTAATCAATTGTATTCGAGTGGTCGCGCAGCGTTGTCAAAGAAACCAGCGCGTCGTCCTGCGAGTAGAAGCAGCAGTGATAGTGGATCTGAAAATCGCGCCTCAGGCAAGCGTTCGTCGGCGAAGTCTGAACCTACTAGCCGGGCCGATGGGCACAAGCCGAATCGTAAGAAGTTTAGCAAGCGGCCAAGCAAACGAGGCGCTGCAGGTGCAAATCGAACATCTTCAGTAGACGATTCACGACGGGCTCCCAACAAATTCAAAAAGTCTCGCCGTAAACCTTCTTAAGCGCTCAAGCGTTTAATCGACGTTTGGCCATGCTTATCAAACCCTCGAAGAGGCTCATGATATGAAGATTTCCATTATTACGGTAGTCTACAACGCCGAGTCGACAATTTTAGATACGCTTGAGGCGGTCGCCACTCAGACGTATACCAATATTGAGCATATTGTGGTTGATGGCGCGTCGACTGATGGCACGATGGATCGAATCGAGCAGTCTAATTACCAACCTACGTGTGTCGTGTCAGAGCCGGATAGCGGCATCTATGATGCCATGAACAAGGGGATTGCACTTGCCACCGGTGATATGATTGGCTTGCTCAATGCCGATGATGTTTATCAAAGCAACTCGGTATTAGCGCAAGTGGCAGCCGTGATGGCCGATGCTGAGTTGGATGCTTGTTATGCGGACTTGGTCTACGTGAAGTCTCAGGACTTATCGGCCGTTACACGCTACTGGCGCTCTAGAGAGTACGCGCCTGGCCTATGTTTTCGCGGCTGGATGCCGGCCCATCCTACCTTTTTTCTTCGACGCTCAGCTTATACCGAAATCGGTCCGTATCGAGCTGACTTAAAATATCAAGCGGACTTGGAGTTTTGTGCGCGCGCTTTTGAACAGCATAAAATTCGCAGTCGTTATGTGCCTGAGTTGTGGGTCAGGATGCGTTTGGGTGGTGTTACCAACAATAGTTTCCGAACTATGTGGCATGGCAACTGGGAATCGTATCGAGCGCTCAAAGCATTGGGTATGCGACGTAACCCGTTGTGGTACTTCTGTTTGAAATTCGGCGCGAAGATACCGCAGTTCATTTTTCGACGATGACGAAGAGAGTTGGTATGGGGTTGGTGTCGGTCATTATTCCGGTGTATAACCAACCGACTTTAATTCAAGCTTGTATCGAATCGGTGGTGGCGCAACGTTATCGAAAGTATGAGTTGATTGTCGTTGATGACGGTTCAACCGACCAAACTCACTCGGTGCTTACGGCATTGGCTGAAGAGTATTCTGAGCTGCGACTATTTAAACAAGTCCATCAAGGCAGCGCGGCAGCTCGTGAAACGGGTAGGCTGAATGCTCGCGGTGAGTTTATTCAGTATCTGAACTGTTTTGAACGGATTGGGCCAGAAAAGTTATCGTCTCAGCTTGCGGCATTCAGCTTAGCTCCTGACGTGAACATAGTTTGTGGTGTTGGTTCATTTAGCATTGATCAAGTAGACACTCCATGGTCTAACGGCGCAATGGTATTTTTGTTCCCTGCGCTCCTTACAACTCGTTGCTGGCGAACTGGCGCACCCTTGTATCGTCGGGAATTCATTGACCAGCTAGGCCCGTGGTTGGACCTCAAAGCAGACGAGACGCACGAATATGAAGCCCGAATGGCAAGTGCCGGCGCAGTTGTTTTATTGATTGAAGAGTCGACTTCAAGCCGGGTTAGTGAGGTGGCAGAGCTAAGCTCGACGCCGTTAGACACGCCGATATTGTTAGCCGAACGCTGTCGCGCCTACGCGCGGGTTTTTCAATTGGCTCAGGCGTATACCAAGCATGAAGATACGCCTAATCAGATATCTGCTGAGGATTGGTCGAATTACAGCAGTACTCTATTCGATTTTGCACGACATTGTGCGCTGCATGGCATGACGACCGAAGCTCGGGCGATGTTGACGTTATCTATTGAGGCCAATGGCAGAAAAAGCCCGAAACATAGGCTGTTCATTAAATTGGTTGGCTGGTTTGGTTGGCGTGCTGCGGCTAGGCTGTTTCAGCGACGAGTTTAACCTCAGGTGTATTTGAAGTCTGGTTTAGCTACCCCGCTAGTCAGCTGAGCCGACCTGCAATTGTTCGCCATGAAACTCGTGGTCACCACTCAAGATCTTTAAATACGCCGGTACGATGCTTTGTGGTGTTGGTAGGCTGTCTTGGTCTTCGCCAGGGTGTGATCGTCGGCGCAATACGGTTCTTACCGCGCCAGGGTCAATCGAGTTAACTCTTACATTACAGATGTTTTCCAATTCCTCTGCCCAGATTTTCATTTGCGCCTCAAGCCCGGCATACGCGATGCTGTAGGCTCCCCAATAAGCTTGCGGCGCTCGACCAACATCGGCAGAGGTGAAAATCAGCTGAGTTTGGTATTCCTGTTTCAACAATGGCAGTAAGGCTCTGGTTAGCAGATAAGGCGCTTGCAAGTTGGTGTGTAATACCGTGTTCCAATACTCCATGTCGTATTGATCCAGCGGGCTTGGAGAGCCGAGCTCAGCAGCGTTGTGCAGCAGCCCGTCTAGGTGACCAATTTCATCTGCCACGGCTTGGGCTAGCGTCGTTGCTGACTCCGGAGTTATTTCCATTAAGTCGACAGGTAGTATGATTGGCTCTGCGTAACCGCGCTGCAAAATATCGTCTGATAATTTTTCTAAGTGACGAGATTTTTTATCAAGCATCAACACGGTTGCGCCATGCTTGGCTAGTTCTATGGTCACGGCCTTGCCAATGCCGCTGGCGGCGCCAGACACCAGAATGACTTTGTCTTGTAGCGCTTGAGCCGGCGGTTGATAGGCGTGATGGTTTAACTGAACCGGTTGAGTTGGCTTGTTCATCAGTAGATTGCTTGGGTCAGGTTAACGGTTTATTGGTTTGATGATCGATTTGTGATCGGGGAAGCATCCTTACAGAGCTAATTTATCATTTATTAGGTTGATGAGGCCCTGTGGGCGGCCAATTTGATAACGTGCGTTCCATTGCGATGGGTCTTCTTGGTCGCCAATGTAGCCCCATAATGCCGCCGCCGTATCCATGCCTGCTGCATTGCCGGCTTGAATGTCGCGTTCATGATCGCCTACGTATAGGCACTCACTGGGTGCTAAACTCAGCACCATGCAACTATGTAGCATCGGTACAGGGTCCGGTTTCTTAACCGGTAAGCTATCGCCGCCAAGTAGGATTGCGCAACGTTCGAGCAAGCCGAGGCCATCGACTACTTCTTTTGCTAAGTGTAACGGCTTATTGGTGATGATGCCCCAGCGGAGTTGATTCTCCTCACATAAAGCAAGGGTCTCGCTCATGCCGTCGTACAGGTGGCTTTCAACACACACATATTGTTGGTAAACGGTTAAAAATTCCTGTACTAAATCGGCTTTGCTGGCCTCACTTAGTGTTTCGGAAAAGCCATGTTCGATTAGCGCGCGAGCGCCATTTGATACCACTTTGCTGGCCTGTTTAGGATTGCATGCATCACGCTTATGTTTTTTGAGTACGCGATTCAACGCGCCGACCATGTCAGGTGCAGTGTCGACCAACGTGCCGTCTAGGTCGAGCAATAAGGCTTTCATCTGCATTGCTTAAGCCCGCTTTTGAGTGTGAATCATATAGTTGACGTCAACCCCTGGAGCAAGCTTGTAATGCTTGGTAATTGGGTTGTAGTGCAGGCCAATCATGCGTTGCAGATCTAAGCCGGCGTGACGAGCGTAGTCACTCAACTCAGAGGGTTTGATGAGCTTATCGTATTCATGGGTCCCTTTTGGTAAGAGGTTTAGTATGTATTCGGCACCTACGATTGCCATCAGCCACGCCTTCGCGTTGCGATTGATGGTTGAGAAATACACGTCGCCACCAGGTTTTACCAATTTAGCGCAAGCAGCAATCACTGAACTGGGGTCGGGGACGTGCTCTAACATCTCTAAGCAAGTAACCACATCGTACTGAGCAGGCCGTTGCTCCGCTAACTCTTCGGTGGTTATCTTTAGGTACTCTACCTGTTGTCCGCTCTCGAGTAGGTGGAGCTTGGCGACACTCAAAGGTGCTTCGCCCATGTCGATGCCTGTGACTTCGGCACCAAATGCCGCCATCGCTTCACTGACGAGTCCGCCGCCGCAGCCCACATCTAGTACTTTCAGGCCTTTTACTGGTGAATGCAGGTTTATGTATTCGGTGCGCAGCGGGTTGATCGCGTGCAGTGGTGCAAATTCGCTCTCGGGATCCCACCAACGTGAGGCCAAATCTTCAAATTTTTTGATTTCACTGGCGTCGACGTTTTCGTGCGCCTTGGTTTTATTGTTCATGATTACTGATCCTGTCTCGCCATTGTTTGGCGGTGGAGAGTAGCTGGTCAACATCAACGTTAACCAGTTGCTTATTTTTAACTCGAGCAGTGCCTTCGATCCACACATCGGTAACTTGTTGCCGCGATGCGCTGTAGACAATTTGCGCAATCGGATCATACACCGGCTGGGTCGACACATGGTCTAAGTCGATCGCTACAAAGTCAGCGGATTTGCCAACCACCAGGGAGCCAATATCGTCTTGGCAATTGAGTGCCTTAGCTCCGTTGATCGTAGCCATTTCGAGGGCTTGCCAGGCGGGTAAAGCTTCAGCATTGCCGGTCGTGAGTTTTGCTAACAGCGAGGCGGTGCGCATTTCGCCTAACATGTCGAGATCGTTATTGCTGGACGCGCTGTCAGTGCCAAGGCAGACGTTTGTGCCGGCATTAAGTAGCGCACTAACGTCACATTGCCCGCTTGCAAGCTTTAAATTCGATTCAGGGCAATGAACGACGTTTACCCCCTGTTCGGCGCAAAGTGTTATTTCATCTTGCGTTAACTGGGTCATGTGTACCGCCATTAGTCTCGGGTTTACCAGCCCGAGTTCGTGTAGGCGTTGCAGAGGGCGTTTGCCGATTTGAGCCAGTGAATCAGCGACTTCAGTTTCGGTTTCGTGGATGTGCATGTGAATAGGCACATTCAATTCGTCGGCATAAGTGCGGACTTGTTCGAGTGGCGCATCTGATACGGTGTAGGGCGCGTGTGGCGCTAATGTAGTGCCAATGCGTGATAGTGAGCGCACTTCGTCGTGGACCAATAGTCCTTTGTCGAAATATTCGTCGGGGGTATCGGCCCAAGCGCTCGGAAAATCAATAACCAGCATGCTAACAAAGGCTCGAATGCCCATTTCTTGCGCGGTATCTGCCACAATATTGGGAAAGAAATACATATCATTAAAGCAGGTAGTGCCGCTTAGCAGCATTTCTGCAATGGCTAGCTCAACACCGTCGCGCATGAACTCGTGACCGACCCACTTTGCTTCCGCCGGCCAAATGTGGTCATTTAGCCATTCCATCAGCGGCACATCGTCGGCAATGCCTCGAAATAGACTCATCGCGGCATGTGTATGTGAATTGATAAGCCCCGGGATTAGCGCGTGTGAATTGCGTTCTATATGGTTCGCGTCAGGGTAACGTGCCGTTGCTTTTTCAGTTGGCAAAATGTCCACGATCTTGCCAGACTGAATAACCAGCGCATGATGTTCCAGAACCTGGGCTCGTGGCTCCACCGGAATTATCCATCGTGCTGAAACTATGGTGTGTGCTGTTTTCATCCTGTTAATTTATCAGATTGCTGAATTCGTCGAGATGTTCCATCGGCTGAGTTTGTTTGATCAGCTGAACCTTCAATATTATAAGGTGTTTGTTTGTATTGAGACCTATCTATGTCGCAACATCGCGGCTTGGTACGCGATTGTATTATATACTTGCGCTCCGGATGTGATTATCGACACGTACTCAAACAGCTTAAACGGCAAAACAATTTATGCATATTTTGGTCACAGGCGCAGCAGGCTTTATTGGCGCCGATCTTAGTCTCAAACTGTTATCTGCAGGCCACACTGTAGTCGGTCTGGATAACTTTAATGATTACTACGATGTTAGCTTAAAGCGAGCGCGCATTGCCGAAATAGGCAAGCATTCCGCGGCTGAAAATTTCACTTTGGTTGAAGCCGATATTGTAGCTAGACCCAAAATGCAGAGTTTGTTTGAGGAGCAGCAATTTGACGTCGTTGTGCACCTAGCTGCACAAGCTGGTGTTCGTTACTCAATTGAGAACCCTCAATCGTATATCGATTCTAACTTAGTTGGGTTTGGCAATATCTTAGAGGGGTGTCGGCAAGCGCGGGTAGGGCATCTAGTGTATGCATCATCTAGTTCGGTTTATGGGGCGAATAAGAATTTTCCATTTAGTGAGGACGATCGAGTCGATAACCCTGTTTCGTTATATGCAGCAACCAAGAAAGCCAATGAGTTAATGGCGCATAGTTATGTCGATTTATATGGTTTTCGTTGCACAGGGCTGCGCTTTTTCACCGTTTACGGTCCATGGGGGCGGCCAGATATGGCGCCGTTTAGGTTTGCTTCACGGATGCTAAATGGCGAACCGATCCCAGTGTACAACCAGGGTAATATGATTCGTGATTTTACGTATATAGATGATATTACCGAAGGTGTGCGGCGGATCGCTGAAAGCACCTCGGCGACCGAGCCGTATGCGGTCTACAATATCGGTCGAGGTGAGCCCGTACAATTGATGGAATTTATCGCCTTGATGGCGAAGCATTTGGGCGTGGAACCAAACATTAACTTTTTGCCTATGCAAGATGGTGATGTGCCTCGAACGATGGCCAATACTGAACGATTGCAGCGAGATTTTGGGTACAACCCCTGCATTTCCATAGATCAAGGTTTAGCGAAGTTTGCGAGTTGGTTTAGGCGGTATTACGGTTAAATATTGATGCCTATCTTCTATCACCTTCAGGCTCACATTTGGATATTCTATTTGTTCTTTGTGAATGGGTTTTTGCTAACATTAATCTTCGCCGGATCGAACCAGGAAATTCTACGGCTGACTCGCACATTTGAAGCGAAAGTTATTGCTTCTTTTGCATTGTCGCTAGGAGTTAATGGCGTTGTCTTAGCTGTCTTCGACTTGCTTGACCTAAGTTGGGAATACGTAATTCTGCTCTTATCGATTATAAGTGTTCTCCTTGCTCTGTATATTTGGAAAAGGAATCTTCTGAGCAATTATGTTTTTAGAGTCGGTGGTATACAGGCTGTTATCTATATTTTAGTTGGGCTCGTGATTTTTTATAACGGTGCTTTAATTGAGCAAATTTCAGATGCATGGTGGCATATGTCGCTGGCTAACAAGATGGCGTTGGCTAGCTCATATACACTCGAGCAAGGGCATCTTAATTCTGTGTCGACTAGATGGTATCCGCCGCTTTGGCATGCAAATTTGGCGTTGGCTACTAAGTTATCAGGGGAAGGGTTGCCGGTTCTATGGAATGCTGCAACTGTTTGGTTGGCGGTGCTTAAATTGATGGCTTATTACTTATTCGCGCTTGGCTTAACGTCGAAAAAGCGGATTGCTGTCTTATCTGTGTTTCTGTTTGTGTTGATTCCAGGCATGGGGGTTAGTTATCTGCGTGTATCTGCATGGCCCTCGCACGTTGCTTACATTTTTATGTTTAGTTTATTATTCATAATCTTTGAGCTCTTTAACTCGTTTCAAAGGCCAGACACTGGAAATGTGTTTAAGCAAGTAGTGAGCCTCTTGCTGAACCATGCTACTAGCATCGTTGTGATTATTCTTCTAGCAACGTTAATCATATTTTCCCATCAGCTCGAACTATTGTGGGTGGCCTTGTCGATAGTTTTTTATGCTTTGGCAACTGAAATTCGACAGACGCTATGCTCGGTCGATCGAGAGCTGGAGTCAGAAGTGCTTCGATTGATTTGTCGAGCTACGATGGTCTGTGTTGTGCTAATTGGTTTCTGGTTGATGTATGCGAACTCGAGTAGTTGGCGAGAAAACACAGATGTTTTATTCGCGTATCTTGGAGTCATGATAATTGCGGTCTTGATATTTCTCGTCAGCTTTAGTCGTTTTCAGAAGGTGAATCTATTTATGTTGTCGGCTTCACTGGTAGCTGTGGTTTTTTCGATTGACTATACGCATGTCTATTCACTTTTTGATGCTACTGCTAGCCTTCCTAAACGGCACTATGCTGAACTCCCTCTGTTAAGCGTTGGCTGGTTTGGTGGCCATCTAGTCGTTCCTGGTTGGCATCTTCAGCTCCGGTCAGCTATGTTGTATAGTGGCGTAGTAGCTCTGCCGTTATCGTGCTTTCTGGCATATCGCCTACGTAATCGCGCTGCTTTGTTTTTGGCTGGAAACGCAGTTTTTGCCGTTTTATTTTGTGTTTCTCCATACCTGTATCAATGGTTCTATGATGCGACTGATTATCATTCCCCATGGCGCATTAGCATTCTTATTTTTACGCCGATTATCTTCTCGTTAGCAATAATAGAGTCGCGGCGATTATTCGCAATGAGCAAGGATTAGATATGCTTCAAAATGCTGTTGCGGTATGTTTTAGTCTGTTGTTGCTTGGTATTGTTGGATATGACGCCAAGCTGCATTTCAGTCAAGATTTGGTCGACGCAAAGAAGTCTGTTCGGTCAGCACAGCGACATTGGAGCCTATTTTATCATCAGAGTAATGTTTATATAGATAGCTCCATTCGCTACCAAAATGACTTTGTGCGGTTAAAGACCATCGTTGAGCCTGGATCGATGGTTATGACTGACCTTGCGACTAGCTATTATGTTGCAGCTCAATTGCCCGTCTACGTGCCGAATATTCACCGTCATCATCGGAGAAATGATCTGCCATCCTGGAGAAGGTTTCTGGATAATGAGCATGCGTGTTATTTAAATCAGGAGGCGCATTTGGAGGCATTGTCGAGATTTATTAAAGCTAAGTCACTAGCCTCAAACGAGCGCGTTGCTCGGTGGCGCTACATTATAGTAAATAAAGACCAGGAGAATCGAAATTTACGTCTTGATTGTTTGTCACAAACACGCCGTGCGATGATAAATAACATTCTGGAATTTGCTGACATCGAATATGATGGTGAATACTTGCGGCTTTATAAACTCACTGACTAGCGGCCGGCACGTTGAAAAACTGTAAACAGAGTGCGGATCATTATATTTAGATCCAGTAAGAGTGACTGGTGCTTGATATAGTAAAGTTCATATTGAAGTTTGCGCAGCGCATCTTCGGTTGATGCGCCATATGGAAAGATTACTTGTGCCCAGCCGCTTATCCCAGGCTTTACGGTATGCCTTATATCATAGTATGGGATTTTTTCAGCCAGCATTGCTGTGAACTCTGGTCTTTCTGGCCGCGGTCCCACAAAACTCATGTCGCCGATTAAGACGTTCCAGCATTGTGGAATTTCATCTAGTCTGGATCTTCGTAAAAATCCGCCTATTGCTGTAATTCTTGGGTCATTTGATTGCGCCCATTGAGCTCCATCCTGCTCGGCGTCAACCTGCATTGTCCTTAATTTGAAAATCGTGAATGGGGCTCCTTGAAACCCTATGCGTGTTTGGGAAAAGAGGATAGGCCCTTTTGACGTCAACTTAATCAGCAATCCGCAAATTAAGAGTAGCGGCATCGAGAGAATGAGTAGGATTGTTGCTAAAACAAAATCTGCTATGCGCTTTAGGCGTTGTGACACGGGGTTGCCTAACATTGAAAACCCTTGCGCCCGAAGAAACCAATCGTCACCAATGTGGTTTACGGGGATCATGTACCAATTTAGTTCGTAGTAGTCGGTCAGCGAGATTACCGGTGTTCCGGATAGTCTGGCGCTGACCAGCATTGATTTCTCGTCGGCCGAGGTTTGGTGCTCCGGGTCAACGATGATGACTTGCCAACCTTGTTGGCTAAGTGCTTCGCTAATCGTGCCATCATAGTAAGTAATTCGCGGGTCATTTGGCGCCTCTTTCTTGTCGCAAACAATACTTATGCTACGGACTTCAGCATGATTCTTTAGTTCAACTAATAGCGCATCACAACTCTTGGAGTAGCCGATGTATAGCAGTTCTAACCCGCGTTCCTGGAAATGGTAGAGACTATTGATTGAGTATCTAGTTAGTGTTGTGGCGACCCCGAATAAAAGGGTTCCGACAGGGAGAATCCCTCTGCCGAAATAGCTGTTGAATTCAGTTGGGCCAAGTAGGTAGACCCAAGCGATACAAAATGTGCCGCCAATTAAGGATATGAAGAACGTCCTGATAGGGAGCGCTGGTAATAGGTGCGATCGCTCTTTAAAGTAAGTCCCAGCCAAGTAAAGGGTTGTGATTAATGTGAGCAATATTAGCCATAGGTCAGGAGAGCTATAGTCCGGTAACTGATTCATTCTAAGGTGATAGACTGATGAGAAGATCACCAGTCCAGTCACCAAGTCGATCGTCAGAATTATAAAACTTCTGACTTTTCTAATAGTGCCGCGATTTAGCATTGCTTGCTTTTGTGTTTCAATTCTATGGGTGAGCGACGCTAATTACGGCCGTGGCGATGGTCTCAATTTGCTCATCGCTTAAATATGGGTGCATAGGTAAGCTGAAAATGCGCGTAGAGACCTGCTCGCTTATTGGAAAACAGTTTGTTGGATAACCTAGATGGCGGTATGCAGTAGATCGGTGTATCGGAGTCGGGTAAAACACAGCAGTTGGAATGCCTTTTTCGTCTAAAGCTTGCCTGATGGTGTCGCGGTTGGATGCTTGGACTGAGTATTGAGCCCAAACGCTAGATTGACCCTCTGGGATGAACGGAGTCACAACAGCATTTTTGAGTAGTTCGTTGTATTTATTAGCGACTTGGTTACGTAGCGCTATTTCATGGTCATAAAATTTGAGTTTTTCCAGCAATATAGCGGCTTGTATTGTGTCCATCCTCGCGTTCAGTCCGACTCTGATATTGTCATATTTATCGCCAGTTGTGCCTTGCCCATGTACTCGCAATGAGACCATTTCGGCATGCAAGTCGGAATCGTTAGTAAATACCGCGCCGCCATCACCGTAGCAGCCAAGTGGTTTTGCAGGGTAAAAGCTGGTTGCCCCTGCATCCCCCAAGCTGCCAGTCTTTCGGCCGTGGTAGTTGGCTGCAAAACTCTGCGCGGCATCCTCAAGTACGAATAACTCATACTTGTCCGCGATAGGGCTGATTTTGTCGTAGTCGGCCGCGATGCCGAATAAATCTACTGGAATTATGCCTTTCGGGGTCAGAGTGCCGGAGGCGAGTACTGTTTGAATGGCTTCTTCAAGTTTAACTGGGTCAAGGTTGTAGGTTTTGGGGTCTATGTCTACAAAAACCGGAGTTGCGCCAGCCAGTGAAATTGCTTCAGCAGATGCGAAGAAAGTAAAAGGCGAGGTGAAAATGGCATCGGTGCGTTTTAGGTGCTTGGTCATTAATGGAAGGACCAATGCGTCGGTTCCGCTTGAGCATGCTAGTGCGTGCTTTACACCTACGTGAGTCGCGAGTTTGGACTCCAACTCAGCTACCTCAGGGCCCATAATGTATTGGCCGTGATCAAGGACGCGTTGAATTGCTGAGTCAATATTTTCTTTGCTTGACTGATACTGACTCTTTAAATCGATAAATGGAATAGACACTGACACTCTCGTTCTAGGTTGCGTTGATCAAATTTGGTTGGCAGTTTCTGCTGCACGTGAACCACGTGTGGATTGTAGCAAGTGAAGTGAGCAGGGTTTCTAAAAATATTCATTAAATTTAACCAACCTTGGCTGTTATAATTGGCGGAAAATTCCCATACATCATTATTATGTCATCAATTGTTCCTGTGATTTTGTCCGGTGGATCTGGAAGTCGTCTGTGGCCTAGCTCCCGAGCCTTATACCCAAAGCAGTTTCTACGTTTGGTTTCAGATAAAACAATGCTGCAGGAAACTGTGCTTAGACTAGATGGCCTTGCAGATTTGGAGGCTCCAATCGTGGTTGCAAATCACGAGCATCGCTTTTTAGTGGCGGAACAGTTACGAGAGTGTACTGAGCAAAAGTGTAAGATTATTTTGGAGCCTGTCGCTAAGAACACCGCGCCAGCTATTGCCTTGGCAGCATTGTCATTAGAGGCCGATGGTCGGGCAGACGATGTAATTTTAGTTTTGCCTGCCGATCATGTGATCGAGGATGTTGCTGGATTTCAACGCGCAGTTGAAAGCGGTCGTTCATCTTGCGTAGCTGGAAAGCTTGTGACTTTTGGGATCGTGCCCAGCGCGCCCGAAACTGGTTACGGTTACATTCGGCGCGGCGAAGAAGTTTCGCTTGGTGTTTATGAGGTAGGTGAGTTTGTTGAGAAGCCCAATCTAGAGACTGCTCAGGTCTACATAGATAGTGGAGCTTACTTTTGGAATAGTGGAATTTTCATGTTTACTGCAGCTAGCTACTTAGAACAACTGCAACGAAACGAGCCAGAAATGGTCGAGGTTTGTCGTGAATCACTACGCAACGCTAGTGATGATCTCGATTTTATTAGAATAGACAAAGATGAATTTGAACAGTGTGCCTCTAATTCTATTGATTACGCCGTAATGGAGAATACGTTGGAGGCGGTGACAATAGGGTTGGATGTAGGATGGAACGATATTGGGTCATGGTCGGCGCTTTGGCAGCAATTAGATAAGGATGGCAATGGCAATGTGTTGCGAGGCGATGTCATGACACGAGACGTGCACAATAGCCTGATAATTAGTGAAAAAAAATTGATTGCTTGCCTTGGGATGGATAATTTCATTCTGGTCGAAACAGATGATTCTATATTGTTAGCCTCGAAGGAGCGTGTTCAGGAAGTTAAGAAGATTGTAGAAGAAATAGCCGAATTGAAGCGCTCAGAAGCGAATATTCATCGGAAAGTTTACCGACCCTGGGGGTTTTATGACTCTATTGAAAATGAGTTGGGGTTTCAAGTTAAGCGCTTAGTCGTTTATCCTGGCGCCCAACTGAGTCTACAAAAACATTATCATCGCGCCGAGCATTGGGTGGTGGTTAAGGGTACCGCTGAAGTCGTTAATGGTGATCAAGAGTTGCTATTAAGAGTTAACGAGTCAACCTATATACCAATAGGTGCAAAACATCAGCTGAGAAATCCAGGTAAGGTTCAACTTGAGTTGATTGAGGTGCAGTCAGGAGACTATTTAGGTGAAGACGATATTGTGCGCTATGAAGATATTTATGGTCGATTAGAAGTAGAGTCAAACTAATGCGTAAAATAGTGGTACACGGGGTTCATCGCTCTGGAACATCAGCATCGGCAGGTATTCTCGAGCGGGCTGGGCTGTGGTATGCGGATGAGCAGAATAAAATGCCGCCGCGTGTCGATAACCAGAAAGGGTTTTGGGAACGACTCGATGTTGTTGAATTAAATGACAAGATATTGGCCTCCTTGAATATGTCTTGGTTCACCTTGGCGCCAGCTCTATCAAACTCGGAATTGATGGATGTTGGCAGTGAATATCTTGATCAAATTAGGGTTATTGCTGACCAATTAAATGAACACGATGATTGGTTTTTGAAGGAGCCTCGTTTGAGTATTACGTGGCCGTTATGGAAGTCACACCTCAATGCCACACACCATGTATGGGTCGTCAGGCACCCTATTTCTGTCGCTAAGTCATTACACACGAGAAACGGTATTCCTATTGAGCAAGGGTTAGTGTTTTGGTATCACCAAACTCGAATGCTGGCCTCTTCATTGGTCGACGAACCCAATGTGTTTTGCGTTGAATTTGATGGGGGCGGGGCTTTTGAGTCTAAGTTGAATGAGTTTTTACAAGGTGTTTCCACTCTCGCTGAGAGTTCGGGTGAGGAGGCAAGCGACGAGCAGCGCATTTTTGATAGTGGATTAGTTAAGCATTTCAATGATGACGCGAGCAAACAATTAAGTAACTTTCCAGTGATTGAGAAAGCTTGGAAATATGCAGTGGCGGGAGATGCGGCGAAAATTTTGGCGTTGCCAGAGGTGTCGTTGAGTGAATTTTCTTGGCACGATCTAGAGTCTCGGATGGTATTTAGCATCGAGGCAGCGAGGTTTGAGCGAGATCAAGCCCAACTAAATAGTCAAAGGGATAATGATGCGCAAAGGTGGTCGGCTGAGAAGCTTCGCCTAGAACAAGAGTGGCATGCGAGTGACCGCAGTTTGAATGAGGTCAAAACTGAGCTTGGCGAGCAGCAAAAACAATTAAAGGAATATCGAGAAAAAATCACCAAATTGGAGTGTCAAGCCGAAGAGCTTCAAGAAAAAAATACCAAATTGGAGTGTCAAGCCGAAGAGCGGCATTCTCAATTGATAGATGTAGCGGTCGATTTGAAGCATTTTATGCGCAGTAAGCGATATACGCTTATGGCCTTGATGAATAAGGTATTCGTAAGACTTCGTTTGATTAAGCATCGCACCTTGCATTCAGCGTTTGATAAGTCAACTCACGGAATAACTAGTGTTGAGTTAGAGAATGTGCTACCTGCAGATTCAACCAGGCTGTTGATGCTCAAAGGATTTTTGCGGAACCCTCGGTCGTTCTTGCGGCGGGTTAATCGTAAAAGGGTAGTTAAAGCTTTGAGGCTTTTGGTTGGTAAAAATGATGGTGATATTGCGGTTCGTCAGGCTCTACTTCAATATGATGTTGTCGATCCTGGGGGTAACTCTAGCTTAGATATTCATGTTCCAAGCGAGTGCCCCGATTGGCCAGAAACAAAGCTAGAGTTTCAATTGCCAGCTGCACCAGTTGTATCAATAGTGATACCTGTTTTTAATAATTATTTGACTACATTTTCATGCCTACTCAGCATTCATAAGCATACAGATAATCACTCGTTACTCTTTGAGGTAATCATTGCTGATGATTGTTCTAGTGACCAAACTGCGCAGCTTGGTGAATATGTAAAAGGCATTCGGATAGTGCGAGGTGATGAAAATCAAGGATTTTTGCTTAACTGTAACTCTTCCGTTACTGCTGCTCGTGGAAAGTTTATTGTTCTATTAAATAATGATACTAATGTTCAAGCTGGTTGGTTAAGTGAACTAATATCGCCTTTAGAGCACTGCCCCGAAATCGGAATTACGGGCCCAAAATTTGTTTACCCAGATGGAAGGTTACAGGAAGCTGGCGGTATTATTTTTAGTGATGCGTCAGGGTGGAATTATGGAAGGTTTGATCAACCTAATAAGCCAGAATATGAGTTTTCTCGTGATGTTGATTATGTTTCAGGAGCTTGTTTAGTATTCAAGAAGTCTCTATGGAGCCGGATTGGCGGGTTTGATACTGAGTTTGCGCCGGCATATTACGAAGATACTGATTTCTGTTTCCAAGCACGGGCGTTAGGGCTTCGTGTTCGATTTGTTGCATCTTCGACGGTGGTGCATTTTGAAGGAGTTTCGCATGGTAGTAACGAAGATTCTGGTATAAAAAAATATCAAGTAACTAACCGTAAAAAATTCAGAGAGAAATGGCAGCAAACTTTAGATGCTGAGCATTACACTGGTCCCGAAGATTTGTTTTCTGCGCGTGTGCACGGAAGAGATAAAAAAACTGTCTTGTTCGTTGATCACCATGTGCCTTTTCATGATAAGGACGCCGGTTCGAAAGTAGCTCAGCGTTATGTTGAATTGATGGTAGAACGTGGGATCCACGTCATTTTTCTTGGTGATAACTTTTACCCTCATCAGCCCTATACCAGGGAGTTGCAGTCGTTGGGGGTGGAGGTTTTATACGGTGAATATTTTAAAAATAACTGGTATGCGTGGTTGCAGGAGCATGCCCACACAATCGATGCTGTGTACCTAAATCGACCGCATATTACGGTTAACTATATCGATAAAATATTGGCGCTGGAGAATCCTCCGTTCTTGGCCTATCACGGAGCAGACTTGCATTACATTCGTGTTGGTAGGGAAGAGTTGCTGGGAATCCGCGATGCAGATGCACGTAGTTCTGACGAGTGGAAGGAAATTGAGTTCGATATTATGCGAAAGTGCGATATATCGATGTGGTTGTCCGAGAATGAAGTCGATACAGTAAAGAAAGAAGATCCTTCTATTAATGTGGCCTACAAGCCAATGTATTGGTTCGAACAATCGGATGTTGATGTCGGCAGACATTCGGTGCGTGACCGAAATATTTTATTCGTCGGTGGGTTCGGTCATCCGCCCAACCTAGATGGCATTAATTGGTTTCTAGATAAAATATTTCCTGAAGTGCTCGCCATAGTGCCGGATGTGAAGCTCAGTATCATTGGGTCAAATAGTCCAGCCCACATAACTAACTTGCAATCCGACGCGATTGATGTGTTGGGTTACGTGTCTGAGAGTGAGTTAGTTTCCGCATACGGGCAGGCTCGTGTTTCGATAGTACCTTTGCGATATGGAGCTGGTGTCAAGGGGAAGGTGATCGAGAGCATGCAATATGGTGTTCCAGTAGTGACGACCCCCATTGGCGCTGAAGGATTGCCAGGCGACGCTAATGCGTATTTGAGTGTACGAGATACAGAGCAAGGGGTTATTGATCAACTAGTGCTGTTGCTTACTAGCGATGACGCATGTGATTCACAGGTTTCGTTGGCCGATAAAGCATTGATCGAGTACTTTTCAAAAGATGCCGCGTTAACGGCGTTGACAACAATTTTAGGCCTAGATAAGTCGGACGAGGTATGAAAGAAGTTAACAAAAAGGGGGAGGGCAACTTTTCCGGAGGTGGTGTAGAGTCTACGGGAGGTTTTGTAGACGCTAAAAGTATGTCTGCTGAGGAAATGCAGACGTTAATCAGTTTAGCGAAAAAGATAATTTGGCTTGAGCCTGGTGTGCGAGAGCGCCTTCAAAAGGCTAAAGTAAACGTGGTGCCGAGCAATTTCTATTCGGATATTCCCTCTGTAGCTGATATTCGAGAGTCGTTTGAATACCGTGAAGAGGATGTGCCAGTATTTGACAATATATTTGACCTTGAAGCGTTACGTTCATTTATCGACGTTATTCAGGTGTATGCGAAGGAATTTACTCCTCCGAGCGATGGTGACCGAGAAAATGTTACAGGGTTTTATTGGTCAAATCCTGCGTTTTCGCGACTAGATGCAATGTCTTACTATTGTATGATTCGTCATTTCAAGCCGAAAAAAATACTCGAAATAGGCTCAGGGTTTTCCACGCTTGTCGCGGATGCGGCAATAAAGGCAAATGGTTTTGGTGAGATTGTTTGTATTGAACCTTATCCGATGGACTTCTTGGAAAATATTGATAGCGTAAAAGAAATTGTTCGTGAGAAAGTGCAAGATATTCCAGTGGCCGACGCAGTGGCCATGATCGATGAGTCGGATATTTGGTTTATTGATTCTACTCATACCGTAAAAATTGGCAGCGACTGTCTCTACATCTATCTGAAGTTGATGCCGGAAGTTAAAACCAAAACCATCGTGCATTCTCACGATATCTACTTACCGTTCGGGATGCCGAAGTCGAGCGCCCTAAACTCGCATATTTATTGGACTGAGCAGTACTTGCTCTATGCCTATTTATTAGATAATCCTAAAGCCAGTGTTCTGTTCGGTAGCTGGTTTACTCATTGCTGTATGAATATCGAGGCGAAAAAATTAATGGAAGGCACCGGAGTTGGGACCCGTGGTGCCTCATTTTGGTATAGCTTGAACTGTGACTAACTACACCGTGACCAAGTTGGCGTTGTAAGGCATGAAAGCTGCGCCCGCGGTAAAGCGATTATAGAAAGAGTGGCTAGCTAGGTGGCAATAGCTCATTGGTTAAACATTGATGCTATACGGTCGGCGAGTGCGGTCATTTCATGATGTTGAGCGACGAACCATGTGTTGTCCTTGTTTCTAAGTGTAACGACTTCGACTAAGGTTGACATCGTGCCGTCGACGGTTCGTGTTGAATATTCTATTACTACGTGAGCGTTGTTGTGTTCTTTAACGCTACCGATAATTCGTGGCCCCTTAAACTTGTTTGTATATGTTCTCGTTCCTTGGCTAGTGGCATAGATGCTCTTGCTCATTTTGCCATAATATTGGGCGTCGGTTAAGGCTTCAACTGACTTGTCCGACGCGTCGGGACCAAAATATGAGTATATAAACTCTTCTCTAATTGGAGTGCTTACATCCTTAGTGATTAGCAGTTTATCGCGAAAAGCCTGCAAGTCAGAGGGGTCTACCATTAGTGCGGCTGCTTCGAAATCTTGGGAGTTTAATGCTTCAAAGTATCTGCTTGCAAGCTCTTGGATCTGGTTGTCGATTGCTGAATTGCGAGGTGAGCTTACCGTGGAGCATGCTGCGCAAATCAATACCGCAGGCAATAACAAAATGAGTTTCATGGGCGTGGATTTTTTGGTGAGAGTTAAGTTTTTCATTTGCGTATCAATGAACGAAATAGTTTTAGCCTATTATGGGCGACGCTATCTCGTCAGTGTATAAAATTATTTTTTTGATGTGTGTGAAATTACGGTTTCATAATTCGAGCCTCAAGCTTTTATGTATTTTATGTGTTGTTTGGCGCAATCTGACCAAAGTCGCCCGTTTGGTGTGTAGGTATTTTTTTTGGGTAGCTTATTGAGTTGGCTGATGGCGTGCGATATCTCATTTATATCGTGATTGTTAACCCACAAATCTGCTGATGGATAGAGTTCGCGATACACATCGATTGTTGATAAAAGTATGGGGAGGCCGAATGCCATGGCCTCCTGTGGTGGAAGTCCATACCCTTCATCAATCGAAATTGAAATGAACCCTTGTGCTCCTTGATAGAGGGTAATTAACTCTTCGTCATTCACTGAGTTTAGAATTTTGATACGTGAACTAAAATTGGATTTATTTTTTTCGTCGTAGATGCTTTGGTAGTTCCAGCCATTCTTGCCAACAATAATAAGGTCAACCGTGCCGCCTTCCGAGCAGTACATATCAAACGCTCGAATTAAGCTCTCATAATTTTTGCGAGGCTCTAGAGTCCCTACGGTTAAAAAATAACTGTCAACAGATTTGCTTGTATTGCTGGGTCCAGTGATATGGCTGGACGTCTCCTCGCCATGTAAAATGACCTTGCTCTTCTTTTCAGCGCCAGGGAAGTACTCCTCCAGTTGTGATTGCGTGGTTTGGCTAATACAAATAATTTTATTGGTGGAACGTATAGCAGTCGGCATGAGTAAGCGTTCGGTTAGCCATTGTATTCTTGGCATAGTTTGAGGCACTTTTTTCCATACAAAGTCGTGTATCGTTACAATTGTCGCCGTACTTTTTGGGGTGAAAAATGGTAGATGGTGACGTGGCGACCAATATGAATCGGCTCGATCAAGGCGTATCCATATAGGAGCCATCCAGTACCAGCTAACGGCTGCCAGTTTTCCGCGTAGTGTTTGCCGTACTTTGATCTTGGAAAGGATGTCGTCAGGTACGCCTTCAATTAGACCATCTGAATACAAAATAATGTCAAATTCGCCTGATGCTATTAGGTGGGGAATAATTCGTTTTAGATAGCGTTGGATTCCTCCGCTTCCACGCGATAATGGGCGTGCGTCGATGGCTAGGGTGATACGTTTTTGGTTCATTCGTTGGTTGCCTGTGTGACTCAGGTGTGGGGCTTGAGGCATACACTTGATGTATACTTCAGCAAATTTGATTTAAGCTCGATTCTGGCCATGTCTCTCACCAATTTTTCAATCGTCATTTTAAGTGTTTTTATGTCGACATTTGCGCAATTGATACTCAAAGTTGGTGCTAATAAGATTCGTGCAGACGGGTTGACTGAAAAGGTCGACTTGTCGAGTATCAGCTATGTTTTATCGTATTTTAATATATATATCTTGCTTGGTTTGGCAATTTACGTGGTGAGTGCTGCCAACTGGATATGGGTGCTAACTAGAGTTGAAATCTCGGCAGCTTATCCGTTTATTAGTTTAGGTTTCATAATGACTCTTGCTGCTGGTGTGGGGGTATTTGGGGAAACATTGTCATTTGGCAAAGTGTTTGGCACAGCTCTTATTGTGGTCGGGTGTGTGTTTGTTGCGCGTGCATAAATCTCAGATACACATTGAATTAGCCTGTTTATTTAGGTGGATGCCTAACTAGCCTCATGAAAAAAAATACTTTACCCCTAGGGTGCCCTCAAGGCGCTATCTACAAAACCTTAATCAGCGATTCTTGGTTGCTGTTTTGGTTGCTCTTTTTGGCGATTAATATATTGGTTTGGTTGCCTGTTTTCTGGTCGGTCTTTCCGACTATTGGGTTAGGCCACGATTCTCAGATTTATGCGCCAACGATAAATGGTGCTCTTCGAGAGGGGAATACGCTTAGTCATTTGATGCCAAAAATTCTTTCCGCGCGAGAGGATATTTATAGCTACCCCTATTTTGGGGTTTTGTACCCGTTTTATTTGACGCTGGGATTGGATGGTGATTTTAGCTATCTAACAAATCTTAAACTTGATTTTGCTTCAGTGGTGTTTCACCTAGTAGTCGCATGCTTATCATTCTCTCTTCTTATCAAGCGAATGGGCGTCAGTTCAGTGGTTGCGATACTCTTTGGTGTGTTTTACGGATATTCACTACACCTCAAAATGTGGTCATCATGGATTTGGGCGTTATCGGGATATACGTGGATTCCATTTTGTTTGCTGGGTCTATGGGAGATTGTAAATCTTAAGAACCGGCTTCTAGGTTTTATTTACTTGTTGATCGGTTTTGGTTTTATTGCGTTAGGAACAGCATTGCCGCTAGTCTATGCAGTTGTTTTGTCGGCGTTTTTCTTTCTTTTCTGTTTTCTCAAAGCCCGTCCAAACTTCAGCGAGTCCGTCAAGATTTTTGCGGTCACCATTGCCGGAGGGTTTGTGTCTTTGTTGATTGGTGCATCGCACTTGCTTCCGACCTTAAGTGAATCGCCAAACTATATTCGATGGTATTCAGGTGGTTACACCACTGGTTCTCTCAAGCCCCCCTATGAGGGCACGTTGGATTCGGTGTTAAGTTTTGATTTGCACGGGCTTAGTCAGTTTATAGCGCCTACAGAGTGGTTTGGGATTGGGCACTTATATCTTGGTGTTAGTGTAATAGCGTTGTTCATTTACGGTGTTGCTTTGAATTGGCGTAAAATTCACCTCTACCCGCTTTTATTTGGTGCTTTATATTTCTTGTTTGATGCGTTTGGGGATGCAACATTTGTACATAGAATTAGCTATCAGTTGCCGCTTTTAAACTCCATACGTTACCCTTTGGCAAACACCTACGTTACTACCACGATCATATTGATTGTTGCGGCTCTCGCATGCTCTGAGTTGTTGCGGCATCAAGCCGACCGATCAAAGTCAATTGGGGTGCTTGTTATAAGTGTCGCCACTCTAGTGGGAACGTGCTACCAACTAAGTGTGGCTAATGATTTTCGTCATAGTTCCTCTGGTTTGCCGGTTTGGGTATTTGGTTTGCCCGCCCTGGCATCTATTCTTGCTATCTTATTGTGCCGCTCACGGTATAGCTCAATGATGCTGGTGATCTTGTTGATTGCATACTTGCCGCAAAACTCAATGATTATGCATCCGAAGGTACCTAAAGAGCGAGACCTGTACTTGTCTTGCGCTGTCTTTGTTGATTTACAGGAAGACCTTTATGCGGCACGAGCAAGGCTTGGCTCTCATGCGCGGCTAGCTATTGACCCGCGAGTAAATTCTAAAACAAGGGAATCGGCGTGTTTGTCGAAACAGGTTTTTTTACACCCTCACCTGCAATCAGTTGCGATGAGTGCCGGGTGGGATGTCATGCGTATGTACCATACGCCTCGACCTTATTATGAGCATACGTTATTCAAGCGGCTGACGATCAGCGCGGCATTTAAGAATCATACGCGTCTTCTAAATGCTGGGGTAAGTCATGTGCTGCGAGCGACAAAACTGGATGAAGGAAGTGAATATTTAGATTTTTACACATACTCTGGACACGTGGGTGAGTTACATCTTTATGAGATTGCAGACTACCATTTGGGGTTTGCCAACCTAGGCTGTATCTCGAGGCAAGAAGATGGTCGTGTGATGTTTGTATCTAAGGGGGGAGCACGGGATATTTTCCCTCCAAATGCTGCGAAAAAGTTAACACCAGGCCTTCTTTGTGATCATGCCGACTTGGTCGACAAGTCTATCTCGCTAGTGAGTCGTTACGGGTCGACTGAAATTTATCAAATAGAGCAATCATCTGCTGGGTTATTTGTAAGTGATCAAGTTTTTAGTGAACATTGGGTTGGTTATTTGAATGGTGTCAAAGTCGAGCCATTGTTAGTTGACGGATACCGGCTGGCCTTTAATATACCTGCGGGAACCTACACGCTTAAATATACGTTCATGCCATCTATATTTAGGCTTGGCGTATGGTTAACTGGTCTTGGTGTTTTGGTGTTGCTGATCAGTGTTCTATTTTTTCTTTGTGGTCTGTTTGGATCAGGTCGAGCTCAATCTGATAAGAGTGCAAGTGTTTGATGGTTAAGAAAAGAACTGGATCAGCATTCAGTCTCTAGGCTTGCTGGGACTGAGTTGGATATATTCTTTTAAGTGCTAGTAACACAATTTGGAATCGGTTTCTCTTTATTGGGTTGCTAGCGATCAAAACGAAATATGGTTAAGGTAGTTGTGGTATGGATGAGCAAGTTTATAAAGATATGAGTGTGGTTGAGGGCGAGCACTGGTGGTTCGTTGCTAGGCGCCAATATCTAAAACGAATTATTGCCAAGTTTGTTTTTCGCGAACGCGTTGATCTAGAGCTTTGTGAGATTGGTAGTGGAACTGGTGGGAACCTTCCGCTACTCGCTGAGTTTGGTAATGTGACAGCTATTGAAATGGAGCCATACGCACGCCAATTTATTGAGCAGCGCGGATTGGATAATGTCGTTAAGGTTGCAGGTGGTTCATTGCCAGATGATATTGACTTGACGGCTCAATATGATGGCGTGTTTTTGTTAGATGTAGTGGAGCACATTCAGGATGATCTGGCTGCGTTAAAGGCCGTTCAAAAGTTTATTCGCAAAGATGGTGTTTTAGTGACCACAGTGCCCGCATATCAATGGCTGTGGTCTGCGCATGATGTTGCGAATCATCATTGTCGCCGGTACACACTGCCAGATTATCGCCGCTTACTCGAAAATGCAGGGTATCAGGTCCAGTATGCGTCATACTTTAATTCTGTTTTGTTTCCACTCGCGGTCGTTGAAAGGGTCTCTAGTCGACTCAAAGGAGCTATAGACAATGTTGATACGGGGCTCTCTATTCCAGTCGGGGTTATAAATAGCACGCTTAAAGCCTTGTTTGGATTGGAGCGGTTATGGGCTGGAATTCTGAATATTCCATTCGGCCTGTCCATGGTTGTTGTTGCAACAAAGAAAGATTAGTCGGGTTTGTTTAAAATGAAAATTTCTGTGAGTACCGTAACCCCCGTATATTGTGGCGAGAAATATCTTCGAGACTTAGTTGCTGAAATTGAAAAGATTAGGGGTCAGTGGGAGCGGGCCGATGCGCCAATGGCCTTAGTCGAATCCATTTTTGTCGATGATGGTTCCATCGACTCGTCCAGTGAGGTGCTGGCACAGATAAGTGCAGAGTATCCATGGGTAAGGGTGTTGAGTTTATCGAGGAACTACGGGCAGCACTCGGCAACCGTTGCAGGCTTGTGTCACTCATCAAGTGATTGGGTGGTCACATTGGATGAAGATCTTCAGCACAAACCAGCTGACATCGACCAATTATTCCGAGCTCAAGTAAATAATGCTGCGGATGTGGTCTATGCCGCACCTTTTAGTCCAGCGCACGGTAAAAGTTGGCGCGATCTGTCGTCCAAAGTTGTTAAGAAAATATTGGCAAAGCTTACGCGAACGCCGCAGATAAGATTTTTTAATAGCTTTAGACTGATTCGCGGCAGTATTGCAAGAGCCGCAGCTAGCTCAAGTAGTAGTCAGACCTATCTCGATATTGCGATATCGTGGTTCACTAAGTCTGCGGTTACGGTTGCTATCGAATTGAAAGACAATCGCTTTATTGATGATGACGAGAGTGGGTACAGTCTTGCTGGTTTAATCAATCATGCGCGCCGCTTGATGGTGAGTTCGTCATTTGATATTGCGTCGAAGGGATTGTTTGTTGGGGTGATGGCTATAATTTTAGCAGTAGCGGCTGGCGCTACCGCAATCATTCAAAAGATATTAGTGCCCGAGTCAGTGGGCGTGGTCGGATGGGCTTCTCTGGTATCGCTGATTACATTTTTGGGGGGGGTTATTATTATGATTTTGTGCATTATTCTTGAATATGTGAGCGTGTTAGTAACTAACCAGCTTGGTCGGCCAACATTCTTCACTGTCGACCGTTCAAATGATTCTGCGTTAGTGGCTTGGTTTCGTAAATAGAAAATTGAGTATATCGGCATACGAATTCAATTTTGGGGAGCCTCATTTAGTGCTGGTGGTTGGCCGGGGGTTGATTGGTTTCGAGATTGCGTTTCAGGCTAAGGTATTTTGTAGTCGAACGATAAGTGTTGCGACGACCAATACTGACTGGAATAACCCCGCGGAACTAAAGCATACGCTTTCGTGTCTTGTGGAGCATGGTGGGTATTCGACGGTTGATTTGGTTTGGGCAGCGGGCAAGGGCGGTTTTTCAGCTAGCGACGCTGAAATGGAAAATGAGTATAACTATTACAAGGATGTGGTTGTGTCGCTGCTTGAGTTGCCTGATGTGGAGCTTAGGGTGTCGCTAATAAGTTCTGCTGGAGGCATCTATGAACACTCAGGGTTTGTGTCTGCGCTGGGTCAAATTAATTATGATCGCCCGTATGCTCGTTGGAAACTGGAGCAAGAGAGGTTGGTGTTAGAGCGCTCTGCGGTTGCACGCGTTTACCGTGCCGCATCGGTTTATGGTCTTGGTTTGCGTGGTAGTCGGGTGGGGTTGATAAATAGAATGGTCATGTCGGCGATCGCTGGATCTACGGTGGAAATTTATGCGCTGCAAAATACTTTGAGAGATTACATCTTTAATGGAGACATTGCGCGCCATGTTGTCGGTGATATTGTGGCGAATACCCAGTCTGGGGTTCAGTTGCTTGCTAGTGGGCGACCTACTTCCATTGACACATTAAAAAATATTGTGTCCAAGGTTACAAACCGAAGGTTGAAGCTCGTTTATGTTCCTAGTGCAGGTAATGATAAGGATATTCTTTTTGCTCCCCAGTTGACTGCTCTACGATACCAGGCAACGAGTCTGGAAGAGGGGGTTAGGTTGTTGGCTGCCAATATCGGGGTGGCTCATTAGCATCTGGGTATTTTCGTGCGATTGATCTTGGCGTGTTTTCGATGTATAAGTAATTTGTATATACGACATCCTAATTTTAGGTGGTGAAGTTTTGTTGCGTGGCTGGGCTATAGCAGCGAGCAGCGGTGGCGTGAAAAATGTGCATCGACTGAGTTAAGCATGTGTATATGCTGTACTATTTTTGTGAGGTTAAAATTATCCATTCAGCATTGGGGAATGGTTGTGAGTGAGCATTAATTTCTACTTACTTGACATTTCATTGGTGTTGTATAAACTTCCCTAATAAATTAATGTAATTCCTCTACCTTATCAACGGAGACCAAAGTGAAAAAAATTTCTGTCCTAGCTGTTAGCCTTATGGCAATTGCCACGTCGTTTACTGCCAGTGCTGAGCCACGTTCAGTAGCAGTAGATATTACTAAAATGCGTCCATATGCAAGTGGCAATTACTTTGTAACTGTTAGCTCCGATGAGATGAATGATTCATCAAATTGCACACTTGTATATAAAGTGCAGTCTGATGCTGCTGGTGCGAAGTCTGTAATTGCATCATTGTTGACTGCGTACGCTTTAGAGAAGCCAATTGAAATTGAAATTCCAACAAGTACTGGTTGCGAAGGTTTTGGTACTCCAATTCAAAGTGTATTTTTATCGCAATAAGAGCTTTTCGGCTTTTTTGCTTCATTTTATGGGGCGGAAAAAAGATTAAAATAGAGAGCTATTTGTAGCTCTCTATTTTTTTGGGTGTTTGTATTTGGCTGGTCATTAAATAATCATTCCGCATAGGGTCTTCTGTGTGGTTTGCTGGCCATGGGTAGGGCAAACAAAAAAAATTCTTTCGCGCAATCGGTTTTGTGCGTTTGCATATAATCATTGATGTTTCGTTTTGCTAAAGCATCGATTAATACAAATCCAGAATTTCTGGATTCGAGCGTTCTTCTTGTGAAAAAAACTATCATTGCTCATGCTCATATATTTAAAAATGCAGGAACGACGATTGACTGGATTTTAGAGCGAAATTTTGGGTCTGGCTTTCAGGATGATCGCGACGACACGAGGATGCGTAAGGAGCGCGAGTATATCTTTGAGGTGTTAAAGGCGAAGCCAAAACTGCGTGCGTTGTCTAGCCACTCACTGAGGCTTCCGGTACCTAGTAGTGATGTTTGGGATGTTCATACCATCGTGATGCTTAGAGATCCGATGCTTCGGGTTCGCTCGGTCTATGACTTTGAACGTAAGCAGGTCGCGGACACGCCAGGTGCGCAAAACGCTAAAAGAATGAATATTGCCGAGTATGTGGCTTGGCGGTTGCAGGATGATGTGGCTCCGACCATTCGAAATATGCAGATTCGCTATTTGACTTCAAATAGTATGCCTCAGCGCTTCTCTCCAACTAGTGAGTACTTAGAAGAGGCAATAAGTTTTGTGGAAAAAAATCCTTTAATCGGCGTTGTGGAGTTGTTTGATGAGAGTGTGGTGCTTTTTTCTGAGCACTTTTCAAAGACAGAGTTTGAGATAGATTTTTCTTATCAAAAACAGAATGTAAGTAGAGCTCGAGCAGTGTCAAGAGAGGAGCGTTTAGCGGAGTTGGAATCTGACTTGGGGGCAGAGTTATATGCTCGGCTTATGAGTGCTAACGAGCTTGATATGCAGTTATATGAGTTTACTAAGGCGGCGGTAGTTAAGCGATTTGAGTTGGTTGACGGTGCGGATCAAAAGCTTGATGACCTAAGGTCTGCTTGTCGAGCGCTGGCTTAGGTTTTTCGGTGGTGTATGAAAAAAAACGCTGAGAGTCGTATTCAGTTTGCGGATTCCATGCAGGTTCTGAAATTCTACCTTCAGTTGCTTGCTAAGCGACCCATGGCAACATTATTCCTTGTTTTTTTAGGGTTTTTGGTTCGCGGATTGTCTGTCGTTGTTTTTGTGCTTATTGTAAAAGTTTTTCTGTCAGTCATTGACCCCTCTTCAATTGTAAAGGTTGTAAATCAATTTGCGAGTGGTTATGGTCTGGCCGAAATTAATCAGTCGAACCTTCTTTATGCGTTGGTCATCATACTTGTTGTATTGATAGTTGCTCAGTATGTTCTTAATAAGGTCTATTTATTTTTCTTTCTCCATTATCGCACCGCGACCATTTCAGGTTTGTTACTCTCGCCTCTGAATGATCATGTGCCTATGCATTTGCATATCTGTTTAGATAAGGTTCCGATCGGCTATGAGGGTGTTATTAAGTCGTTGGAAATTTTGCTTTTCTATTTTTTCTTATTTAGTGGAATATTTCTAATCAATCCTTTAGCAGGTTTGTTGGTTTTGTTGTTAGTGCCGATAATGCTGGCTTTGATGTTGTTGAAAGGGCGAAAAGAGGTGTTTGTTCACACTGAAATGCAGCAATGCAGGAAGGCTGTTTTATCTATGGATGATGACTACCTTCGCGCACTTCAGCTGATTAATGAGAATTACATGTTCGGGCGAAACTCAATTATTTATTCAGAGTTATTTGGTGGTATATCGATTGTTATCATGATGATTGCTTTTATGTTGTGGTACTCGGAGAGGCAGTTTGGGTTTAGCGGTGTCGCGGCTTTATTTCTTGTTTTCGGTATTAGGTTTGCGGTGGTGTATGCCGGTGAGTTGAGTCGTGTGCTTAGTCGCGTGTTACAGCAACGCATTATTGTTGAAAAAATACAACATCCGCCAATTTAGCTTGATGTGAATGCCTTTGGTGGCGTTGCTGTGTTGGTTGGCTTTCACTTAGGTCAGCATCTTGATGTGTAGGGTGAAGGCTGGATTGCAGTGTTCATCGCTTGGCAGGTTAATGATATGAGTCTCAATGATATGACCAGTAAGAAGCCGCGAATAGCTATCATAATCACTCGTAGCGATATTGGTGGTGCACAAAATCACGTTCGCTCTATCCTTGCTGGTTTCTCTTCAGAGTGCGACCTGCTTTTAGTGTCCGGTTCTGAGGGATTGTTGACAGAGTATGCCCGTCAATTAAGAGTGCAGGTTGAAGTCTGTCCATCTATTGATTCCTATAATGTGGTAGGAGCCACGTTTCGTTTGCTCGCGGTGCTGCGACGTTTTGATCCAGGGTTGGTTCACACGCACTCTGCATTGGCGTCGATGAGCGGCCGTATTGCAGCAAAGGTATTGGGTATAAAGACTCTGTATACAGTTCATGGGTGGCACTTTGCTGGGCTTGATGTTGGCGTGCGTCGACGCCTTCAGGTGGCGATGGAAAAAATTATGCGACCATTAACGGATTTTTGGATAACGGTGTCAGAGTTCGATCTAAGGTTGGGGCTCAGTGCGGGTATTCTTGAAGGGGGGCGGTCGAAATGCATACCAAATGGTATTCCGGATGAGCAGATTGAACGTACAGAGAGGCCGTTTGGTCAGCTTCGTGTTGTGTTTGTTGGTAGAGCGTCGTATCAAAAAAATATTTATGGTGCATTGCAGGTCTTAGAGAATGCCGGGGAAGATGTTCGTATGACGATATATACCTCTGGCGCGGGTGCTGCGGAGTTATTTGACCTTGTCAGTATTAGCAAAGCTAAAGAGCGTTGCGAGATTGTTTTGGATGAGCCTCGTGCCGGGTCATTGCTTGGTGATTACGATGTGATGTTGGTGACTTCACGGTATGAGGGTATGCCTCTCAGCGTGATTGAGGGGCTGCGCGCTGGGCTTTGTATTTTTAGCACAGATGTTTGTGGGATGAGTGAATTGGTGGGCGCTAAGAATGGGCGCTTATATCCGATGACGGATTTTGTTGGAATGGCTAAATCGCTAAACCAAGTTGCTTTAGATGATGTTGGTTTGAAGTCAATGCAGAGGGAGTCAAGAAGGCTTTACGCGGAAAAGTTTAGTGAGAAGTTGATGGTGCAGGCGATATCTCATGTTTATCACACAATGATTTGAATTAATGCCTCGATTGTGAGTGCTTTGTCGGCGGGTTCGATGGCTTGATGGTATATATAGCAGAAGTGGTTTTTGATTTGTGTGCGGCCTCCACTTATGAATGCATTAGGTGGCGTTTTTCGATATAATCAACTACTTATTTTTTATAAATAAATAGCGCGATTATGACCGACCAATTTGCTAAAGAAACCATCCCTGCTAACCTCGAGCAGGAGATGCGGCAATCGTACCTAGATTACGCTATGAGCGTTATCGTTGGGCGTGCGTTGCCAGATGTTCGTGATGGTTTGAAACCTGTGCATCGACGTGCGCTATTCGCCATGTCGCAGCTTAACAATGACTTCAATAAGCCCTATAAGAAATCGGCGCGTATTGTTGGTGATGTTATCGGTAAATACCATCCGCATGGTGATACTGCGGTTTACGATACGATTGTTCGGTTAGCGCAAGATTTTTCTATGCGTTACCCCTTGGTCGACGGTCAAGGTAACTTTGGTTCGGTTGATGGCGATTCGCCAGCCGCAATGCGTTACACCGAAATTCGTTTGTCAAAGATTGCGCATGAAATTTTGGCGGATCTCGACAAGGAGACCGTTGATTTCTACCCGAACTACGACGAAAGCGAAATGCAACCGTCGGTTATGCCGACGCGGATTCCGACGCTGTTGGTTAATGGTTCATCGGGTATCGCTGTTGGTATGGCGACCAATATTCCACCGCATAATTTGACTGAAGTCATTAACGGCTGTGTGGCTATGATCGATAATGAAGACATTACGATCGACGAATTAATGGAGCACATTCCCGGCCCAGACTTCCCGACCTCCGGTTTTATTAACGGGTCGAGCGGTATTCGCGATGCGTATCGCACGGGTCGCGGCAAAATTTATATGCGTGCACGCACGCACATTGAAACCAATGAAGCCAATGGTCGTCAGTCTATTATTGTGACTGAGTTGCCTTACATGGTGAATAAGGCACGCTTGCTTGAGAAGATCGCTGAGCTGGTTAAAACCAAAAAGATTGACGGCATCACCGAGTTACGCGACGAGTCTGATAAGAGCGGTATGCGCATGTTTATCGCTGTGCGTCGTGGTGAAGTGGCCGAGGTTATTCTAAATAAGCTGTTTCAACAAACCCAGCTGCAGACCGTATTCGGCATTAATACAGTTGCCTTGCTGAACAATCAGCCGCGCTTATTCAATTTGCGCGAGTTGCTTGAAGAATTTATCAAGCATCGTCGTGAGGTTGTTACAAGGCGTACTATTTATAACCTGCGTAAAGCGCGTGCTCGTGCTCACACATTAGAAGGTTTGGCGATTGCCTTGAGCAATATTGATGAAATGATCGAGTTGATCAAGAAATCAGCCAGTCCGGCAGTGGCCAAAGAGCAGTTGTTGGCGCAGAGTTGGGCGCCTGGCGTGGTTGCCGACATGATCTCGCGTGCTGGCGACGTTTCTTCCAAACCACAGGGCTTGGATCCAGCGCTAGGCTTACATGCTGATGCGTATTTCTTGTCCGAGAAGCAGGCGCAAGCGATTCTTGATTTGCGTTTACATCGCTTAACTGGCCTTGAGCAAGACAAGATTCGTGAAGAGTACGCTGAAGTGCTCGAAAAGATCGCTGAATTTATTAATATTCTGGAAAACGTCGGCCGCTTGATGGAAGTGATTCGTGAAGAGTTGGTGGCAATCAGAGAAGAGTATGGCGATCAGCGTCGTACTGAAATACTTGACCAAAAGCTCGACCTAACGCTTGAGGACATGATCGCTGAGGAAGACTTGGTCGTAACGTTGTCGCATGAAGGCTACGCTAAGTCGCAGCCGTTAAGTGATTATCGTGCCCAGCGACGTGGCGGCAAGGGTAAGAGCGCCACCAAAACCAAAGATGAAGACTTTGTTGAGCGCATGTTTGTGGCCAACTCGCACGATACGGTTCTGTGCTTCTCAGATAAGGGTAAAGTTTACTGGCTAAAAGTGTATGAACTGCCGCAAGCCGGGCGCAATGCGCGTGGTAAGCCGATTGTTAACTTGTTGCCACTAGATAGCGATGAGCATATTACTGCGATTCTGCCGGTTAAAGAATTTACCGAAGGTCAGCATGTATTTATGGCCACCAGTGATGGTACGGTTAAGAAGACGTCCTTGATGGATTTCTCGCGCCCGCGTTCAAACGGCATTATTGCACTCGACTTGGTTGAAGGTAATTCGTTGGTTGGCGTTGGTGTCACTAATGGTGCTCAAGAAGTAATGTTGTTTACCACATCCGGTAAGGCAATTCGTTTTGATGAGCATGATGTGCGACGTATGGGCCGCACCGCACGGGGAGTCCGAGGTATTAAATTAGCCGCCGACCACCTAGTGAACGCGATGATTATTTGTGATGCAGCCGATGCTGATTCAGCGGTGCTGACATTAACTGAAAACGGTTATGGTAAGCGTACTTCGTTGGCAGAATACAATCTTCAGGGTCGTGGTGGTCAAGGTGTAATCTCTATTCAAACTAGCGAGCGCAATGGTAATGCTATTGGTGCTGTTTTGGTTGAAGAGCACGACGAAGCCATGCTGATCACCAATGGTGGCACTTTGGTGAGGACTCGCGTTGCTGAGGTTTCGGTGATCGGTCGTAATACTCAAGGCGTGAAAGTCATTGGTGTGTCGACTGGAGAGAAGCTGATTAGTGTTCAGAAGGTCGCCGAATCCGAAGAGGAAGAAGATGTTGCTATGCTTGACGGTGATGTTGAAGCGCTAGTAGATGGTGTTGAACCTGAGGCTAGTGAGCCGAGCGACGCGGCTGTCGATGCTGACTCAGAGTCAGATGCCGAAGATACGGAATAAGAAAGATACGGAATAACGAAGATACGGAATAACGAAGATACGGAATAACGAAGATACGGAATAACGAAGATACGGAATAAATAGCCGCACAGTGAAATCGGCATCATGATGGTTTGGTGATGCCGATTGTTTGGCTAGTCTACGTTTAGGTTGAGTGGGGTAGCTGGCTTGGTAAATCTGGCTATCCTCGTTTAGTGTTGCTTGCTGATATAACCGGTGATATGGAGGCTTCATTTATGTTAAAGCGAGGGTTTCAATGGCTGGTTTTAAGCTGGACGCTGTTAGTGCTCATGGCTTGTCATTCTAAGACAGAAGCGGGGCTATTATTAACCATGCGTGTCGACCAACCGGCACTTGCCAGTGGTCAGGTTATTATTGTTTCGGAGTTGGTGAATCAAGCCGGGCAATCAATTACCTTCTTACCATGGAATACACCGTTTGACTCGGCGGTAACTGGCGACTTTTTAAGCGTCACTCAAGCTGGGTCAGATAATGCGCGCTCACCTTATATTGGCATGATGGTGAAGCGCATGGCGCCTACTGATAGCGACTATTTGACCTTGGCTCACCAGCAAAGCATTGAAAATCGGCTTGATATTACTCGCGCTTACGCGTTTTGTCGCAATCAGCACTATGTTGTTGATATACTAAACAAAAATATACTGCAAAATAATTCATCGCACGATCTAGAGCTTGTGCCTGTCAAATTTGACGCCGGTGATGCGTTTCCAGTCTGTGATTAACGGTGTCGCGCTGTATTGAGCGGCGCGAATAAGGAGCTTCTAGTGTTAAATCTATTTCGGGTGATTGTCCGCACTCGCACTGCGACTCAAGTTGTTTGTCTGTCGTTATTATTGTGCGGCGTTGTCTCAATGTCCGCGGCCGCTTCACTGCCAGCAGGTATCGAGGTTTCGCTGCAAACTGTGCAGGCTAAATACGGCAAAGATGATGCGGTAATGGTCAAGGTGACGTACCGCAATGTTACGTCTGAAGCGATTAAGTTGCTTACTTGGGAGACCGCGCTCGCCGGCCGGGTCGACGAAGATTTTCTTCGGATTGTGCATGAAGGCAGTGTGGTGCCGTATTCAGGGCGTCACTACAAACGTTATCCGCCCACGGATGCTGATTATGTAACTGTTTACCCTGGCGCTAGCGTGTCCGCTACCGTTGACCTGTCTACAGGCTATTCGCTTAGTTATAAAGGTGATTATTTGGTGTCGGTGAAAGGCGGCGCTGTCACCTCAGGCAGCCAGAAGGCACCTCAAGTAACGATCGTGCTCACCAGTGATAGAGCAATTCGGTTCAAGCAAACTCCCGCGTTCTCTGGTTGTTTTGGTGATCGACCAAGCCAAATTGATGCGGCATTAGGCTCAGCCGAGCGTTTGGCGCGTACTGCCAGTGAAGATTTGCGCAATAACCCAGTGTCTGTACGTGGTGATGCGCGTCGATACCGTGAGTGGTTTGGTGCTTACAGTGAAAGCCGTTGGGACCGAGTGCAGCGTAATTTTGATCGTATCTACTCAGCCTTGAGTACCCGTCAGATCACCTTTATTTGTGACGATACCAGTCCATTTTTTGCATATGTTTATATAAATGACCCATACAAAATCTATTTGGGTTCAGTATTTTGGCAAGTTCCGCAGACTGGTACCGACTCTAAAGCTGGCACCATCATTCACGAGGTAAGTCATTTTACCATTGTCGCTGGTACGGATGATGTGGTTTATGGGCAATCTGGCGCCCGCAGTCTCGCGAACAGTAATCCGAATGATGCGATCACCAATGCCGACAGTCATGAATATTTTGCGGAAAACACGCCGAGTTTAGATATGTCAACCGAGCCAGAACCGGAACCAGAACCCAAACCATTTATAATTCAAATTCTTCAGCTTCTGCTGTTTGATGACTAAGCCTGGTGGCTGCTGAGCTTTGCTCGGTGGCCCAATGGATAGTTTGCTGACCTTATTGTGCGGCTCGACTGGAGCCGCTCATTCGTCGTACTTGTCTATGTTATTTAGGCTTAGCTGTTTCAGCTTAATCGCTAAAACTTGGCCACTTGCGGCGTGCTCGAAGAGTCGTGTTGCTCATTGATCAACAAAATATCGTGAATTACCAAACTAGTCATATGGATTTGGCTCAGCCTTGTGTAAAATACCCTACCTAAACAGCCTCTGGACAGTGCTTCAATTCTGTCTCAAGCTAATAACGGCTCGTAAGTATAAAAACTAGTTACTAGTAACTAGAAGCTATGCGGGGCTCAGCGAATGAAGCTCAATATTGGTTTATTGTGACTGATCGCAAGACAAGATTTTAAACTTTCTTGGAGACTTATAATGAGTCGTATTTTTAATTTCAGTGCGGGTCCAGCCGCGCTACCTCTCGCCGTGCTTGAGCAAGTGCAATCTGAGATGTTGGAGTGGAACGGTACCGGTGCGTCAGTGATGGAAGTTTCGCATCGCGGTGCGCCGTTTATGCAAGCAGCGGCACAGGCTGAGCAAGACCTTCGCGACCTAATGCACATTCCTGACAACTACAAAGTATTGTTTTTGCAGGGCGGAGCAACCTCGCAATTCTCCGCAATTCCTTTGAATTTGAAGCACTTAGGTGGTTCGGCTGATTATGCGCATACCGGTCATTGGAGTAAAAAGGCGATTGCCGACGCTAAGCGCTTTATTGACGTGAATGTGGTGTGTGATACCTCTGAAGAAGGTTATAAGCATGTGCCAGCAGAGTCGTCTTGGGCGCTGAGTGATGACTCGGCGTATTTGCATATCACTCCGAATGAAACGATTGCTGGTGTCGAATTTGATTGGCTGCCTGACGTGAATGTGCCGATCTGTGCCGATCTGTCTTCCACCATACTGTCGCGCCCGATCGACGTGGCCAAATATGGCATCATTTATGCCGGCGCACAGAAAAATATTGGCCCAGCTGGCTTAACGATTGTCATTGTTAGAGACGACTTAATCGGACACTTTCCTGATGATGCTCCGCGTTTGATGGATTATCAGGTTATGGCTGAAAGCGATAGCATGAACAATACGCCGCCGACTTTTGCTTGGTATTTGGCGGGTAAAGTGTTTGCTTGGCTTAAATCAAATGGTGGCGTTGAGGCGGTGGCTGAAGTTAATCGTGCGAAAGCCGAGAAGCTGTACAGCTATATTGATGGGTCCGATGGTTTTTACACCAACCCAGTGGCTGTCGACAGTCGTTCGTGGATGAATGTTCCCTTTATTTTGGCGAATAGTGATCTAGATGCCGAGTTCTTGGCTGGGTCGCATGATGCTGGTCTGCATGCACTTAAGGGCCATCGCTCTGTCGGTGGTATGCGCGCCAGTATCTACAACGCTATGCCAATGGCCGGCATTGATTCCTTGCTTGATTTTATGGATCAATTTAAAGCCAAGCATCGCTAGTCACCTCGTTATCATTAGACGCAACGAACTAATAACCAAACATATAATCGCCGAACATTGATTTCGGCGATCAGCTTTATAAGCAGGCAAACGTAATGTACAAAATTCTTACTCTAAATAATATTTCACAGGTTGGTCTTGACCGGTTGCCGGCTAGCGACTATTCGGTCACAGATTCCGAAGCCACTCCTGACGCGATTATTTTGCGATCATTCAAAATGCACGATATGGAGATTCCGGCGTCGTTAAAGGCGGTTGGTCGTGCTGGTGCCGGCGTGAATAATATTCCCCTCGACAAAATGAGCGCGGCGGGTATTCCGGTGTTTAATGCGCCGGGCGCGAATGCCAATGCAGTTAAAGAGCTGGTGGTAGCTTCTTTGTTTATTGCGGCACGTAATATCAGCGAAGCCATTAAATACACCGAAGGCTTGAGTGGCGACGATGCTGAGTTATCAAAATTGGTTGAAGCGGGTAAAAAGAAGTACGCCGGTTTCGAACTGCCTGGTCGCACCATTGGTGTGGTAGGTCTAGGCGCGATTGGCCGGATGGTGGCGAATACCTGTGTGGATTTGGGTATGAATGTTATTGGTTTCGACCCAGGTTTAACGGTCGATGGCGCATGGCAGCTTTCAGCTCGAATCGGCCGTGCCGGTAGCGTCGAAGAAATGTTGTCGAAAGTGGACTTCCTAACGGTACATGTACCGTTGATTGATGCCACCAGAGATTTGATCAACGCTGATAACGTCTCTCAAATGAAGCCCACGGCGACTGTAATCAATTTAGCGCGCGGCGGCATTATTAATGACGAGGCGGTTTGTGATGCCATTGATGCAGGTAAATTAGCCTGTTACGTCACCGATTTTCCGAATAACCGCACTAAGCAAACACCTGCGGTTCTTGGTTTGCCACATCTGGGCGCGTCAACTGGAGAAGCCGAAGATAATTGTGCGGTTATGGTTGCTGACCAAGTGCGCGAGTATCTTGAAACCGGTAACATAGTTAATTCAGTGAATTTTCCCAATGTGTCGATGTCGCGCAATACCGACTACCGCTTGGTAGTATGTAATGCCAATGTGCCGAATATGGTCGGGCAGATTTCCACGATTTTAGCCGATGCCAACCTTAATATTAACGACATGATTAACCAATCACGTGGCGATGTTGCTTACACTATTGTTGATGTAGACAGCTCGATACCAAGTTCGGTAATCGAGACTATTAAGCAACTTAACGGCGTGATGATTGCGCGCGTGATCCAGCCTTAGGCGGGCGACCTACTTAATGGGCGACAAGACGCAAATAGATTCCGAGGAGTTACTCGAGCTTCGATCCAAGATTGATGCTTGTGATCAAAAAATACTCCGTTTAATTCAGCAGCGCGTATTGGTGGCTGCTGATATTGCGAAAGCTAAAACGGCGAGTGACGCCGACGCTTCGTTTTATCGTCCTGAGCGCGAAGCTCAGGTATTGCGGCGAGTTCGCGAGCGCAACGCGGCATTACGTGAAGAGCTTAAGGGGTTAGTCTCTGACGACGAGATGGTGCGCTTGATGCGTGAAATCATGTCGACCTCGTTGGCCGCAGAGATGCCTATGACGGTAGCTTATTTAGGCCCCGCCGGTACCTATACCCAAGCCGCGGTGGTTAAGCATTTTGGTCAAGCGGTGCGTAATTTGGATGTGAAGACGATTTCGGATGTGTTTCGGGTCGTCGAACAACGCAAAGCGCATTTCGGAGTTGTGCCGGTAGAGAATTCAACCGAAGGCGTTATTACCCATACCTTGGACTGTTTTTCGTCGTCTAACTTGAAAGTGTGTGGTGAAGTGCAGTTGCCGATTAGCCACCAGTTGTTAAGTAATGCCGATGGATTGACTAATGTTAAGAAGGTGTATGCTCATCCGCAGGCGTTAGCGCAATGTCGGCAATGGTTAGAGCGCTATCTTCCGAATGCTGAAGTATTAACCGCGAGTAGTAATGCTGAGGCGGCCATTATTGCGTCAAAAGATGACTCGGTCGCGGCCATCGCGAGTGACATCGCGGGGCGATTGTATCGGATCAATATTTTAGCGTCTGGCATCGAAGATGAGCGCAATAATACAACACGATTTTTGATTATCGGCACCAATAGCTATGCGGCTAGCGGTGAAGATAAGACCACCATTATGGTCTCCGCGCCGAATAAAGTGGGCAGCTTGTTTGAGTTGTTGAAGCCGCTGTATGATGCTGGCGTTGATATGAGTCGAATTGAATCTAGACCTAGTCGACAAACTAATTGGGAGTACGTGTTCTTTATCGACTTAATCGGTCATATCGATGACTCGAATGTGCAGAATGCCTTAGATGAGTTGCAAGCTAAGTCTGCCTACTTCAAGTTGATTGGCTCTTACCCCGTCGGCGTTTTATAACGATACAATGTTTAATCAGGTAACGATTATTGGAACCGGCCTATTGGGCGGGTCATTGGCGCGCGACCTAAAGGCTTTGTCGTTGGCGCAGCGTGTTGTCGGAGTTTGTCGCTCTGATGAGACCGCGAAAACGGCTTTGTCGCAGGGTATCGTTGATGCGGTGTTGCCACTGCACGAGGCGATTGTTGCTGCTGATCTAATTGTGTTAGCAACCCCAATGCAAGCGATGGGATCAATACTAAAGCAGATGGAAGGTCGACTCCCTAAGCAGGCGATCGTGACCGACGTGGGCAGCGTTAAAACTGATTTATATCAGGCCATTAAGCTGCAAGTTCCGTCAATGTTGGCGCAGTTCGTGTTAGCGCACCCGATTGCAGGTGGTGAGAATTCTGGGGTCGAGGCATCGAAACTCGGGCTTTTCAAAAACAAGCATGTAATCATTACCGAAACGGATGAAGTTTCGCAGGCTGCGGTGGCGAAGGTCACTCAGATGTGGGAAAAAGTAGGCGCGATGGTATTGGCCATGAGTCTACAGGAGCATGATGCCGTTTTCGCTAAAACGAGTCACTTGCCGCATGTTATTGCATTTAGCTTAGTTAATTTTTTGAGTCATCAGAGTGATCGTGAGCGACTATTCGATTTAGCTGCTGCGGGCTTTTATGATTTTACTCGTATTGCGTCGAGTAATGCGGAAATGTGGCGTGACATTTGTATTACCAATCGTGCCGAAGTGTTAAAGGCATTGGATGGTTTTAGCGCACAGATTGAGGCAATTCGCGATAACGTTGCGAGTGCCGATCAAGCCGCTATATTGGAATATTTTGGATCAGCCAAGCAAGCCAGAGATGCTGGTTTGCTGAAGCGGGCAGAAGCTTTGGCTCTCGCGCGCGACACTAAAGAATAGACACTAGAGATTTTGATGGCATGACAATCATGCCTTTGAGAAGAGGAATCATTTTTATGACTGCTAAAGCAACGCTAACGTCACGTGCGGCAAACCACAGTTTACTGGGTTCGTTGCGAGTGCCTGGCGATAAGTCGATGTCGCATCGCGCGGTTATGTTCTCGTCATTAGCCGAAGGAACCAGTCATGTAACGGGTCTTCTAGAAGGTGAGGACGTTATGGCAACGTTGGCCGCGTTTCGCGCAATGGGTGTGACCGCTGAGGGGCCAGACAATGGTGCGCTGACGGTGCATGGCGTAGGTATGAATGGCCTGCAAGCACCTGAGTCGGATTTGGATATGGGGAACTCCGGTACCGCAATGCGGTTGATGGCTGGTATCTTAGCCGCGCAACGTTTCGCATCCAAATTGATTGGCGATGAGTCCTTAACCAAGCGTCCGATGCGACGAGTGACTGTGCCGCTAACATCAATGGGTGCGCGCTGCGCAACTGACGACAATGGCTGCCCGCCGATTCATATACGTGGGGTCGAGAAGCTTGAGCCAATTACTTACAAGTTGCCGATGGCCAGTGCGCAGATCAAGTCGGCAGTATTGTTGGCGGGCCTGTATGCCGATGGCGAAACTTCGGTAACCGAGCCGGCGCCAACGCGTGATCACACCGAGCGAATGCTAAAAGCCTACGGCTACCAATGCCAAAGCGAAAAAGTGAGCGACACCGTAACCACTATTCGGGTTAAAGGCGGTGGAAAATTAACGGCCACTGACATTGATATACCAGCCGATATATCGTCTGCGGCCTTTTTTATGGTTGCGGCGTCAATTGTGCCTGGCTCGAGGTTGTTGCTGGAGCATGTGTGTGTGAACCCTACGCGTACCGGAATCATCGATATATTGAAGGCGATGGGCGCGGATATTAAATTGATTAACCCGCGTGCGGTCGGTGGCGAGCCGGTGGCCGACATTCAAGTTAGCTACGTTGGTCTTAAAGGCTGCGAGATCGATCCTGAGCTAGTGCCGCTGGCGATTGATGAATTTCCAGTTATTTGTATTGCCGCTGCTTGCGCAGAGGGGCAAACCACCGTTTCAGGAGCGGAGGAACTGCGCCATAAAGAGTCAGATCGCATCTCGGCAATGGTTGAGGGCATGCGAGCCATTGGTGTTGATGTTGAAGAGCGTCGTGACGGTATGTTAATTACTGGCGGCAAAATCGCCGGTGGCACGGTAGAAAGCTATCATGATCATCGTATAGCGATGTCGTTCGCAATAGCTGGCGCTGTGTCGGAAAATGGCGTACTGATCAATGGTGCTGAAACCGTTGCTACCTCGTTTCCGAATTTTGTTGAATTGGCCAATGCGGCGGGATTGTCAATCGATGACTAGCAATCGCTCAGCGCCGGTGCTTGCCTTGGATGGACCGAGTGGCTCAGGTAAAGGGACTATCGGTCAAATATGCGCCAGCCAATTTGGTTGGCATTATCTTGATAGTGGCGCGATTTACCGAGGCTTAGCTTGGTTAGCGCAAGATCATAATGTGTCGGTGGATGATGTGGCTGGCTTAGTCGCTTTGGCCGATAGCATGGAGCTGACTTGTCATGTGCAAGAGAATGATGTGGCAAAAATCGAGATTAACGGCCAGTTTGTGACCGCTGAGCTCAGAACCGAAGAAACCGGCGAAATTGCCAGTCAAATTGCTCCGTTAGCGCCAGTAAGGGCGTCATTGTTGGCGATGCAGCGACGGTGTCGAAAAGCCCCAGGTTTAGTTGCGGATGGCCGCGATATGGGCACAGTAGTGTTTCCTGACGCCGAATTTAAAGTGTTTTTGACGGCCAGCGCGCAAATAAGGGCACAAAGGCGGTTTGATCAGTTGAAATCAAAAGGCTTCGATGTTAACCTCGCGCGCCTGTTAGAGTCGATCCAAGCTCGTGACGTCCGTGACTCAAGCCGCGCTGAATCTCCGCTGAAACCAGCTGACAATGCGTATGTTCTTGATACTTCAGATCTTTCAATAGACGAAGTCGTTGCAAGCATAATGGATTATGTAAATAAACGCTGATCGCCGTTCGGACCGGTGCAACGCTTGATAAGATGATAGCTGCTGTAATGGTGGTTGGATTCGAAGGTAAGAAAATATGAGCGAATCGTTCGCTGAGATGTTTGAAGAGAGCCTAAAAGACACCGTCATGACCGTCGGTGAGGTGATCAAAGCAGAAGTTGTTTCCGTAGATGGTGATTATGTCACCGTAACTGCTGGCTTGAAATCAGAAGCCGAAATCCCACTATCCCAGTTCGCTAAAGTTGAAGGCGAGTACAATGTACTTGTTGGTGACTTAGTTGAAGTTGCTATCGAAAGCGTTGAAGACGGTTACGGCCGGACTAAATTGTCGCACGATAAAGCGCGTCGCGTACGTGTTTGGGCTGAGCTAGAAAAAGCACATGAAAACGAAGATATCGTTGTAGGTCAAATCACTGGCAAAGTAAAAGGCGGTTTCACCGTGTCTCTACAAAATGTCCGTGCCTTCCTACCGGGTTCGTTGGTCGATGTGCGTCCTGTAAAAGATTCTGCGTATCTTGAAAACCGCGACCTAGAGTTGAAGGTTATTAAGATCGATAAAGCACGTAACAACGTTGTTGTTTCTCGCCGCGCTGTGGTTGAGAACGAGTTGGGTGCTGAGCGCGAAGAGCTACTTAAAACAATTGAAGAAGGCCAAATCGTTAAGGGTATCGTTAAGAACCTTACTGATTACGGTGCTTTCATCAACTTGGGTGGTATCGACGGCTTGTTGCACATTACTGATATGGCTTGGAAGCGTGTTAAGCATCCTTCTGAAATCCTTGAAGTTGGCCAAGATATCGAAGCTCGCGTACTGAAGTTTGATAAGGAGAAAGCACGTGTATCTCTAGGCATCAAACAAATGGGTGATGATCCATGGAAAGACTTGTCACGTCGCTTCACAGTTGACTCTCGTCACTACGGTAAAGTTACTAACATTACTGATTACGGTGCGTTTGTTGAGTTGGAAGACGGAGTTGAAGGTCTAGTTCACGTATCTGAAATGGATTGGACTAACAAGAACATTCATCCGAGCAAAGTATGTCAAGTTAACGACGAAGTTGAAGTTGTTGTACTTGAGATTGATGCCGACCGTCGTCGTATTTCACTAGGCATGAAGCAATGTCGCGCTAACCCTTGGGATAGCTTTGCTGCTACTCACAAGAAAGGCGATAAAGTTGTTGGTAAGATCAAATCAATCACTGATTTCGGTGTGTTCATTGGTCTAGAAGGCAACATCGATGGCTTGATTCACTTGAGTGACTTGTCTTGGAACGAAGAAGGCGAAGACGTAATTCGCAACTTCTCTAAAGGTGACGAGCTGGAAGCGGTTGTTCTAGCGGTAGATTCCGATCGTGAGCGTATTTCATTGGGCGTTAAGCAAGTTTCTGGTGACCCATTCAGTGATTTCGTTGCAACCAACAGCAAAGGCGCCGTAGTGAACGGTACTGTGAAAGAAGCTGATGCGCGTGGTATTACGATTGAGCTAGTTGATGGCGTTGAAGGTTATTTGCGTGCTGGAGAGATCTCGCGTGACCACGTTGAAGATGCTTCTGCATTGTTCAGCGTTGGCGACACTGTTGAGTCTAAGGTAACGTCAATTGACCGTAAAACTCGCCGAATCTCTTTGTCTATTAAGGCACTTGAAGCACAACACGAAAGTGAAGCGATTCAAGAATATGCTCGTGGTAGCGAAGATTCTGGCAACAGTCTATTAGCTGAAAAACTTAAAGAAAAGTTGAATAAGTAATACTGACTGAGTAAGCGTTACTAAAGCCGCAACCTTTCGCGAGAAGGGTTGCGGCTTTTTTTATGGCTGACAATTGTACTGCAGTTGCCTTAGCGACTTAATGATAAATTAAGCAATATCAGTCACTTAGAGCTTTTATTTGCGTTTGATTGGTTGCGTGGAACTAAGCAAGTCCCTATACTTTATCGGTTGAAAATTAATCAAGGGTAAACGGGTATGATTAAAACACCGACGATAACCAGGTCTGAACTCATTGAGACGCTGGTAGAAAAACAGCCGCATCTGGCGCATCGAGATGTTGAGCTGGCGGTAAAAGCTGTACTTGAACGTATGGGTAATGCGTTTGAGGAAGGCGACAGAATAGAGATTCGAGGGTTTGGCAGTTTTTCACTGCACTACCGTCCTGCGCGTGTTGGACGTAATCCAAAAACTGGTGAGTCAGTGTCAGTGGAAGATAAGTTTTCACCGCATTTCAAGCCAGGCAAAGAGTTGAAAGAGCGTGTTGACTCGGTAAATTCTTAGCGAATTGCAGAGAGTCGGATATTGACAAAGTGTTGCTCCTACAACGACTTTCTACAACGACTTTCTACAACGACTTTCTACAAAAATTTTCCCACAAAAGCATTGCCGTGTAACACTGATAGCTAAATCCACCACTAGAGTTTGACGAAACATATTACGCTATGAAAAAAATTTTATTCTTTGTCCTTTTTTTGCTCTTTGTTGTGTTTGCATTGACGCTTAATTTGCAGAATCCGGGTTCGATTACACTCAAGTACTATTACTTTGGAGAGGCGAATGTTGCTCTCTCTTTGGTGCTAATTATTCCATTTGTTTTTGGTTTATTGCTCGGTGCCTTACTAATGAGTATTTCGGTATTCCGCAATAAGGTTGCGGTCGGTAAAACTAAGCGACAACTCGCAAAAGTCGAGAAAGAGGTAGAAAGTTTGCGTACTTTGCCACTTTCGGAGTCAGAGCTCAAAGGGGCGACGCTGCCTGGCGAGTCGTAATATGAGATGGCTTAATTGTCGTTAAGTCTGAAATTTTTGAGAGTATTTTGTTAAGTCAATGGAGTTGGGCGTGGCCGGCGATAGCGTTGGCCTTTTTGTTGGGCGGTCTAGCGGCAAGTTGGTATGCCCGACGGTCTGGCGCGTCGCGTGACGTAAAGGTAAATGCTGAATACTTCAAAGGCCTAAATTATCTTCTTAACGAAGAGCCAGATAAAGCAATTGATGTTTTTATCAGGGCTCTCGATGTCGATGATGAAACCGTAGAGCTGCATTTAGCGCTCGGTGGTTTGTTTCGGCGGACGGGGCAGGTTGACCGTGCGACTCGGATTCATCAAAACTTGATCGCCCGTACCAATCTTACCGAGAATCAACGCATGCAGGCTGTGCATGAGCTTGCTCAGGACTATTACCGAGTCGGCTGGTTGGATCGGGCTGAGAATCTATTTTCCGAACTACTAGAGTCGGATGATTATCGATCGCTCGCGTTAGCTGGGCTAGTTTCGGTGTATCAGCAAGAGAAGGAATGGGCTAAAGCGATTGATGCTTTGCGTAAACATCGCAAGAAAGACCGACCTGCCTATGCAAAACAAATTGCCCATTATTATTGTGAGTTAGCTGAGGTGGCGTTAAAGCGAGGCGATTACGAAGATGCTGGCGGTTGGTTGCGCTCGGCTCGTGCTGAACGTGCTGCCATCGGGCGTGTTGACTACTTGCTTGGCGAGCTAAACTTTGTGCAGTCGGATTACCGCAAGGCACTGCATTATTGGGCACGAATGAGGGCTGAGCACGCGCAGCTCGCGCACCTGGTTGTTGGGAAAATTATTTCGGCCTATCAAGAACTGGGCGATGATGAAGCACTAGCGTCGTATCTTAAGGAAGATTCAAATGTGCCGCGTGATAATCTGGCATTTATGCAGTGGCATTCGGCGCTGAGTCAGACGCTTGGTGAACCCGCTGCACTAGAGCTAATTTTTGCGCGTGTTCAAGCTGGAGGCCTCAGCGGGCCGGTTAGCGCGTACCTATTGCAGGCAATTAAACGTCATGAAGTTTCGACCGAGCGCCGAGATGGACTATTGATTGAGTTGCTGACCCGAGCAAAAAGTCGCAAGATTGAGTATACTTGTGTTGGGTGCGGTTTCGATACAAAGGCCATGTATTGGTTTTGTCCAAACTGCGGGCGATGGGAGAGTTTTCATTGAGGGTAATAATGAGACAGTGGCCTCGAGCATATTGAGTGTGTGTTGGAGCAACGACCGCTGGTGCAATCGACCGGAATTCGCCCGTGTTCAAGCACATCGTGAGTCGAAAATATCTAGACTAGAGTGAGAAATAGTTTGTGACTACCCAGATTAAACACCTTGTATTTAAAGGTATTGAAAAAAAAGAACAGATCCTATTTAAATCGTTTCTGAACTTAGCCAAGAATGAACTGGCATACCAAGTCGTTATCCTCAAGGATGGAGACGACACCGCGCCGGATATTGCTATCGTGGACGCCGTGTATGAGCCGTCTGGTGATGACCAAGGGTTGTCAGAATTACCTAAAATTAAAGTCGGGAATAATGTCGCTGAAAGTGGCGTAGGGTATCTGTCGCGACCGGTTCAATGGAGCGACTTTAAAACTGAGTTAACCCGCCTTGAGTTCGATGCTGTGGCTGAGGTCGAAGACGGCGAAGAGAATCGTGTTTTACCTGACGAAATGCAGTTTGTTATCGCTGAGATGGACGAGAAGAGCGAGAGCGACGTTACCGAAGTCAATGACGCAAGCTTTTCTGAAGCGGCAGACTATGACTACGAGCTCGACAATATGAGTATCGACTATCATAGTTTCACAAACAGTGAGTACATGAAAGTCGTGGATGACGTTCAGGGCTTCAAGGACGGGCAAGATATCGTAGAGCCAGAGATACCAAAGCAAGTGGTTTTGGTAACTGACGACGAAAGTGCCTCCACAAACAGCGTTCTGGTAATTGAAACCAACACCTTAGACGCTTGGGAAATGAGTGAGTCTGAGCTCGAAGACAATACGGTGACTAACCTAATTGTCAGCGAGGCCGAAGAGCCTGACACTGCCGATGATGGTGATGAGAAAGCTATTTCTGAGCGGTTGATGGCGGGCACGCCGGTCAATGAAGGCGATGAATTTTGGAAATATGATCTGGAGATATTCTCGGGGCGAGAGAGCTTGCTGTTTATTAAGCCTAGTCGCGATATGGTCTACAGCACAAAAGAACCTGCCAAGTGGTCAAAGGCGTTAGTGGATAATGAAATCACTAAAATCCCATTAAAAGGTGATTGGCATCCGACTGATGGGCTCAATGCGTATCCGATCGATCGATTGCTTTGGGCTTCAACGTTGGCGACCAAGAATAAGGCCTTGGCGGAAGGGCTTGATGAAGCCACTGAGTATATTTTAGAGCGCTGGCCGCAATTCGAATTGCTCGAATTGGATAATGTGCTTTTGAAGTTGTGCACATTGTTGTTTGTCAGTGGTGAGAGTGCCTATAGCTTGATGCAAAAATCAGGTTACAGTCGCCATGTGGTATTTGGTTTGATCAATGCCTGTCATCAGCGTGGTATTTTACGGCGTGCGGATGAAGTACAACTTGAAGATTTTTCAGATGCCAGTAACGAAGAAGGGGTTTTTGGTAAAATCAAAGACGTATTTCGTTAGTAATATCAGCGCGTAAATAGACTGCGCCTAACCAGGAGAAACCATTTGTTAGATGTTGCGATTGCTGGCGCTGCCGGCAGAATGGGGCGCACGCTTATTCAAGCTGTCAATGAAAGTGCTAATTCAGGCCTACGGTTGACCGGAGCGATACATCATCCCGACAGTTCAATGCTCGGGGTTGATTGTGGCGAGTTAGCGGGAGTGGGCACGCTCGGAATTCCATTGGTTGCGACGTTGGCCGAGGCTAAGTTTGACGTCTTGATTGATTTTTCCTTGGTTGCCCCCTGTTTATCAAATGTGCGCTATTGCCAAGAGAATGCTAAGAGCATGGTTATTGGTACTACTGGGTTTGACGAGCAGCAGAAGGCTCAAATTGCTAGTGCCGGTGACACTACGCCCATCGTGTTGGCAGCCAATATGAGTGTTGGCATGAATCTATGCTTTCATCTGGTTAAGCAGATGTCTGAGGTATTGGGCGATGATTCAGATATTGAGATTATCGAGACGCATCACCGCCATAAAGTTGACTCTCCTTCGGGCACGGCTATGCGTCTCGGCGAAGTGATTGCCGATTCATTAGGGCGAGATCTAACGACTTGCGCGGTATATGGGCGAGAAGGGATCGCTGAACCTCGGGCGCGGGAAACTATCGGTTTTGCCACGGTCAGAGCCGGCGATGTGGTAGGGGATCATACCGTTTTGTTCGCGAGTGACGGCGAGCGTGTTGAATTAACGCACAAGGCGTCTTCGCGAATGACCTTTGCTAAAGGTGCCGTTCGAGCGGCGAGTTGGCTGGGTAATCAGCCGGCTGGACTCTACGATATGCAAGATGTATTAGGTTTACGTTGAGATTAGTCAAACTTAATTCGAATTTACGGTCGTTTCGGATTGCATGTCATTGAGTGCTTCGGCTAAAATACCGCGCGATGATAAGGCCACCAGAACAAGCCGAACAAATTACCCAAAAAGGGAGAAGCCTCTTATAAGGCTTCTCCCTTTTTTTAAGCAAATTTTGAGTTTCTCAAAAAACTCTATCTGACAGGGCATCAAAGTGAAACATACCGCATTACTGGCATTAGCAGATGGCACCCTTTTTTGGGGTCAGTCGATTGGCGCGACAGGTGAAAGCGTTGGAGAAGTTGTTTTCAATACGGCGATGACTGGATATCAAGAAATTTTGACTGATCCTTCGTACTCGAAACAATTGGTCACCTTAACCTATCCGCATATAGGTAACACCGGCACCAATGCCGAAGACGTTGAATCCAATTCAGTGTGCGCCGCGGGTTTGATTATTCGCGACCTGCCCCGCCTTGCTAACAATTGGCGTAACACGCAGAATCTAGATGACTACCTAATTGAAAATTCGGTTGTCGCAATTGCGGATATCGACACACGACACCTGACTCGCATACTGCGCGAAAAAGGAGCGCAAAACGGCTGCATTGTCACCGGTGATAACATTGATTCCGCGCAAGCAGTTGCTGCGGCGCAAGCCTTCCCTGGTTTGAAAGGAATGGACTTGGCGAAACAAGTAACAACCGCTGTGCCTTACTCATGGCAGCAATCGGTCTGGTCGCTGGCGGATGGCTACTCGGATAAGACCGACGGAACTTACAAGGTCGTTGCTTATGATTTTGGCGTAAAACGCAATATTTTGCGCATTCTGGTTGATCTTGGTTGTGATGTTCAGGTAGTGCCTGCACAGACTAGCGCGCAAGACGTGTTAGCGATGAATCCAGATGGTGTGTTTTTATCCAACGGCCCCGGTGATCCCGAGCCCTGTGACTACGCAATCAAAGCGGTGCAAGAAATCATCGCCGCCGGCAAGCCGATTTTTGGAATCTGTCTCGGGCATCAAATTTTAGCCTTGGCATCAGGCGCCGCTACCGAAAAAATGAAGTTTGGTCATCACGGGGCTAACCATCCGGTACAAGATTTAGACACTAAGAAAGTGATGATTACCAGTCAGAACCATGGTTTTGCTGTTGATGAAGCAACTATGCCAGATAACTTAAGAGTGACTCATCGCTCGCTGTTCGATAACACGATTCAGGGTATTGAGCGTGTTGACGTACCAGCGTTTTCATTTCAGGGGCATCCAGAAGCAAGTCCTGGGCCACGTGATGTAGCACCACTATTCGAACGATTTATACAAATGATGCAAACCAGTGCGACCAGCGTTCGCGGGGAGAAATAGTCATGCCAAAGCGCAGTGATATTCAAACAGTACTGATTATTGGTGCAGGCCCGATTATTATCGGACAAGCCTGTGAATTCGATTATTCGGGTGTACAAGCCTGCAAGGCGCTCAAAGAGGAAGGGTATCGAGTTGTCTTGGTTAACTCTAATCCGGCAACCATTATGACCGACCCTGGTTTTGCCGATGCTACCTACATTGAGCCGATAAGCTGGCAAGCAGTGGAGAAGATCATTGAGGCTGAAAAGCCCGATGTGTTGCTGCCAACCATGGGTGGCCAGACCGCACTGAACTGCGCGCTGGACTTAGAGCGTGAAGGCGTTTTGGCAAAGCACAATGTCGAGATGATCGGCGCTACCAAAGAAGCCATCGATAAGGCCGAAGATCGCGAAAAGTTTAAGAAAGCGATGAACAAAATTGGCCTCGAGACAGTTCGTGGTGATATTGCTCATAGCATGGATGAGGCCTTTGAAATACTGGAGGGTCTGGGTCTTCCGGTGATTATTCGTCCTTCCTTTACGATGGGCGGCACGGGCGGCGGAATTGCTTACAATAAAACTGAGTTTGTCGAAATCTGCCAACGTGGTTTAGACGCTTCTCCGACCAAAGAGTTGTTGATCGAAGAGTGTATTTTCGGCTGGAAAGAGTATGAAATGGAGGTGGTGCGTGACCGCGAGGACAACTGCATCATCATCTGTTCGATCGAGAATTTTGACGCAATGGGGGTACACACTGGTGATTCGATTACCGTTGCCCCAGCGCAGACTCTGACCGATAAAGAGTATCAAATTATGCGTGACGCGAGCCTCGCTGTGTTACGCGAAATTGGCGTGGACACTGGTGGCTCGAACGTGCAATTTGCCGTCGATCCGGCGACTGGTCGAATGATCATCATCGAGATGAACCCACGTGTATCTCGGTCATCTGCGCTTGCCTCTAAAGCAACTGGCTTTCCGATTGCTAAAGTGGCTGCTAAGTTGGCGATTGGCTACACGCTCGATGAGTTACGCAATGAGATTACCGGTGGCTTAACACCGGCTTCATTTGAGCCGAGTATCGATTACGTGGTGACTAAAATTCCACGTTTCGATTTTGTGAAATTTCCGCAAGCTGACGATACTCTGACAACTCAGATGAAATCGGTAGGCGAGGCGATGGCTATTGGCCGGACTTTCCAAGAGTCTTTACAAAAGGCAATGCGGAGTCTGGAGATCGGTAGCCACGGCTTTGAGCCACAACTCGGTGATTTAACTGGCGATATGCGAGCTACGCGCTTGAGTCAGGCGCTGCGTGTGCCTAAAGCTGAGCGGCTTTGGTATATCGGTGATGCATTCCGCGAAGGTCTGTCAGTTGCTGATGTGCACGAAGCGACCGGTATTGAGCCTTGGTTTTTGGCTGAAGTTGAAGACTTAATGAAAACTGAGCAGCAAATCGCTAGTCATCAGCTTGCTAACCTTGATGCCGACACCGTTTTTGCTTGGAAACGTCAGGGCTTTTCGGATGTGCGGTTGAGTGAATTATTGTCATGCTCAGAAGATGCGTTTCGCGAGAAGCGTCATGCACTCAATATTCGCCCAGTCTACAAGCGGGTCGACTCCTGTGCTGCTGAATTCGCTACTGCGACTGCGTACATGTATTCAACCTATGAACAGCACTGCGAAGCGGAGCCAGTCGATGCGCGTAAAATAATGGTGCTAGGCGGCGGTCCGAATCGAATTGGTCAAGGTATTGAATTCGATTACTGTTGTGTACATGCCTCTATGGCGCTGCGTGAGAATGGCTTTCAAACCATTATGGTGAACTGTAACCCTGAGACAGTGTCGACAGATTACGACACCTCAGACCGGCTGTATTTTGAGCCGTTGACCTTGGAAGACGTGCTGGAGATTGTGCATAAAGAGAATCCGGGTGGCGTTATTGTGCAATACGGTGGTCAGACTCCACTTAAATTGGCGCGACCATTGGAAGCGCAAGGCACCAAGATTATTGGTACTTCGCCAACCGCGATTCACGGTGCTGAAGACCGCGAGCAATTTCAAGCGTTGCTAAACCAGCTCAATTTGAAGCAGCCACCAAACCGCATTGCGTCGAGCGAAGAAGATGCGCTAGAAATGGCTAAAGAAGTCGGCTATCCGTTGGTCGTCAGACCGTCTTATGTGCTCGGTGGTCGTGCCATGGAGATTGTTCATGACCGTGCCGCATTGCAAAATTACATGTTGTCCGCGATTCAAGTATCCAATGAATCACCAGTATTACTCGATCGTTTTTTGAATGATGCAATTGAAGTCGACGTCGATGCTATTTGTGATGGCAAACGCGTGGTGATCGGCGGCATTATGGAGCATATTGAGCAAGCTGGCGTGCACTCGGGTGATTCGGCCTGTTCCTTGCCTCCGTTTAGTTTGAGTGAGGACATCAAGGCTGAGTTGCGTGAACAAACCAAGCAAATGGCGTTAGCGCTGAATGTGGTTGGTTTGATGAATGTTCAGTTTGCGATTAAAGGCCAAGATATTTTCGTGCTGGAAGTCAACCCACGGGCATCGCGTACGGTACCCTTTGTCTCAAAGGCAACCTCTAGGCCGTTGGCAAAAGTGGCGGCGCTGTGTATGGCTGGCATTAGTCTAGATGAGCAGGGAATTCATGACGAAATCATTCCTGAATATTTCTCCGTGAAAGAAGCGGTGTTCCCGTTTGTGAAGTTCCCTGGTGTGGATACCTTGTTGGGCCCTGAAATGAAATCCACCGGCGAAGTCATGGGTATCGGGCGTAGTTTTGGTGAGGCTTACGATAAGGCTCAGCAGGGCACTGGTGCAAACATTCCGGTGAGTGGTACGGTGTTGTTTAGCGTGCGGAATTCAGACAAAAAGATTGCAACTGAGTTAGCAAGCTATCTCTCTCAGTCGGGTTTTGATATTGTAGCAACTCGCGGAACGGCACAAGTATTCCGTGACGCTGGAATCACTACCAAAGTGATCAATAAGGTTAAGGAGGGTCGTCCACATATCGTGGATATGATCATCGATGGTCATGCCAACTTAGTCATTAATACGACATCGAGCAACGATACGGTTAAAGATTCCTATACCATTCGGCGCGAGGCGCTGATGCATAAGGTAACGTATTTCACTAATATTTCCTCGGCTCGAGCTATGGTCGCTGCGCATAAAGCACACCAAGAGATGAGTGTGAGTAAGTTGCAAGACCTACATAAACTAATAAAACAGAGATAAGCAGACATTAAAATGGACCGAGTTTTACTAACTAAAAAGGGCGCCGAAGCGCTGCAAGCGGAATTAAAGAACCTCAAAAGTGTTGAGCGCCCTAAAGTCATAGAGGCGATCGCGGAAGCGCGCTCGCATGGTGATCTTTCCGAAAACGCGGAATACGATGCAGCTAAAGAACAGCAAGGTTTTATTGAAGGTCGTATTAAAGAATTAGAAGGCAGCTTAGGTGTTGCCGAGATAATTGACCCAACTAAGCTAAATGCCAAGGGTAAGGTGGTGTTTGGTGCATTGGTTAAGCTGTACGATATCGATGCCGATAAAGAAGTAAGTTACCAAGTTGTTGGTGATCTAGAGGCTGATATCGACAAGGGGCGCATTTCTTTGAGTTCACCGATTGGTCGAGCGTTAATTGGCAAGTACGAAGGTGATGAGTTTACCTTTGAAGCGCCAAGTGGTGAAAAGGCGTATGAAGTAATGAGCGTTGCTTACGAAGTCTGATCGCTGATTTGACTTCATTGAGTACATAGCTAGGTAGCGGATTATTCATTACCTAGCTATTGTTCGCATCGAGCGGTTCTTCATTGCCGCACTGTTTATCAGCGTCGGCTAAGGAGTGTTATCAGCGTCGGCTAAGGAGTGCCGATCCGCGCTAAAACCGGGAGTTAATTGCTAATTGATGGTGTTGTTTGGATGCAACCGCCTATCAATGCACCAAGCATTTTATCCGGTGTTTGACCAGCTGCAAGGTCATTAAGCTTCAAGGCTAGAGCCTTTACTAAATCAATGTTGAGAGCTGCTGACCCATTAGCGTCGACCCTGACGGTCATCCTATGAGTGCGTTGGGGAAGACTAGATACTTGGCAATGCCAGCTTAGGTTCTTTGTTCGGCCGGTAAACAACACCTACTCGGCCAATTAATTGTACTGGTTCGCTTTTTGACTTTGAGGTTATTTGCGCTAGTATCGCGACCTTCTCAGCCTTTTCATTGCTGGGTAGCTTAATCTTGATTAGCTCATGTTGGTCCAATGCAAGTTCTATTTCCTTCATAACGGCTTCGGTTAGGCCTTTACCGCCAATCATAACGACGGGGTTAAGGTTGTGGGCGATGCCACGTAAATAGTTTTTTTGTTTTCCAGTTAGAGTCATTTATCAAGTCTGCATTTGATGCGATGATTACAGGGGTTGGCCGCGAGCTTGCAATAATGCATAGTGCCGCGACACAGAGGCGAGATTCTACCTAAACTTTTAAAAAATACATCTGAAATGGCACGAAAAGGCAATAAAACTGGGGAATGGGCGCGGCAGCACATTAATGACCCGTATGTTAAGAAAGCGACTAGCCAGGGGTACCGATCACGAGCCGTCTATAAGTTCAAAGAGATTGATGACCAAGACAGTCTGGTAAAGCCGGGAATGGTGGTTATTGACCTCGGTTCGGCTCCGGGTGGTTGGTCGCAATACTTAGCACGTAAATTCGCCAATAAAATAACGCTGATTGCGATTGATCTGTTGCCGATGGACCCCATTGATAATGTGACATTTATTCAAGGCGATTTTCAAGACGAAGCCGTGTTGGCGCAGATCGATGAACTATTGGATGGGCGTAAAATTGATCTTGTAATTTCGGATATGGCCCCCAACATAACAGGGGTACGGAGTGTTGACGAGGCGCAGTATGAAAGCCTGTTGGATTCGGTGCTTTACTTTTGTGAACAGCGACTAAAACGCAATAGTCATCTGCTGGTCAAGTTGTTCGAAGGTAGTGCGGCGCATTACTTTCGACGCGAGATTAAGAGTCGTTATCGCAGTGGTGTCGTCAGGAAACCGACGGCTTCACGACCTAAAAGTAGAGAATTTTATTTTTTGGCGAAAAATCGTATCGCCTAACGTAGTTTTAGCATCCTAGTTTAGAAACAGTTGTATACATTGCCTCACAATCCGTGACGGCAGACTGGTAAACTAGGCATAATTTGAAAGAAACCTCCATTTTAGGTGCATCGAAGTGAACAGAATCACCAATATAGTCATCGTCGGTCTTATCCTGCTGGTTGCGGCCACCTGGATCGCGGAGAGTAAGTCGCCGACATCGGTGCAGAGCGCGGAAAAGTCTTATTCAGAATTTATGGCGTTAATCACCAATGGTGGCGTCGATAACGTTGTACTAGACGAGTCTGAATTAAAGATCTATGGCGAAGATAGCGCTGGTAAGCCTGTCTGGGCGGTTATTTCGCGCTTGGACGAAAAACTGGTGGACACGCTAATAGATCGTAATATCAAATTTAAGGTTATTCAGCCGGAGAAAAGCTCTAAATTAACCAGCTTTTTGGTCAGTATTTTGCCGTTCATATTGTTTATCGGTGTCTGGATCTATTTGATGCGACAAATGCAAGGTGGCGCAGGCAAGGGCGCGATGAGCTTTGGCAAAAGTAAAGCGCGGCTGTTAAATCAAGAAAATAACCGGGTCACCTTTGATGACGTTGCCGGTGTGGAGGAATCCAAAGAGGAAGTTCAAGAAATTGTTGAATTTCTACGCGACCCGTCGCGTTTCCAAAAGCTTGGTGGGCGGATGCCCAGTGGTATTTTACTAACGGGTAGTCCAGGTACCGGTAAAACGCTGCTTGCTAAAGCCATTGCTGGCGAAGCCAAGGTTCCCTTTTTCTCCATTTCGGGTTCTGATTTTGTCGAAATGTTTGTGGGCGTTGGTGCATCGCGTGTACGCGACATGTTTGAGCAAGCTAAGAAGAGCGCGCCTTGTATTATATTTATTGACGAAATTGACGCAGTTGGCCGTCATCGTGGTGCCGGTATCGGTGGTGGTAACGATGAACGCGAGCAAACTCTCAACCAATTACTGGTCGAGATGGATGGTTTTGAAGGTGGTGAAGGAATTATTGTTATTGCCGCGACTAACCGTCCTGACGTATTAGACCCAGCGTTATTGCGCCCTGGTCGATTTGACCGTCAAGTTGTGGTGCCGTTACCTGATATTCGTGGTCGCGAACAAATCTTAAAAGTACATATGCGTAAAGTGCCAATCGGTAAAACCGTTGACCCGGCGGTTATTGCGCGTGGTACACCAGGGTTTTCTGGTGCGGATATCGCCAATCTAGTGAACGAAGCCGCGTTGTTTGCTGCTCGTGGGGCGAAGAAATTGGTTGAAATGGAAGATTTTGAATTTGCTAAAGACAAAGTCATGATGGGGGCTGAGCGTCGTTCGATCGTGATGCCTGAGAAAGAGCGTTTGAATACCTCGTACCACGAATCAGGTCATGCCATTGTTGGGGCCGTGCTCAAAGATATTTATGATCCAGTACATAAGGTAACGATCATTCCGCGTGGACGTGCACTAGGTTTGACGTTCTATTTGCCCGAAGAAGATCGCTATGGTTATGACCGAGAGTTCTTGTTAGCGCGAATTGCCGTAGCTTTAGGTGGGCGAATTGCTGAAGAGTTGTTTATGAATCAAATGACTACTGGCGCGTCGAGTGACTTTGAGGGCGCGACTGAAATGGCTCACAATATGGTTGCGCGATGGGGAATGAGTGATGCACTCGGAACTCGCGTGTATGAGCAAGACCATCCAGACGGTCGTCGTTCGGTCAGAATGAGTAATCAAACTATCAATCTAATCGATGATGAAGTGAAGCGTATTTTGAGTGAGCAATATGAGCGCGCCAAAAAAATTCTTGAAGATAATCGAGACAAAGTCGAGGTAATGGCTAAGAGTTTGATGGAGCTAGAAACGCTTGATGCCAGTCAGATTGCGGAGATTATGGAAGGCAAGCAACCGACTCCACCTGCTGATTTGCCAACGCCAAAAAATAACAAAGGTTCTGGTGATGATGGTGAAGGTAAGCCGTCGATTGAGCCGCAAATGGACAATCCGGCAAACGAAACCTAATTCACATTAAGGGTTCGTTTATGCCGCGGTCAACCGAGGCGAAGGACAGAATGCGCTCATTGTTGCGGGGCAAGCGTGCCGCAATAATGGGCGTTGTTAATGTCACTCCTGACTCATTTTCTGATGGTGGGAGCTACTTTTCTACGCAGTCGGCCATCGAACATGGACTAGATCTAATTGAGCAAGGCGCCGACATTCTCGATGTTGGTGGCGAATCGACACGCCCTGGTGCGGCGCCAGTTGACCTACCGACGGAATTGGCTAGAGTTATTCCAGTCATCGAAGGTATTCGGGCTGAATCAAACATTCCTATCTCGATTGACACTTATAAAAGCACAGTAATGACTGCATCGGTAGCTGCCGGTGCAACGATGATTAACGATATTAATGCTTTGCAGGCTGAAGGCGCGGTTGCTGCGGCAGTAGAGGCAGGCGTGCCGGTTTGCTTGATGCATAAGCAGGGCTTGCCATCGACAATGCAGCAGTCGCCTCAGTACGCTAACGTGGTGGCTGATGTACTCGAGTTTTTATTGGAGCGCCGCACTGAGTGCGTGGTGGCGGGCATTGCGCCGAATGATATTGTGTTGGATCCGGGTATCGGGTTCGGCAAAACGCTGACGCATAACTTAACGTTGCTCAGTGCCATTCCACGGCTGAAGGCTGAGTCGCATTCTGAGTGGTTGATTGGGGTGTCGCGTAAATCAATGATAGATAACTTATTGCAGCGTGAGGTCTCAGAACGTCTTCCGGCGAGCCTCGGTTTAGCCGTGCAGGCGGCTTTAAATGGCGCTAGAATACTGCGAGTTCATGATGTGCGTGCCACTTATGATGCGCTACATTGCGTTGCGGCCGTGCTGTATCAGGCTGAACGAAACGATAACCAATAGATTTTATGACTACTTCATTTTTTGGTACTGACGGAATTCGCGGTGCGGTCGGGCGTGAGCCGATTACTCCGCAAACCATCGTTCATTTAGGTTGGGCGTTGGGTTGTGTGATTAAGCGGCATTATGGCAAAGGGAGTATTTTGGTTGGTAAGGACACTCGAGTTTCAGGCTATTTACTTGAATCCGCTATGGAGGCAGGGTTGTCATCAGCAGGCATGGATGTAGTGATGCTCGGACCTTTACCAACACCGGCTATCGCCTACCTAACACAAACGGCAAGAGCTAATGCTGGAGTAGTAATCAGCGCGTCGCATAACGCCTATGCCGATAATGGTATTAAATTTTTCTCGGCCAATGGGACCAAAATATCTGATCAGATTCAAGATGAGATAGAGCGGTTAATGGCAACTCCAATGGAGGTGGTGGCTTCCAAAGACCTAGGCAAGGCGCATCGCATGGATGATGCGGTTGGGCGTTATGTCGAGTTCTGCAAGGGCACCATCCCGCGTAGGATGGATTTTCGGGGGCTCAAGGTGGCATTGGATTGTGCTAACGGAGCGGCTTATCAATCAGCGCCGGCGGTGTTCCATGAGTTAGGTGCTGACATTGAGGTTATTAATAATAAACCTAATGGCTTTAATATTAATGAAGGTTGCGGGTCAACCCATATTGCAGGCTTGCAGGCGCTAGTTCTGAAAGAGGGCTGTGATGTCGGTATTGCGTTTGATGGCGATGCAGACCGCGTGCTGATGGTTGATCAAAATGGACAGGTCGTCGATGGCGATCAATTATTGTTTGTGATCGCTGATAGCTTGCGTAAGCAAGGTCGACTTAAAGGGGGTGTGGTTGGCACGCTGATGAGCAATTTTGGCATGGAGCGAGCGCTGCAAGAGCGAGAGATTCCGTTTGTGCGAGCCAAGGTTGGAGACCGATATGTCATGCAAGAATTAGTTGCTCGCGATTGGGTTTTAGGTGGTGAATCGTCGGGTCATATTATTTGTCTAGACAAAACTACCACGGGTGATGGCCTGGTGTCGGCGCTGCAAGTGTTGACACAAATGAAGTTTATGCAACAGCCTTTGCATGAGTTGGCTGGTGAGATGCAAATGTACCCTCAGACCATGATAAATGTTCGGCTGCCACTAAATACAAATGCGGCCGAGATATGTCAGCTTAAGGATGTACTCGACGCGGTGGCTCATAATGAAAAAATTCTATCAGGTGAAGGCCGAGTGTTGCTGCGTCCGTCCGGCACAGAGCCAGTAATTCGAGTAATGGTTGAAGGGTCTGATAGTGCGTTGGTGAAGCAGTGTTGCGAAACAATATCTGATATTGTTCGGGCACAAATCTAAGTGTTGTTTCTCGCGATGCAGCATTCGACTAAAATTGTTGGCTTAGGTTCTAGTGCTGGGCAAAGCCCTATGCTAATATCCGCGCTCACTAATTTCCGCGCGTAGAGGCAATCATGAGACGATTCTTGGTGGCTGGGAACTGGAAGATGCATGGTGGTTTAGAAATGACCACAGAGTTAATCTCAGGCATCTCCCGTGAGGTTCTCAATATGGCAACGATCAGTGAGCAACGAGAACTTGCGTACGATATTTTGGTTTGCCCTCCTGCGGTATTGCTGCAGCACGCAGGTGCTCTCGCTAAGAGTCTGCCAATTTCGATTGGCGCTCAAAACGTTAGTCCGCATACTTCGGGCGCGTTTACTGGTGAGGTTTCTCTGCCGATGATTGCAGAGATGGGGTGTGAGTATGTATTGATAGGGCATTCGGAAAGGCGCGAGCTATTTCACGAAACCGATCAAGATACCGCAGAAAAATTTGCGGCTTGTGTTAATTTTGACAAGTCGGTGGTACCTGTACTTTGTGTTGGTGAATCGCTTTCAGAGCGCCAGCAAGGGCAGACAGAATTGGTGGTCGAGCGCCAGCTGAATGCGGTTATTGACGCAGTTGGCATTCAAGGCCTTGATGGAGCTGTTATCGCTTATGAGCCGGTTTGGGCTATAGGTACCGGTGAGACAGCGTCGCCAGAGCAGGCTCAAGCTGTGCACGCGTTTATTCGTGCTAAGTTAGCTGGGCTAGATGAGAATATTGGCCAGCGTACACAGATTTTGTACGGTGGTAGTGTGAAGTCAGGTAATGCCGAGCAGCTATTTTCGCAGCCTGATATTGACGGCGGCTTAATTGGTGGCGCGTCACTCACAGTAGAGGGTTTTGTAGGTATCTGCCGCGCCGCACAGAAGTTGGCGGGTCATGCCTAAATGTAAATACTGTGTGCCAATGGGTGCATGGTCATAAAACTGTTTTGGTTGCGAGACTAACGGTAATAACGAGTTAATAAATGAACGTAACAACTATCTTAATCATTGTCAGCGTATTCGCTGCGATTACTATTATCGCGCTAGTGTTGATGCAAAATAGCAAAAGCGACATGGGCTCAGCTTTCGGTGGTGGTGGCTCACAAAGCATGTTTGGCAGTCGTGGTTCAGCTAACTTCCTTACTAAGAGCACATCAGCAATGGTCACAGTGCTGTTTTTGAGTTGCTTAACGCTAGCCTATATTTATGCTAAGCGTAATGCCGACGCCGATGTCATCGCTCCGATTGTTATTGAGCAGGTTGGTGAAGTGCCAAGCATTGAGGTTGAGGCAGATGATGCTGCTGCGACCGATGCGGTTCCAACGTTGCCTGAAGCTGTTGATAGCGCTGTCTCCGAAGATGTAGTAGAGTCAGCAGCCGAGCAAACTCCAGACGCAACTGAATAAGCAGCGTCAACTAAGAGTCAAGAAATACTCGCATGAAAGAAATAAGCCCAGGTGGTGAAATTGGTAGACACGCTATCTTGAGGGGGTAGTAGCGCAAGCTGTGCCGGTTCAAGTCCGGCTCTGGGCACCATTTAAAAGAACCGACCTGTTATGCAGGTCGGTTTTTCTTTAAGTTTTACCTATAAATGAGCAAAGCTTTGTTGGCTCAAGGTAGTGATATCTGATTCGTGGCGCTGGAACTTACCTCGATCGGGGCGGTATGCAATCTCGTTGGTGTTTGCGTATGATCCGTACTAAATGTCTATTAAATTTACTGTAGAAAAACTATGCCAAATATAACGTTTATTGATTATCAAGGAGCTGAGCGAGCTATTAACGCCGCATCCGGTGACACGGTCATGGAAGTGGCTACCAGCAATGATGTGCCTGGCATCGACGCTGACTGCGGTGGAGCCTGTGCCTGCGCGACATGTCACGTCTATATTGATAGTGCATGGGTCGAAGTAGTGGGCGCGGCACAAGACTTGGAGTCCGAAATGCTGGAGGTTGCTGAAGGGGTTGAGGCTAACTCTCGATTGGCCTGTCAGATTGTGATCACCGACGAGATGGATGGGCTTATCGTAAAGACACCAGAGAGTCAGTTTTAGTTCTAATCTGGTATTGCTGGCCACGCGCTCAAAAAGTCATCGGGGTCGAGCTCCGGCGCGGGTTTGCTAACTTTTGGTGTGCCTAAATAAATAAAGCCGATTAAGCGTTCGTTTTCGCTTAGTCCTAGCCCTTGGCGTAAGCCCTCTTCGAACATGATTCCGCCCGAACGCCAAATAGCGCCGACGCCTTGGGCATACGCAGCCGTCATCATCATTTGAGCGCTAGCGCCCGCTGACAGTAGTTGCTCTATTTCTGGCACACTTGGATGAGGCGTTAGTTTTGCTATCACTACAAGGATTGTAGGGGCTCGCTGTGGCTTCCCTTTAACCTTCTCTTTGGTTTTTTCGTCGAGCGCAGCACCATCTCGTGCTTGGAGCACGTCTACCATCAAATCACCGAAGGAATCACGCGCGCTACCTTGAATGATTAGGTATCGCCATGGTCTTAAGCACCGATGGTCGCATGCGCGTAGTCCCGCTTTAACAATATTATCGATCTGTAGTTTGCTCGGCCCTGGCTCGCAGAGCAGGTTAGCGGAGGATCGAGTGTGTAGTGCGTGTAAAGCATCCATAATAGTTAGCCGGCTGAATTGTCAACCGTCAAAAAGGTGTTGAATAAGGCAAATAATAGCACCATTCGTAAAGCCTGTTTTGAGCTCGTTTTAAGCTATTTAGCCATTGTTGGCAGCTTCTGTTAACTCCAAATCAAATGGAGCGAGATATATGGGCTAAGTTTTGTTTGCGTCTGAGTGTCGGTAGCGTAGTTTTTTCTACCATGGTTGCCAGCTAGCTTGCTGTGCAGGGGTTAAGCAGCGCGAGATTCGAGAGGGAGTTTGTGGTGATTCTTATAGACAAACGTGGCGCAAAAAGCCTCGGCTGGTCGATGTGCGGAAATATTTGGCTTTAGCAGGCAAAAAAAATGCAGTTGACCCCTAGTCATTCACGCAAGGTGTGGTATCTTTACTTGGCATATGTTTGACCCTCATATGCGACTTCGGTTTGCTCGCATTGTCTCCCAACCCGGTGCTTGCAGGCCAAATTTTGACCCCTCAGCGTAATCATGGACGCTTTCATGAGGGCAGGAAGGTATATCTTCATGGGGGGACATGCCTTCCGTAGAGGCTCTTGAGTGTTCGGCTCAAGGGCCTCTATTTTTTTGTGCTCTGTTTAAGTAGCGATTAAGTAATATTTCAACTACTAATTTTCGTCACGAATTAATTTCGTCTATTGCTACCAACAAAGCCTCCGCAGTTCACCGCTCTATGTGCTGGCTTGTGCGTCTATTGCCTTGGTTAGTCAGCCAGCAAGCACCTTCGTCAGTTTGGCGATGTATTCGCCTAACAATCTGTCAGTGCATGCCGGTCGACTGTAGTGACCCTACTTGACTTCGGCTTGCGACAACCCGTTGTCTCGAAAGTTGTCCCCCTCTCACGACCTCGGCGTTGTATTTCTATGTGACCTGTAACTATAAGGTTTCTAACGGTCACATTTAACTAGCTGTAGTTGTACAGCAAAGCTTTGACCTGCCGCAACTGTTTGATTTTCGTAATACCTAAAAAATGGTTGCTAATATGAATTTTTAACCCGTCCCTTTTGAGACATCACAACCCGGAGTACTTTATGTATCAATTTCCAAAAATAAAAACCAAAATCTATTCAAGTGGAATTCACCTACCAACCGAAATCGTAAAATCTGATGATTTGATGACAGAGATTCGTTCCGAGCAGCAATACAATATTGCTACTGACTGGATTTCTAGCGCCATGGGCATTGTTGAGCGTAGAGCCGCTCCAGCTGATGCTAAGCCTTCAGATTTAGCCATACCCGCTGCGCAGTCGGCGCTCGATAGTTGTCCGGAGATCGACCCACAACTGATTGATTTGGTTATCTTTTGTGGTATCGAGAGAGATCAGCCCGAACCGGCAACGGCGCATACCATTCAAAATGCGCTGGGATTACACGCGAAACACGCGTTTGATGTAGCTAATGCCTGTTTTGGCTTTATTGATGCAATGCAAATTGCCTCAAACTATGTTGGATGTGGTATTGTACGGTATGCTTTGGTGGTCACCGGCGAGGTGCCTATGAAAGTCACTAGAGCATTTACAGAGCAGTTGAAACGTGGTGTCGACATTAAGACAGCCAAAAATATCATTGGCGCATTAACTGTTGGCGATGCAGGAGGGGCGGTTTTAATCGGCCCGACATCCGCAGGAGAAAAATCTGGATTTGAGCTATTTAACACAACTTCTTACAGCGACAACGTCGATAAGTGTCTTTACCGTCACAAGGCTGATGGTTCAATTGAGGGCACGATGATGATGGGATCGTTGGCCGCAAGCTTTATCAAATTGCACCAGAGGTTGTTAAGGGACACATTAGGTAAACTAGGCTGGCCGGAATTTGATTGGTTATTATCACATCAAATTGGCCAACGACCATTCGATAGGATTGGCGGTATGCAGGGAGTTAATCCAAATCGAATGATCAAGACCTTAGATAAGTTTGGCAATGTGGCCTCAGCTACTTTTCCTTTGAATTACCACAAAATGACCTCTGAAGGGATCGTCAGGCCTGGAGACCGAATCGGTGGATGTTTCGCTGGCTCCGGCATAGTTGTTGGGCAATTTGGTTATACATATTAGCTAGGTAAACAAAGACAATGAGCATCTATATTCTTCCGGCCATTTTGGCATTAGTGATCAAGCTGTTGATCTTGGGCGTTTCAGTAAAAGGAAAGCATCAATCAACGGTTTTTATAACTATGGTTCTGATTCTAGCCCTTCACAATTTGTGCGAGGTGTTGGGGTTCTTGGAGTTTTTCGAGAGCGGGCCGAAGGAATATTTGCTGCGACTGTATTACGCAACCACAGTCTGGGTTGCCGCATTTATGCTCATTTATTCATCTGAAGTAAGTCGACTTAAGCATGGTCATTTTAGGGCTGTGCTTATGTCGATTGCTGGAGTGGTTAGTTTGTTAATGCTCTACACAAATTGGATTGTGGCCGGAGCAGAGTCTCTGGGATACACCATGACAGTGGTGCAAGGTGAGCAGTACTGGATATTCCGCATTTTTGTGCTAGCAACGTTGCTCGCTATTATTCCAGTAATCGTGGTTGGCTATCGACGTGCTACCGAGCACATCGTCGAAATTCAGAGTATTTATACAATGTTTGCGCTTGCTCCGCTGATGTTGGTGGGGATCTCAGTGATCGTGTTGATGAGTCTTGGGGTTCGCGTTAATGCCTCGGCGTTTATTCCTATCGCATCGACGCTGTTTCTGCTTATAACACTGAAAAGTGAATATCGACATAACCTCACCGACGTCCGACGCTTTATACCGTTTTCGGCGGAACGACGAGCGGCGAATCAAATCATGGATATTTGTTCGCGCTATTCACGTGACAAGATGTCTTATCGTGATGGTATTAATGAGATCGAGAAGATTCTCGTGCTGCAAAAATATCAGAAGGAGGGCGGTAATGCCTCCGCGACGGCCGAGTCCATGGGGATGCCAAGATCGTCACTTTATTCAATATTCAATCGACTGAATATTGATACTAAGGATTAGACCGAAAAAAAAATAGAAAGAGGCGATTTGTATCGCTCTAGTGCCCACGGTTTGCTGCCAGCTAGCTGTTTTGCTGCTGATATGCCTTCTGGGGAAAGTCTAAGTTTTCTCAAGTACGCCATGTATCGGCAGTTGTTACCTGAGTGTGAGCCTCTTGGTTGAGGCTCCTGACCTTATCGGTTGCACCGTATTAAGGGGTTGCAGTCATGTGCGATACAGTTCCTAACTGTGAGCTCAATCAAGCTAAAATTGATCTCGGCATCTTTAGTTCGAACGGTGTCTGGCACTGTTCATTTATGCCGCACAGCAATGCACAAGCAACAATAGCTTATTAGTGACTGAAGTGAATAGAGCCCTAGCTTGAGAGTTGCGTAGGTGTCTTAATAACGTTGGCGCGGTGTAGCTGAAGTTTTCTTTATCAGCGATTCTTTCGAGCTTTTAAATCTGGCGTTTAAATTTAGTGTGCAAAAGAATAGGTACAACGACTAGAATTTTAAATCCGTTTAACACAGTTAAACTGTGAAATGTTGAATGGCTCCCTGAGCTGGACTCGAACCAGCGACCCAATGATTAACAGTCATTTGCTCTACCAACTGAGCTATCAGGGAACAGACTTTCAACGAAGGCGAATCGTACTTATTCAACTGCTTACGGTCAAGTTATTTACCTGTTTTTTTTCAGCATATCCGAAAGTTTTTTTGCTATCGGCGCTTCGGCTTAGTTAACCGCGCTTAACAAGCACTTTTTCCGACGGGTTTTCCCCAATTCAGAGCTAAAACGTACTCGACCAGTATACAACAGTCGTAAATATCCTTCGGTTTCTGATTTTTGGTCACATAGGTAAAAACCGGCGCTTCGCGCATGGCCGTCAGGGAAAAATCGTAATGTGCCATTTTGATTAAATACTATGGCGATCTTTCCTTCGTTTTGTCCAACATTGACGATGACGTCTTGGCTGTCGAGCGTAACGTTGGCATTGGTGTCGGCATACACGATCCAGCCATGTTCCCAGTTCTTGTTACGACGAGGTTGATCCACACAAGATGTCATATCTGAGTCGGCGGCGGCACAGACGACTACGTGAGTATAGTTTGTTATGGCGTAGGCACGAGCTAGGTTCAATGCTGTCTGTAGTTCATTGGATCGAGTCATTACCTGATTTTTTATTATCAAGGAGCCAAAGCTCGGTACGGCCAGCATGATTAGTGTGCTGCTGATTGACAGCGTTAGCATTACCTCAAGTATTGTGAATGCGTTCTGATGTGTGTTAGCACGAACTCTGCCGGCCCAAAAAAAGAGCATGATCATATCGTTTCCTCCATGAAACGTTTAGTTGAAGTCGTAACCCAATCCCTGGGCGACCCCTACACTCTAAAAGAAAAATTCAAATTGATCAACGCTTCTGCAAAACTAGGTCGAATGTAAATACATGCTTGAGTTCGATCACTTATAATGATCAGCTGCATCAACTTTCTTGAGCCAGCATGAAACGTCAATTTCAATTAGTCAGTGATTACACGCCAGCGGGCGATCAGCCGTATGCCATTAAAGCATTGGTTGAGGGTCTGCAAAACGGAGAAGCATTCCAGACATTATTAGGTGTGACCGGCTCAGGGAAAACCTTCACGATGGCGAACGTGATTCAAACGGTGCAACGGCCAACTATTTTGATGGCGCCGAATAAAACCTTAGCGGCGCAACTGTATTCTGAGATGCGAGACTTCTTTCCGCATAATGCGGTCGAATATTTTGTTTCGTATTACGATTACTATCAGCCCGAGGCCTATGTGCCGAGTTCAGATACGTTCATCGAGAAAGACGCGGCGATCAATGAGCATATTGACCAAATGCGGTTATCGGCGACTAAAGCAGTGCTGGAACGAGAGGACGTGATCATTGTTGCTACAGTGTCGGCGATCTACGGTTTAGGTGACCCAGAGGCGTATCATGAAATGATCCTGCATCTAAGCGTTGGTGACATTATGGATCAGCGGGCGATCTTGAAGCGGCTGGCAGAGTTGCAATACACACGCAATGATATGGAGCTCAAGCGTGCTACGTTTCGGGTGCGCGGTGATGTAATCGATATTTACCCCGCGGAGTCTGACCGCTATGCACTTCGAGTTGAACTGTTTGGCGACGATGTCGAGAAGATATCTAAATTTGATCCGCTGACCGGTGCAATCGAAGAAGACCTAAAACGTATTACAGTGTTCCCTAAATCGCATTATGTGACCCCACGCTCACGCGTTTTGTCGGCATGTGAACAAATCCGCTTAGAGCTACGTGAACGCTTAGCGCAATTACGTGAACTGGATAAGCTGGTCGAGGCTCAACGGCTTGAACAGCGCACTATGTTTGACCTGGAAATGATGCAGGAATTGGGTTACTGCAATGGTATCGAAAATTATTCGCGCTATTTGTCTGGCGCACAACCAGGTGAGGCGCCACCTACGCTGATTAATTACTTGCCGCCCAACGCGTTGATGATTTTGGATGAGAGTCATGTACTGATTCCGCAGCTTGGCGCTATGTACAAAGGTGACCGATCGCGCAAAACAACGTTGGTTGAATATGGCTTTCGCTTGCCATCGGCGATGGATAACCGACCGCTGCGGTTCGATGAGTTTCGGCAGTTAATGCCGCAGACGGTATTCGTGTCGGCTACTCCTGGCGATTATGAAATTGAACAAAACCCAAATACGATTGATCAAGTGGTTCGCCCAACCGGCTTAATTGATCCACAAATTGAGGTTCGTCCGGTTGGCACACAGGTTGACGATGTATTGTCCGAGATCAATAAACGCGTGATTCTCAATGAGCGCGTTTTGATTACGACACTGACCAAGCGTATGTCGGAAGATTTGACAGATTACTTGACTGACGCCGGAGTTAAGGTCCGCTATTTGCACTCGGACATCGATACCGTAGAGCGCGTAGAGATTATTCGTGATTTGCGTGCCGGTGAGTTTGATGTGTTGGTCGGTATCAACCTGTTACGCGAAGGCTTGGATATGCCCGAGGTCTCACTGGTTGCTATTCTCGACGCAGATAAAGAAGGCTTTCTCAGGTCAACTCGTTCGCTCATTCAAACCATCGGGCGTGCAGCACGAAATTTAAATGGTCGCGCTATTTTGTATGCTGACCGAATAACTAAGTCCATGCGTATTGCGATTGATGAAACAGATCGGCGACGCGAAAAACAGCAAGCACACAATAAGAAGCACGGAATTGTGCCACAGAGTATTAGTAAGGCAGTCCGGGATATTATCGACGGTGCCACCAGTAGCGCAGCGCAAGAGTATGCGAGGATCAATCAACCCGGTACGCCTGGTGACATTATTACCGATCCTGCGGAGTTCAAGCGTGTGATGAAAGCTCTCGAAAAAGAAATGTATGAGGCGGCCAATAACCTCGAATTTGAAAAAGCCGCCCAAGCTCGCGATCGCATCGAGGAGCTTCGAGCTGGCTACTTTAAATCCTAGGCCGACCTAGCTATTCGGTCGACCGGATAGTTGGCGTTATCGGCGGTCCAACACCTGAGGCCAATGTTTGTTGGCCTCTTGAATGTACTTATCTTTATCTTTTCGCCAACGTTTAGCCACTGACTTGCTGTAATTTAAATACAGTTTGCCTTGGTAGATTTGAAAATATTCGGGCTTGATGGATGCCGTGGTGCCGCGAGACACCGCATACGCGCAGTAACCGCCATACTGTGGCATATATTGCTCAGGATTTTGTTTGAATACTTCAAGGTTTTGTTCAGACGCAAATAACCACGTGGCGCCCTGATATTCATAGCTGAAATCGGTGGAACCTTTAACCGGCTTGTTTTGTGTGAAGTAAGCGACTGAGTCATATCCGCGGATTGCGGCGCGCTCTTTTCCACCTGAGTAGATAGGTTGCGCGGCGATGACATGACTGGCCTGCAGAGTAACAGCCAGAATTAGCAGGCTTCGTTGAATGATGTGCATTAAGCGTATATGTTTCATGGCAGTGGAATAACCTCAGTGTGCAGTCGTGAGGAATTTGTTAACTAGTTCTTGCAGACCGCTGGCGAGCCTCCCAGTCGGCTTTTGTACGCGATATCGTTGTTTCGCAACTGGTTGGGTTTTTAGAAAGCGATGCCGAGTAAAGGCGTTTTCGATTGCCGACTGAAATCGGCCGATGTCCAATGGTTTTGCTAAATATTTGAATACTTGCCCGTGATTGATCAGGTCAACAGCCGTAGCCGCGTCATAGTCCTCGGTTAGAGCGATCGTAATGAGTTCCGGTCGCGCTTGTTTTAGCAAACTAATTGTTTGAAGCGCCGCTGCGGTATTGTCTGAGAGCTCGATTACGGCTACCCCGATAGCATCACGCGAGGTCGCCGCAGCGACCGCTTGTTGGATGCTCTGAGTGCCGTAGATCATGATGTCATGGTCACTGCAGAAACGCCTGATCTGGTGACGGATTTCTTGTTTCTGCTCCATCATTAATAGTGCTTGATCACGTATTCGACGCACTGTGTCGGCCGACGTTGGGGACGTTAATGCTGACGAATTTTCGGTTTCTGACGGTGTGCTAGCAACGTCTACTTCTGATGCCAGCGCCGCTTCGGCAATTACCTCGCGCATTGCGTCGTTTTTCCATGGCTTGTTGATAAAGCGATACACTTCACCATCATTAATAGAATCGACAATGGCTTGCTTGTCCATGAAGCCGGTCAATAAAATACGCATTGTCTGAGGGTGCCGCTTACTTGCCTTGGCTAATAATTGGTGTCCAAGCATGTTTGGCATACGTTGGTCACTGACCAATACATCGACCGTATTCGAGTCCATAATCTGCAGCGCTTGTGCTCCGCTGTTGGCGGTTAGCACCGCGTATTCGCGGCGAAAAATGGCCTTCAGCGCGCTGGTGATACGTGGTTCGTCATCAACAAATAGGACCGTGTATTTTCGAGGAGAATTGAGCATGATTAAGTGTCCGATTATTTGATTTAGCTAGTTGCTTGCGACAACGCTGTCGGGAAGAATATAGAGATAGTCGTGCCTTTGTGTTGCTTCGATTCAACCGTGATACGTGCATTGTGAGCTTCAACAATCTTGTACGCGATAGACATGCCTAAGCCGGTACCTTCGCCGATTGCTTTTGACGTGAAGAACGGATCAAACATTTTTTTCTGGGTTAGTTCATCCATGCCTACGCCTTGATCAGTAAATGCTATGCAAATTTCACGACCAATCAATGATGTGCGAATAGTAAGTGTTCCGCCGGACTCGCGCATTGCTTGGCAGGCGTTGGTAATAATGTTGAGGAATAATTGATTTAACTTAGATGGAATGCAGGATATTGCCGGTAACTTGGCGAATCGTCGTTCAACTTGGACGTTGTGCTCGCGAATTGGGTTGCTGGCAATTGTGAGTGCGTTGGCTAAACAGGCGTTTAGGTCAACATGTTCGACCTGCTGTCGGTCAAGGCGGGCAAAATCCTTGAGGCTGCTAATGAGATTGGAAATTTCTGCTAGCCCATACAGACCGTCATTCAATAAGCGCTGACTCTCCTCCATAAGTTCGGGGGCATCGACTGCGGTGTAGTCGCCCATGGTGGCTAGCAGTCGCTGGCTAATTTGCCGGTTGTCTCGTTGTGGACGCTGTACGGCGGTGATTAATGAGGTGAGTGTTGCCATGACTCGATCAAGGTCTTTTAAGTTCAGCTTGAGTGTTTCAATATTGCTGTTCACATACCCTAATGGTGTGTTTATTTCATGGGCAACACCGGCGACCATTTGCCCGAGTGATGCCATTTTTTCGGATTGAATTAGCTGCTCTTGAGATTCTCGAAGCTCGTCATATGCCGCGGATATTTCCATTGTTCGATCGGCGACTTGTTGTTCTAAAGATGCATAGTTACGTCGGATTTGCCATGCAAAGAACATCAGCGCCAACAATAGAACCAAGCCGTAAGCAATCAGTCCGTTGCGCTGTGTGTTTGATCCGGCGATAGCTTGATTGTGGTAACTCACATAACGATCTTCGATATGATTGAGCAAGGCGCTTATATCCATGCCTATCAGTTTCGTATAGGCGGTACGGCTAATTGCTAACCGATCTGCAAATGCTTTTATCTCTTTCGAGTAAGCGACGAGTGATGCTTGTTGAGTTACCGCACCGTGAACAACGCTGATCGGTTTGAGGTCTAATGGCGCGTTGGGAGCGTTATTTAATGCAAGGTCGAGCAGTTGGTTTTGGTTATGTGCTAAAACCATTCCAATTGCCGGAGCTGACATCAGCGTGCGATCTTGTTGTAAAATTGCATTTAGATCACGTAACTTGGAGAGACTTAGCGCAGCTGATTGATTTTGCTCCAGATAGTTCTGTAAAGTTTCATCACGACGAATGAATTCTGCTTCGAACTCCTCAATTGCCGTGCTCAGAGCCGCATCGCTCTCTATTTCTTCAAACAGTGCATCGTAACGAAGATTGTCAAATTCTTCGCTAATTTGATAATTGAGCTCAATGAGCTGTTCAGAATTACTATCGGTATTCAGGTGTGATTGGGTTAGCAAAACCTGTAGGTTTTTATCTAGCGTTTGCAGATTACGAATCGACTCAGTAGTCTGAAGAAATACGGTTTGATCTAAGCCTTTTTCTTGGGTGGCTAATTGGAGTGTCAGGCCAACCCCAATAGCGACGAGAACGAGTAGAATAATGGCGTACTTTTTCATTGTTGATTGAGTCTATTTAGTAGCATGGTGATATTCGGCTCGGGTATTCTTGAGCTGCTTGAACTGTATAGACCCAGTCGCTGGTTAAAAGCTCCCAAATTATTTTTACTTATTGGCGTAATCGAATGGCGGATAACACTGCCTAATTGCTCCTATTACTAACAACCACACTATTATGCGTAATGCCGCGCGAGTATCGATTTAATGGAAATGTTTGAACTATCCGTGTTAACTGTGCTGGGGCTGGTGTTGGTTGCTATCCTGGCTGGATATATCGATACCTTGGTCGGCGGTGGTGGCCTACTAACCATTCCCGCATTAATGGCGGCCGGTGTGCCACCAATCTTCGCATTAGGTACCAATAAATTACAGGCTGTTGCCGGTTCGGGTACGGCCTCGTTAACGCTCCTGCTTCAACGTAAAGTTCTTTTTCGCGACGTGCGTTGGTTGATGGCGGCTGCGTTTGTTGGCTCTTTATTTGGGTCAATAGCAGTTCAGATGTTCGACAGTGAAGTGTTGAATGTGGTTATTCCCATTGTGCTGGTGCTTATAGCCCTGTATTTCGTTTTTTCACCTAAGCAAGTGGTCGAGGAGCGCGAGCCGAAGTTATCGAATGCTGGCTATGGTTTAAGTGCGGTGCCGGCAATCGGGTTTTACGACGGCATGTTTGGCCCAGGTACCGGATCGTTTCTTGTTTGGGCCGGCGTGTCACTACGCGGTCAAGCGATTGTGCCAGCGACTATTACTGCCAAAACCCTAAACTTTGCGACTAATGTTGCCTCACTGGTGGTGTTTGTTTATTTCGGTAAGGTGTTATGGATTGTCGGCGGTGCCATGATGATTGGTCAGTTTATTGGCGCAAGCTTGGGTGCTAGAGCGTTGTTGAAAGTTGACCCGATGCTGTTGCGGTACTTGGTGATCGCCTTGTGTTTGATTATTTTAGTGTGGTGGGGAGTTAAATAGAGTCGCTATGGCTGAAACAATAACCACCGAGTTTCTAAAATACCGACGAGTGATTTCATCCTTGTTGCGGAAAATTCGTCCGCGCGCCTCATTGCAGGACATTGAAGATATTTTGCAGGACACTTACATCAATACTTATCAAGCGTCGTTGAAACAGGAAATAAACTTTCCCAAGGCCTTTATGGTTAAGACCGCTCTTCGTTTGGCTAATCGGCAGATAGCGGTGGCGCAGCGAGCAGATTGTGATGCGGCGATTGACGAGCGTTCCGATGAGACTGCTCCGTCTTTTAACGCCAATGAGTTCGCTAGCCAAACCGAGCAGTTGGTGATGAATCGAGAAGACTTTGGCTTTCTTTGTGAGGCGGTAAGCGAGTTGCCAGCTCAGTGCCGCAAGGTGTTTATTTTAAAGAAAGTATACGGTTTGTCGCAGCGTGAGATCGCGGAAAAACTAGGAATTAGTGAAAGCACGGTGGAAAAACATGTCGCTAAGGGCTTGTTGCGCACGATGCAACACTATGCAGCGCAACAAGAGCATGTACCTCGCAATGTCGCGACGGTTAAAGCATTTAAGTCGGCCAATGGCGGTCGCGACGGTAAGTAGAGTAAGGTATGAATACATTACAATTCCCGAGTCACACCGATGTGACAGAAGGCGCAGCACTCTGGATTGCGAAAATTGATCGCGGTTTGTCTGCACACGAGGAACGCGAATTGAGTTGCTGGCTAGAGCAATCGAGTTTGCATGGCGAAGCCTTAGTGAAATGTGCGTCTATGTGGGATCTGCTGGATGTGCTCAAGCCTCTGTCTAAGTTCATGCCAATGGCTGATATTTGTGTAGATGCGCCTGTCGAGCCGGTTCAAACGGCTATTCCACACGCGGGTGGCTGGGGTAGTGCGCTAGCCGCGTCAGTCATTCTGGCTATTGGTGTGATTGGTTTATGGTCTTGGCTACCAAGTGGAGCTAATTCGTTTGCGGACTCGGCCGCCAATAGTACAGCGCAGCTCAAGCCGCCTAGAATCATTCGCCATTATCAAACGGCCGTTGGCGAAACCACGACATTTGCGTTGAGCGATGGTAGTTTAATGCAGCTCAATACAGACTCCAAAGTTGCGGTTGAATATTCAGCGAGTGAACGCCACATAGAGTTGATAAAGGGTGAGGTGTTTTTTGATGTAGCTAAGAATGCCAAGAAGCCCTTCGTAGTTGAGTCTGGTGAAGATCGGGTTACGGCGGTCGGTACCGCGTTCAGCGTCGACAATACTGGGGAGCATTCAATGGAGGTTATTGTCACTGAGGGTAAGGTGCTGGTAAATCGTGCGCCGAGCACTAAGGCAGCTTATTACGCTGACGTGTTATTAATCCCTGGGCAGCGGGTTGTGGTGCGTAATAATCAGCCGAAAATTTCTACCGAAGACGACCCGTCGGCATCACTTGCTTGGCGTGATGGATTCGTGGTGTTTAATGGCGAACCGCTTTCGGAGGTGGTTCGAGAGATTGATCGTTATACCTCACTTTCTTTCAAAATCACCGATCCCAGTTTGGCCGAAATTCCGGTTGGCGGATACTTCAAAACTGGTGACCTTGACCAGTTGTTGTTGGTGCTGCAGCAGAATTTTGGTGTCGCTAGCCGACGTGACGGTGATCAAATTTTACTTTCCAAACTTCCAGGTTAGTATCGGATAGGCTTGATTTTTAGACCTAATTAGTGGAATAACGGGTTCGACTTTCACTCTTCTCTAGCGGTGTCTGATTGACGGTGGATTGCAAGGACTCACTTCTAACTATAGAAGAGCGGTAGAAAACTGAGTAAAATTCCCGCCATGACTCGTTTTTCAAAACTGTCTGGTTGGGTCTTCTTGGTACTCTTTCTCTCCGCGTCAACAGCCTCTATGGCTGCTGAGCGTGATGGTGATGAGGAGTTTTACTTTAGTATTCCACGACTCTCCGCCGATAAGGCGCTTACTCGGTTTGCTCGGCAAGCCGACTTGACTCTGTTGTTCCCGTACCAGGAAGTTAAGAAATTCAAAACTCGCCCGCTCCACGGCCGTTTTACAATTCACAATGGGTTGCGATTAATGTTGTCGGGCACAAACATTGTATTGAGCACTGGACTCGGTGATGTAGGGGATTTGGCCGAGCCGACGGGTGACGATTTGAGTCAGGAGATTGATGAGTCAACTATAACGGCCGCTAATGAACCTCGGCGTTTTAGCACGATAAAGTTGGCGGTAGTCACTGCGGATTCTAACAGCGCCACGCAGTCTGATGAGCCAGAGTTAAGTGATTCCGTGGAAGAAATAGTAATCTTGGGTAGTCGCAGTGCTAAGGCCCGTTCGATCACTGGCTCGCCAGTTCCCGTTGATGTTATCTCCGCTGAGCAGTTTTCGGCACTTGGCAACGGAGCTGATATTACCGATAGCCTAAAAAATCTCGTTCCATCCTACAATGCGACACCTGCGACGGGCGATGGTAGTGCCTTTGTTCGCCCCACCTCCTTGAGAGGCATGTCACCAGACCAAACCCTAGTGCTGGTTAATGGTAAACGTAGACACCGCTCGGCGCTGGTACATTTTTTTGCGCCCGCGGCTGGCAACGGATCGCACGGTGTTGATGTGGCGATGATCCCAAGTATTGCTCTAAAAAATGTTCAGATAATGCGCGATGGCGCGGCTGCGCAATACGGCTCTGATGCTATTGCTGGCGTTATAAATTTTGATCTGCGCGATGCTCGTGAAGGCGGCCAGATACGAGCCGCCTACGGACAGTTTTATGATGGCGAAATGAGTACCAAAGTCGCAGCTAACTTAGGTTTTGGTGTTGGTGATTATGGGTTTTTGAACGCCAGTTTAGAGGTGGTAGATAATGAGGCTTTGTCGCGCGGAGTGATCCGCCCAGATACCCAAGCGCTGATTGATGCTGGGGTGTCCGGTGTTGGTGCCGATTCACCTTTTGGTGATGCTCCGTTTACGCAAACCTGGGGGCGGCCGGAATCGTCGGGCTCACGCTTGTTCGTAAATAGTGGTTATGATCTCGCTAATGGTGCGGAACTTTACGCGTTTGGGAACTATGCGGACACACATGGTCGTTACCGCTTTTTTTACCGTGACGTGTCACATCCTTCCATTTCAGACTTAGGCTTGCTCGACGCGTTGCCTGCTGGCTATACCCCATATCTGGACGGTGAGCAGACGGATATGAGTTTGGTAAGCGGTTTGCGTGGCGAGTTTACGGGGGGCAGTATTTTTGACTTTAGTTGGGGTTACGGTAAAAACAAATTGGACTACTTTTTGTTTAACACCTTGAATCCAAGCCTGCCATTATTGGCAGATGGCAGCGCGGTGCGAGATTTTGACGTAGGTGCCTATCAACAAGAAGAGATTAATATTGGCGTTGATTTCTCCACTCAGATAACTGACTTAGTTTCGTTGTCTTATGGTGTTGAGTATCGCGAAGAGACGTTTACCTTGGTGCCGGGCGACGCGAATTCGTTGGTCGGGGAGGGGCCAAGTGGGTTCAGTTCTCCTAGTTTAGAGAGTGCCGGTTCTTTTGACCGAGATAACGTCGCCGTTTACGCCGATCTTGAGCATGATATTTCTGACCGATGGTTGATGCAGTATGCGTTGAGATACGAGAATTTTTCTGATTTCGGTGGTACGGCAAACGGTAAGATCGCGACACGCTATAACCTAAATCAAGCGATGACATTGCGAGGAGCGATATCGACCGGCTTTCATGCACCGACCCCTGGTCAAGCAAATATTTCTTCGGTCATCACCACCTTTGACGGCCGCACAGGATCTCAAATTGAAGAAGGCTTGGTGCCGGCGAATTCAGCTGCTGCTCGTGATGCCGGAGGTACCGAGCTCAAAGAGGAGGTCTCCACAAATCTGAGTTTTGGTTTCACTACATCGTTGGGTAGTGCTTGGGATTTGACGGTGGACTTTTATCGTGTCGATGTTGAAGATCGTATTTACCGTACCGGCGACATTCCCATATTGGGCGCTAATGGAAGAACATTGTCGTTTTATACCAATGCCTTAGATATTGAGCATCAAGGCGCTGACGTGGTACTGAACGGCAGTTTTGATTGGGGTGACACCACCAATACCACGCTGACCTTTGCCTACGCGCACAACGAAATTAAAGTGAGTGGGCAGACGCCGGTAGCTGGTATTAATCCAGTGAGTGCTTCAACCATTGAGGATATTGAAAATAATTATCCGGATGACCGCTTTACCTTGTCTGCCAATACGTCGTTGCGAGAGAACCTTAATTTATTGCTGCGTGCCGCCTACTATGGATCGCATTTTGATGAACGCGGAATGATCAACGGACTACCCGGAGATCGCAGTGCAAAAATTGAGCCGATTGTATTTGTTGATGCCGAGTTGGGTTGGCAGTACAGCGATGAGTTCGAGCTAGTGTTGGGTGTGTCGAACTTGTTTGATTCATACGTCGATGAAATTGCTGATGACGGAGTCTTTGCAAATCGTCAAGAAGTCGGACTGCAATATCCTCGTCGAACTGCGGCTAATTATGAAGGTGGATCTTGGTACTTGAAAGGGATACTAAATTTTTAGTTAGCCAAGTGTATTAATAATGTCAGTAACCAGAATGAGCACATTGAAAAGTGCTTTCGGTACGCTCAAATATGTTCAGTCTCTGCGGTTTTTCACCTCGTATTTGGACAATAAGACTGATATCAATGCTTCTGAGATATTTCGCTTGTAACAAGACGAAATTGCGGATACAAGGCTTATGTCAGAGACAAGTCGAACTGAAATTGGTGCAGCGCTAGAAGCGTATTCTGAATTTCTGTACGCTTGGCGCTGACACCAAGAAATCCACGAAAATACTTGATCCATGTTCCTTTCAGGAGGAAAAATGAATACACGAAACCAGGACTTTTTATCCTCCGTAGAGAGGATGTTTGACCAAGCTGCAGAATTAGTCGGTATTCCCGATGACTTGCGGCATAAGATTAAGGTCGCTAACTCCACGTACACTGTTCGTTTTGGGGTTCGCTTGCGTAATAAGCTTTATACCTTCGTTGGTTACCGCTCAGTGCATTCAGAGCACCGTGAGCCGGTAAAAGGGGGAATTCGCTATTCGCCATATGCCGACCAAGATGAGGTTGAGGCACTAGCCGCTTTGATGACCTATAAATGCGCTCTTGTTGAGGCACCGTTTGGTGGATCGAAGGGCGCGTTGGTGATTGATCCTAACGAATGGGAGCCGCATGAATTAGAGCGTATTACGCGTCGTTTCACGCAAGAGCTTGCTAAGCGTAATTTGATCAGTCCAGCGCAAAATGTTCCAGCTCCTGATATGGGAACCGGTGAACGAGAAATGGCTTGGATGGCTGATGAATACAAGCGACTGAATCCTAACGAGTTGAATACCTGGGCATGTGTTACTGGTAAGCCGGTCAGCAAAGGGGGGATTCGTGGGCGTGTCGAAGCAACTGGTCGTGGCGTGCAATACGCGCTACAAGAAGCATTTCGGCATCCCCAAGATATTGAGCACTCTGGTCTGTCTGGCACCTTAGCCGGCAAGCGGATTGTGGTGCAGGGCCTAGGTAATGTTGGCTACCATGCGGCGCAGTTTTTGTCACAGGAGGATGATGCTTTGATCATCGGTGTGATGGAGCGAGATGGTGCGGTCTATGATGAAGATGGCATCGACGTTGATGGTTTGCACAAACATATCCACGAGACTGGTGGGGTTAAGGGTTTCAAGGGTTTTACCAATGACTCGAATAGTGTTCTGACCTGCAATTGCGATATTTTTATCCCCGCTGCATTAGAAGGCGTGATCACCAAAGAGAATGCGGATGACATTAAAGCGAACATTATTATTGAGGCGGCTAACGGTCCGATTACCTTCACCGCCAATGAAATGTTGCGAGATCGTGGTTGTTTGATTATTCCCGACTTGTACGCCAATGCGGGTGGTGTGACCGTGTCTTATTTCGAATGGGTAAAGAATATCGGTCACATTCGTTTTGGGCGTATGCAGCGTCGCCAGCACGAGCGTCAAACCATGGATATGGTTGCGGCGGTTGAAGAAATGACCGGCGCTAAGTTCCCTGAACGTTTGCTAGCGCGGATTATTCAAGGCCCCACGGAATTGGATTTGGTGCGATCAGGTTTAGATGATGTGATGCGTGAAGGATATCAAGTGATTAGTGCTAAATGGCACAGCGATCCGCGTATCCCCGATCTGCGCACAGCCGCAATGATGATTGCGATTGAGCGCATCCGAGATTCATACACGTCGTTAGGCATCTAAAGTTTGCATTAAATAACGTTTGATTTGAAACGAAAAAGGCCACTCAGATGTGAGTTTGAGCGGCCTTTTTTGATGTTCGAATGCGTTTGCCGGAGCAACGCTTCTGAGCGGTGAAGATTATTTGCTTGGGGTAACGTCTTCTATATGAACCTCGTGCACTTCACCTGCATTGGGGTCGTTGTAGACACTTAAGTCCATCTTGTTTTCGCTCTTTGCCACGATGGTGGTAATGACTGCGTCGCCAGTGACATTGACGGCAGTACGCGTCATGTCAACTATTCGGTCAATACCTAGAATGATGCCAATCGCTTCAATCGGTAGCCCGACTTGCTTGAATACTAGGGTAAGCATAACGAGCCCAACAGCGGGAACCGCTGCCGTTCCAATCGATGCTAGGACTGCGGTCAGCACGATTGTGACATAGCCAGCCACGCCCAGCTCAATGCCGTATAGATTTGCTACAAACACTGTTGCTACCCCTTGCATAATCGCGGTGCCATCCATGTTAATGGTGGCGCCAAATGGAATGGTGAACGATGAAACCGCTCGATCAATTCCTAAGCGTTCTTGAACGGTGCGTAAGGTTACTGGGATTGTTGCGCCGGAACTCGATGTGCTGAATGCAAATATCTGAACTGCGCGAATTTTGCTAAGGAACGTGCGGATGCTTAGGCCGGTGAATAGCTTTAAGATTGCCATTTGTGTGACAAAAGCATGCAGTATGAGAGCCAGCATCACCGTCGCAAAATAGCCGCCAAGGTTAACTACGATATCAAAGCCGAGCTCGGCTACGGCTTTAGCAACTAGGCAGAAAACCGCATACGGCGCAAACCACATAACCATTTCGACCATCTGCATAATCACGCGATTAAGCTGCTCGATAAGATTTACCAATTCACGGGATTGATTGATTTTAATCAACAGCGCTATGCCGAAAAAGATCGCAAAAAATATAATCGCCAGCATTTCTCCATTGGCCATCGCGGAGATGATGTTCTTTGGCACAATTCCAATGAGGACTTCAATAAAGCTGCGAGCGGCCGCTTGTCCGGCAAAAGCGTCGCCGACCGGTATTTCCATACCTTGGCCAATTCCGAACGTGACGGCTAGCGCGATGCCCAACGAAATGGCGATGGCGGTTGTCGCAATGTAAAGCGCGAACGACTTAGTACCGACCTTGCCTAACAAACGGATATCGCCGATCCCAACGATGCCGGGAATCAATGAAAACAGGACTAATGGCACAACCAACATTTGTAGCGCATTAAAGAATAGCTTGCCCGCTACGTGAAAGACGCCATTGACGACATAGGCGTCGACCCAACCGATGCTTGCGGCGCCAGATGCGTTGATTAAAAAGCCGGCAATGATGCCGAGCACGAGTGCAATTAGGACCTTGTTTGCAAGATTCATAGTTATTCCTGTTTAGTGGACGGATCTAGCAGGACATTAAGGTGATGTTGGAGTAGCTGCTAGCGATTGTGAGTAGTCTATAATATAAGACTGATTTGCGCTAACTATCCTCTACTCGCGACAGGTAAGTCGCTAGGTGTGCAAATGGATGTGGTGATGTTATCGAGCTAGCTAATGAATAAGCGAAGGGAGGGGTAAATCAAATTGGGTGGGGCAAAGATGGGTAAGATGCGGCGCACTCTATGAATGGAGCGCACCGCATTGAATACTAACCGTCTGGGAAGTAGTCCTACTTTAGGAATTTGCTGGCCATGCTAGCCAGTCCGCCTAGACCGCCCACAGAGTCCAACAAACTGCCGCCACTTGAAGACTTGTCTACCAATTGTGGCAACATGTCTTGTAGTCCTTTTAGAACTTCGCTTTGATCTGTGCCAAGCTGTTGTGCCGCTTGGGCAATTTTGTCTGAACCAAATACGCTCTCTAGCTGTGAAGAAGAGATGCCTTCATTGTTACCATCGCCTAACCATGATGCTGCTAGATCGCCAAGACCGCTGTTTTGCAAGTTGCCGACGATTGAGCCCAAGTCTATGCCTTGTCCGCCTGAACCGCCCATTAGGTTGCCGATGACTGATTGAATTAGCTCGTTGCTATTATTGTCCGCCGAACCGCCCAATTTTGCACCAAGCATGCTAGTTGCCATTTCCATTAAATCCATGTTTTTTTCCTCTATCTGTATGAAATTCTGTGGACTCGGGTGAGTCGACTTGATGACCCTTAGTATCCCGATTGCCAGAATAATTACAATTGATGCGGGCACAATGTGACATAGTTTGACAGTTTGTCCTGATACATAGGTGAGTAATTCTGACCTTGATGGAAAACTATTTGTTAAAACATATTGAAACCAATCACGCTGTTTGATATGGTCGCGCTCCTAGAATTTTAGACGCGTAGCTCAGTTGGTTAGAGCACCACCTTGACATGGTGGGGGTCGTTGGTTCGAATCCAATCGCGTCTACCAGAATACCAAAAGTCAGATGCTCGACCTTGGTTGGGTAAGTTGGCTGATTTCCATAGTTCGGAAAAAACAGAGAGCGCTAAATACCTGTTATTTGGCGCTTTTTATTGTCCGGTTAGGGCTGATGGCTTGACACGCTTTGTTGTGTTGCTGCTGTGCTGAGGTTGAATGCTGGCGAAGGTTGGTGCGAGTTTGGGCTTGATTTAGTCTGGGTTGCGGTCGATTTAATCGTAGTTAACGACTTTTTTATTCAAGTTAATGACGTTTTCATTCAAGTTAATGACTTTTTATCAAGGTTAATGACTTTTTTCTCATCTTTAGGGGCTATACCCCTTGAGGATGCTGAGTTTACGTCTTAAAATTCGCGCCCTATAAGGCTGAAATGTTTCCCACTCGTGAGACACGACAGTATTTTATTAATTAGCATTGAGGTATTACCATAGTCACTAAAAAGAAGCAGCGCCTGAACGATAACATTACGGCGCCAACCGTCCGACTGATTGACGCGAGCGGCGAGCAAGCTGGTATCGTTGACCGTGCCACCGCATTAGAAATGGCTGAAAAAGCCGGCCTAGATCTAGTAGAAATATCACCAAATGCAGACCCTCCAGTTTGCCGTGTGATGGATTATGGTAAGTTCTTGTATGAAGATAGTAAGCGAAAAGCTGCTGCGCGCAAGAATCAGAAGCAGACGCAGGTCAAAGAGATTAAGTTTCGTCCTGGCACCGACATTGGTGACTACAATATCAAGGTCGGAAAGTTAAAGGCTTTCTTGGCGAATGGTGATAAGACCAAAGTAACAATCCGCTTCCGCGGGCGCGAAATGGCACATAAGGATTTAGGCATCGCTTTGTTGAAGCGAGTCGAAAAAGACTTAGTGGATTACGGCGGTGTTGAGCAGTACCCTAAGTTAGAGGGCCGGCAAATGATTATGGTGCTTGGTCCTAGTAAGAAGTAGCAGAAAAGAAGTAGCAGAAATTTTCTCTGGTCCAGTCAATTTAAGCTGATTGGGCAGAGAGTCGGGCCGTTCAATACCAATATTTGGTGTTGGGCGTGAGCTCAGCAGTCACCTCAAGTTTTGAGGTGTTGAGAAGTCGGATGAGTCAACTTTTAAACTTGTTCGACTAAATTTTTAACGGCAACGGTGGTTAACACTCGGAGTAATTATGCCTAAAATTAAAAGTAACAGTGGCGCGGCCAAGCGCTTCAAAAAGACGGGAAGCGGCAAATTCAAACGCTCTCAATCTCACTTGCGTCATATTTTGACCAAGAAATCGACTAAGCGTAAACGTCATTTACGCCACGGCACCATGGCTGAGCCTTGTGATGCTAAGTTGATCCAACGCATGTTGCCATACGCATAACGCGTTTACCCATAGATCGATTAGATCATTAGAGATTTTAAGAAGAACCAATGGGTTCTTTTTTGGAGATAGAAAATGCCTAGAGTAAAACGCGGTGTTACCGCCCGAGCCAAACATAAAAAAGTCATCAGCCAAGCAAAAGGCTACCGTGGACGTAATAAGAACGTCTTTCGTGTTGCTAAGCAGGCTGTTACCCGTGCTGGTCAATATGAATATCGTGACCGTCGTCAACGCAAACGTCAGTTCCGTCGTCTGTGGATTACGCGTATTTCAGCGGCTGCGAAAATTAACGGTATGAACTATAGCCGCTTTATCAATGGTTTGATGAAAGCGGGTATTGAGTTAGATCGTAAAGTATTAGCGGATATTGCTGTACATGATTCAGCTGCTTTTGCACAACTTGCTGAAAAAGCGAAGACTGCATTGGCTGCATAGATTCTGTTAAGGCAGAATTTGGATCCCTATAAAAGGAAGGCCTAGGCCTTCCTTTTTTATCATTAAGCGAAGTAAAACTGCGATGATGGAACAACAAGACGGAACATTAGATGCCTTACTGGCAGATGCAAAGCGGGCGATTGACGAGGCGTTAGAGCCTAATCAGTTAGAGCAATTACGCGTGCACTATCTCGGTAAGAAAGGTGCTTTGACTAGCCAGTTAAAACAAATCGGTAGTCTTCCACCGGCCGAGCGTCCTGCATTTGGCGATCGCATTAATCATGTAAAACAACAGGTTGCTGAATATCTCAACCTGCGAAAGGCGACGCTTGATGCGCAAGCCTTGGCCGCTGCCATTGCCGCGGAGTCTATTGATATAACCTTGCCAGGTCGTGGTATTGGCGCTGGCGGAATTCATCCAGTTACACGGACCATGCAGCGTATCGAAGATATTTTCGTGGCAATGGGGTTTGGTGTGGCTACTGGGCCTGAAATAGAGGATGATTTTCATAACTTTGAAGCATTGAATATTCCGCCAGAGCATCCGGCTCGCGCGATGCACGATACGTTTTATGTCGAGTCATTGGACGATTCTGGTCAGTCGTCACCGGCAGACTATTTGCTGCGCACGCATACCTCTCCGGTACAGGCACGCTACATGCTTGAACAGGAGCCGCCGATCAATATTATTGCGCCGGGTCGAGTGTATCGTTGCGATTCTGACGTAACCCACACGCCAATGTTCCATCAAGTCGAAGGTTTGATGGTGGATGAGGGGATTTCATTCGCTGACCTCAAAGGTGTGTTGACACACTTTCTGCAGCAATTTTTCGAAACCGATTTAAAGATCCGTTTGAGGCCGTCTTATTTCCCGTTTACTGAGCCGTCCGCCGAAGTCGATATAAGTTGTGTTTTTTGTACTAGCGGATGTCGAATCTGCAAGCAGACGGGTTGGATAGAGATCCTCGGCAGCGGCATGGTGCATCCTGAAGTGTTCGCCAAAGTTGGCATCGATTCCGAGAAGTACACTGGTTTTGCTTTTGGTTTGGGCGTTGAGCGCCTCACTATGTTGCGTTATGGCGTCGATGATTTACGTTTATTTTTCGATAACGATCTTAATTTTCTGGAGCAGTTCAAATGATCATTAGCGAACAGTGGTTGCGCGATTGGGTAAAAGTCGATTTGACTGCCCAAGAGATTGCCGATTGTCTGACCAATGCCGGGTTAGAGGTTGATGCCGTTGAGGCTATTTCCGCTCCGATTGATAAGTTGTTAGTCGGTAAAGTGCTGACGGTGACAAAGCACCCTGACGCGGACCGCCTGAATCTAACGACTGTCGACGTTGGTGAGCAAGTCTTAGATATTGTTTGTGGAGCGGCTAATGTGCGCGAAGGCTTGTTGGTTGCGGTCGCTATGGTTGGTGCCAAACTGCCAAATGGTTTAAAGATTAAAAAGGCCAAGGTTCGTGGTGTCGAGTCCCATGGCATGCTTTGCTCGGCATCTGAGCTGGGCTTAGAAGAAGAGTCGTCCGGCTTGATTGAATTGGACGAAGACGCTGAAGTCGGTCAACGAGTAGACGAATACCTGCAATTAGATGATCACTTGATCGATATCGATCTTACCCCGAACAGAGGTGATTGCCTTAGTGTGCAAGGGGTGGCGCGTGAGCTTAAGGTCTTGGCTGATGGTCAGTATCATCCGTTAGATATCTCTCCAGTTGAGAGTAGTCTTGATCAACAAGTCAGCATTCAGCTAGAAGCGGACAGTTTGTGCCCGAGTTATTTAGGTCGAATTGTTAAGGGAGTGGATCAGGCTGCAACGACCCCGTTATGGATGCAAGAACGTCTGCGTCGATCTGGTGTGCGACCGATTAGCGCGATCGTGGATATTACGAATTACGTGATGTTGGAGCTAGGTCAACCGATGCATGCTTTCGACTTGAATAAGCTCGATGGTGGCATCACCGTTCGCCTAGCGACGGAAGGGGAGCAGTTCACTTTGCTTGATGACTCCTCAGCGTCGCTGACAGCGGACACATTGGTGATTGCTGATTCCGCTGGACCGATAGCTATTGCGGGTGTGATGGGTGGTGCCGATAGCGCTATTGGTGAGGGTACACAAGATATCGTACTCGAAGCCGCCCATTTTACGCGAAAAGCAGTGGCAGGTACCGCCCGACGTTATGGTTTACATACCGAGAGCTCGCAACGATTTGAACGCGGGGTAGATCCTTTGTTGCCGGCTATGGCAATTGAGCGAGCCACAGAACTAATATTAGAAATTTGCGGTGGTCAGGCGGGTCTAACTGCTCGTCAACAGTGCGAATCTGGGTTGCCGATTAAACCGCCGGTTAAATTGCGATTAGATCGCTTAGTCAGCCTGCTGGGCATGCCTTTGGAGCAAGCTGATGTTTCAAGCATTCTCGCACGCATTGCCGATGACGTAGCGATCAATGAAGGTGAATGGTCGGTAGTTCCTCCAAGTTATCGTTTTGATATAGAACGCGAAGCCGACTTGGTCGAAGAAGTGGCTCGAGTTAAGGGGTACGATAGTATTCCCACTGCTATGCCGCGTATTGCGCCTCGCAGTCAAACAGCGTCAGAGTCCTCAATTGGTACGCGTCAGGTTCGGCAATCACTGGTTGCGCGGGATTATCGAGAGGCCATCACCTATAGCTTTATCGATGCCAAGAGTCAGTCGTTATTTGATGATGAAACTCCGGTTAAATTAGCTAACCCATTGGCCGAAAATATGTCGGTCATGCGTACTAGTTTGGTGCCCGGCCTGATGAATGCCCTGCAGTTCAATGTAAATCGCCAGCGTGAGCGAGTGCGTTTCTTTGAAATTGGCGCTAGTTATCATCATGATGGCGCGCAGTATCGCGAAGTACAACGGCTTGCTGGTGTGCTCTGCGGGCCTTCTAAGCCTGCGCAATGGGGTGTTAGTGGTACGCAAAACGTTGATTTTTATGACGTTAAGTCAGACTTGCAAGCTGTGCTGTCCTTGACCGGCCATACAAAGCCCATTATATTTGAGCTTGGTACTCGCGTTGCGTTGCATCCCGGTCAGCAAGCTAAGATCGTAAGAGCGACAAGCGGTGAGCTAATCAATGGAAAAGTTGCGGCCAATGGCGCAGCGCAAGATGCTGTTGAGATTGGTTGGTTGGGTCGATTGCATCCCAGTTTGGAAAAACACTATGGGGTGAGCAATGTTTTTGCATTTGAACTCGTGTTGGATAATGCGTTAGATGCAGAAAAACCAGTATTTACTCCTATTTCTCGCTTTCCAAGCATAAAGCGTGATTTATCAGTGATTGTTGATGAGGCCGTTGCTGTTTCGGCATTGTCGTTTGCCGTTGGGCAAGCACTTGGCAAAGTATTGACTAGGGTCGACGTGTTTGATGTTTATCGCGGTGACGGTGTCGGCGATGATAGTAAAAGCGTGTCACTTAGTTTTGAGTTGCGTCACACCGACCGAACCATGACTGATGATGAAGCTGAAAAGTTGATGGGGAAAGCTCACTCCGTGTTAGAGAGTGAATTTGGGGCACGACTGCGTAGTTAAATAGTTAGTTAATTAGGTAGTTAGTTAGATTTGGAGTTTAAATTCCAGTAGAGGGTTATTTTATGGCAATTACCAAAGCAGAATTAGCAGTTTCCTTGCACGAAGAACTTGGCTTGAACAAGCGAGAGTCCAAGGAGTTTGTTGAGCAGTTTTTTGAATCAATAAAAGCAGCCCTAGAAGAGGGTTCGTCAGTTAAGCTGTCTGGGTTTGGTAATTTTGGCCTGCGAGATAAGCCTGCACGGCCTGGCCGAAACCCGAAGACTGGTGAAGAAATACCAATCTCAGCTAGGCGAGTCGTAACTTTCAAGGCGAGTCAAAAACTCAAGGAAGGAATTGAGCGAAATGCAGCTAACCTTAAGGCGCTGTTTAAGTAGCGTTTGAGTTTCATTGGTTTCGAGAGAGTTTATAAAGTCAGCGGCTCTAAACAGTCAGCTGACGATTTCACTGAGAACTTGAATGTGGTGAAACCAAGAATGGGTCTGAGAAACATCTAGTAAACTCTCGGAAGTTAATGAAAAATAATTAGTTTATGGTGTTTGCTCTGTACGAGAGACGGGTCGAGCTGATAAACTCCAGTCATCACTATAACAAGGCACGTAATTGGATTAATTTACAATGTTAGACCAAGGGGATAATGCAACTCTACCGCCGATACCGAGTAAACGGTATTTTACGATTGGCGAAGTTAGTGAGTTGTGTATGGTCAAACCGCATGTGTTGCGTTATTGGGAGCAAGAGTTTTCTCAGCTAAACCCTGTCAAACGCCGTGGTAATCGCCGTTACTATCAGCGTCACGAAGTTCAGCTTATTCGCCGAATTAGAAGTCTTTTATATATTGAAGGCTTCACTATCAGTGGCGCAAAGAATCAAATCGAAATGGAAGCTGGCGGTCAATCTACACCGACTACACAGGTTAAACGCCAAGTCGTAGCGGAACTGATCTCAGAAATCGACGAAGTCGTGGCTATATTGTCTAACTAGACTGTACTGTTAGGTTAGTAAGGTTAGGACCGCTACTAGTCATTCAATATCTTGGATGGCAGTAAACTCAAATTACGCTTTATTCTAAGCATTTTATCTGTACCGTGATTTATCTTCGCCGGTGATTGGCTCTATCTATGGAGTCGATTGTGAGTCCTTGCCGTGCTGGAGACAGATAGAATGCAAAAAAAGGCCGCTCTAGGAGCGGCCTTTTGTGTCTAAATGATATGGCTAAGGCTTAGAATTCTTTCGAAATAGTAAATACCAAGCGATCATCTGCATCAGGAATGTCGTCTACCAATTCAGTGTCGGTTGAGTAGAACGTTAAGTCTAGTCCAACACCGCCGACTTCCATTGATCCGCCGACAGAGAAATATTGGTAGTCATCACCTAACGTGTAGTCGCCATAAGCAGCAGCAAGCGATAAACCATTTTCAAAGTCATAGCCGTAGCTGATTTCCCATTGATCATCTAGTTCGTCGCCAACTGAGTACAATGCTCCAAAGCCTGCATAACTAATGCCTGCGTAATACTCAGTAAAGTTCAAGTCGCTGGCGACATCGCTGCCGTGATAAGTGTATTCGATGATTCCGAAGTCAAGACCTACACCGCTTTCTAGTTCAGTTGACCAGCCGGCATATACATCGAGTTCGGTGCTAGCACCACCGAAATTCACATTGGATCCCCATGTGCCGATATAGAAACCAGAATCATGAGCATAGTCAAAGCCGCCTTGAATGGCTGGATCTTCTTGGTTCTGCGATATGCCGCGCCACACGTAGTCAGAGGTGAGAGCGACGTTGGCGCTAATTTCTGCTTGCGCAGTAGGCGCTAAAATCGCGGCGGCCAGGATGGAAGCTGAAACTGCTTTTAATGAGTTTTTCATATTGTCCTCTCGTATTTCTTCTAGGAATATAGGTTTTGTTAATCGAAGTCATCAAACTAAATAGTGTGACGAGTTGGTCAAAGCAAGAGTTGTGCCAACATGGAATTTGAAAATATCTGTTTGCATTTTGGTGGTTAATAGAAGGAATGAGTGCTTATTGTTTAACGCTTTCCGCTAATTGTGCGCTAATGTGGTGCAGTGAAATTGTAGAATGCAATTATTTGGTGCATCAATTGTCGATTGATGGTGAATTCGGGCTGGAATACCTTCAGTACCTAGCGCTATACGGCATGAAAATCGCTAATTGTAGTGTTGGCACGCCTCTTGCTTACTCTGATCCATCAGCATCAATCGTCGGTGTTGGGGCAATTATCTAGTTAAAAGATTGGATCATTGTTAGGCGGTGAATCGACGTCTCGGACATCTGATTCAATAAACTAATCACGGCTTGCGCTGCTCCATCTGCAAGAGCCGAAATCTTAACAACAAAAAAAGGTGAAGCGCTATGAAGCTAATCACAGCAATTATTAAACCATTTAAGATCGATGATGTGCGCGATGCACTTGCTGGCATCGGGATTCAGGGCATGACTGTTACTGAAGTTAAAGGTTTTGGACGCCAGAAAGGCCATACAGAACTATATCGAGGTGCTGAATATAACGTCGATTTCATGCCAAAAATAAAAATAGAGGTGGCGGTGTCAGACGGCATGCTAGACCAAACCGTTGAGGTGATTTCCGAATCTGCTAACAACGGCAAAGTTGGTGATGGAAAGATTTTCGTAGTGGAACTTAGTCAAGTTATCCGTATTCGTACCGGTGAAACCGGCGAAGAAGCGATTTAGCCCCTAATTCAAACTCTAAAGAATAGAGAGACAACATCATGGAAAACCAAATTTTTCAACTTTCGTATGCGCTTGACACCTTTTACTTCCTAATTTGTGGCGCGCTAGTAATGTGGATGGCCGCTGGCTTTACGATGCTCGAGGCCGGTTTAGTTCGAGCTAAAAACACCACAGAGATTTTAACCAAAAATGTCGCCTTATACGCGGTAGCTTGTACCATGTACATGATTTGTGGTTACTCAATCATGTATGGCGGGGACGAATTTACGTGGTTCCTCAGCGGTATCGTTGGTGACGGCGTTGCCGGAGCAGAAGAGCCTGCTACTTATGCGCCATCAGCTGACTTCTTTTTTCAAGTTGTATTCGTCGCAACCGCGATGTCTATCGTGTCAGGTGCTGTCGCTGAGCGCATGAAGCTCTGGGCGTTTCTTGTATTTGCTGTTGTGATGACTGGCTTTATTTACCCAATGCAAGGCAGCTGGACTTGGGGTGGCGAAGCTGTATTCGGCATGTACACGCTTGGCGATCGTAATTTTTCTGACTTCGCAGGTTCTGGTATCGTCCATATGGCGGGTGCTGCAGCGGCCCTTGCGGGTGTGCTGCTGCTAGGTGCTCGTGCTGGCAAATATTCAGCCGATGGCAAGCCTAAAGCGATTCCAGGTGCTAACTTGCCGATCGCAACGTTAGGAACATTCATTTTATGGATGGGCTGGTTCGGTTTTAATGGCGGTTCAGTATTGGCTACCGCGACTGTCGAGAGTGCGAACTCAGTCGCTGTTGTCTTCATGAACACTAACGCTGCGGCTGCTGGTGGTTTGATCGCTGCGTTGATTGTTGCGCGCATCTTGTTTGGTAAGGCTGATTTGACCATGGCGCTGAACGGCGCGTTGGCTGGCTTAGTCGCAATTACTGCTGAACCTTCTACGCCCACAGCATTGCAAGCAACCCTGTTTGGTGGCATGGGTGGCGTACTGGTTGTGTTTGCCATTTTGACTTTGGATAAGTTGAAAATCGATGATCCCGTTGGCGCGATATCGGTTCATGGTGTGGTCGGTCTATTGGGATTAATGCTGGTGCCAGTAACTAACGGCGAGAATGCCAGTTTTAGTGGTCAGTTGATCGGTGCAGCAACGATTTTTGTTTGGGTATTTGTAACAAGCTTGATTGTTTGGTACGTAATCAAGTTGGCTATGGGTATTCGAGTTTCTGCAGAGGAAGAGTTTGAAGGCGTCGATATGTCAGAGTGTGGCATGGAAGCGTATCCTGAATTCTCTAACTAACGTTTACAAAGCGGTTTGAATAGAAGAGCAGCCTACGGGCTGCTCTTTTTTTTTGCAAAAAACATCGTCATGTCGCTTTAACCGGCATGTTTGTCTAGGCAAGGTATCGACTTGATGAGAGGAATCTGGCGTCGGCGGCACTATTGTTGTGTATTTGTGACGTCGATTAGGCGCCGAAGTCACAGTAACTTAAGTTTGCTCGGATAGATTTTTAAATCTTGATTTGAAGTTAGACGTTGGCGAGAACTGGTGAGACTGAATATGCATAAGGTGAGCGGTGACAGAGCTATGAAAAACGATATTCGATGGATGATATTGGTTGTTGTATCCACTGTGCTGTTGACGCTTTCTATCAGCAACGCAGAACAGCTTGGTGAGTTGCTGAGTAATGTAATGCGAATCACCAAGGGCTGACAAACAAGGGCTATTAAGTGTATCTCATAAAAACGTCGATTAGCGTGGGAAGCACTTGCCCTTAGCGTTGGCGAGTTTAAATCGGGGCTTGCATATAAATCATTTTCAGTTATGATTTTTGGAAATACATTCACTTAATGAATATAGCTTGAATCTCTCAAATATTGATCTAAATCTGCTCGTCTATTTCAGTGTGCTGTTGCGAGAAGGTAACGTAACTAAAGCCGCTGAGCATTTAGGCTTGAGTCAGCCGGCAATGAGTAACGGTTTGCGCCGCTTGCGCAAGGTGTTTAACGACCCTCTACTAGTACGTACCAGCAATGGCATGATGCCAACCGACAAAGCCAAGGAACTACAGCCTTTGGTACAGAATGTCTTGTCGCAAATAGAGTTGTTCGTTCAACCAACTATTGAGTTTGACCCCACTAATAGTAAGCGCTTGTTTCGAGTTATGGCGAGTGACTATGCTGAAACCACGTTGTTACCTAGAGTGCGTACACGTATGGCGGAAGAAGCCCCGGATACCGCTCTGGATATTCTGACGCCTAGTGATGTAACGTTTCAAGATATTGAATTGGGCAATGTCGACCTTGTTATCAATCGGTTTGACCAACTTCCCCAATCTCTGCATTTGTCGGTGTTGTGGCAAGATGACTTTTCCTGCGTCATGCGGCAAGATAACCCGTTGCGTAAGAATTTCGATTTTGAGAAATATTTAAAAGCCAGTCATGTTTGGGTCAATAAAACGGGCATGGGGGTCGCGACTGGTGTTAATCCTGATGATATTCAGAAGCTGGGTTGGGTTGATATAGCGCTGGACAACGTCGGTAAGCGGCGCAAAATTGCGGTGTATACGCGGCACTACATTTCGGCAATCCAACTTACCCAACAACAAGATTTAATTGCGACCGTGGCGACACGATCTACCCATTTGGTTGATCATTTCGACAATTTAGCCATTTTGCCTGCACCATTCGATATACCAAAGATCGAGCTACATATGGTTTGGAGTCCATTGCTGCATCACAATATTGCGCATAAATGGTTTCGTAACGTAATTCGCGAAGTGGCTAATGAAATTCAAGCGGAAGAAGCCGCGCGTCTCGTTTAGCAATCCGGTCATCGAGCCTGGCTGTGTTGAGCAGTGCAGGTTTGGGTGGTATGATTTTCAGCTAGACAGTTAAGTCTCAGGCTCCGTCAATGGATGACGCAAGAGCCCGCAACAAGGAGCGTTATTGATGAATTCCACACAGACAGGCTTTGATGTGCCTGAAAATATTCGTTCGTTAGCAATGGTGCATTCTAGAACGGTGCTCGGTGTTAACGCTGTACCGGTAACGGTTGAAGTGCATCTAGCCAATGGTTTACCGAGTTTTTCTACGGTTGGGATGCCGGAGACAGCGGTAAGAGAGAGTAAAGATCGAGTACGTGGCGCGATTATTAACTCAGGGTTCGAGTTCCCAGCCAAGCGGATTACTGTAAATTTGGCTCCTGCGGACTTACCAAAGGCTGGCGGGCGTTTTGACCTACCTATCGCGATCGGCATTTTGGTCGCATCTGGCCAGCTGCCTGGTGCTCAGTTGGCGGATCTAGAAATGATTGGTGAGCTGGCGTTGAATGGGCAGTTGCGTAAGGTGTCTGGCGTGTTACCTACGGCGCTGGCCTGCGGTCAGTCGCTTCGCCAGTTGGTAGTGCCAAGTGAGAATGAACTGGAAGCCAGCTTGGCAGAGCAGACTGATAGCTTTGCTGGACCTCACTTGTTATCGGTATGTGCTCATCTTGTTGGGCAGACTATTATGCCGCGATGTTTGCCGAAGTCTTCATTTTCTGACTCGGCTGATACCTATCCCGATCTCAGTGATGTCAAGGGTCAAGTCCAAGCCAAACGAGCGTTGGAGATCGCTGCTGCTGGTAATCATAGTATTCTATTTATAGGCCCGCCTGGAACAGGTAAGAGCATGTTGGCGACTCGATTGCCGGGATTATTGCCACAGCTGAGCACTGCAAAAGCGCTTGAGGCTGCGGCAATACAGTCTGTGGCAAATGGTGAGTTTGATATCGCTGATTGGCGTCGGCGCCCTTATCGAGCGCCCCATCATTCAGCATCGGCCGCGGCGTTGGTCGGTGGCGGCTCTAACCCTCGACCAGGCGAAATTTCGCGCGCCCATCATGGAATTCTGTTCTTAGATGAACTTACTGAGTTTTCTAGGGCGACGTTAGAGCAGTTGCGTGAACCATTGGAAACCGGCGAAATTAACATTGCTCGTGCGGTCCACTCGGTGAGTTATCCAGCGCGCTTTATGTTTGTGGCAGCGTGTAACCCGTGTCGTTGCGGGTACCTTGGTGACGATACTGATCGTTGTCAGTGTAGTGCGTCGAGTATTGAGCAATATCGCAGTAAGTTGTCTGGCCCGATGATCGATCGAATTGATATGCACTTACATCTCAAGCGGGTCGATATAAAGACTTTGCAAGGTGTGCCGTCGAGTAGTAATGAGCGTTCGGCGACGATTCGGCAACGAGTCAGTGTCGCTCGGGCAATGCAGCAGCAGCGGCAAACACAACTTAATAGCCAATTATCATCTGAGGGTATTGATAAGTACTGCCGGTTAGACCAAGCGTGTTTGTCGTTTTTGGAAGTGGTGTGCGAAAAATTACACCTTTCGGCGCGCGCATATCATCGAATTCTCAAGCTTGCTAGAACTATTGCTGATATGGCGGGCGAGGAATCGATCAATCAAGCGCATTTGGCTGAGGCTGTTGGGTATCGAAGCTTGGATCGTCGTTAAACTATTGCTGGCAATAGCTTGTGTGTGTCTTGAGGTGAGCATGAAACATTGAACGGCTAATCAAAAAAGCCTCACTAACTATAGTGAGGCTTTTTGTCTGGCTTCCATGGGCATTTGCCTTGCTCAGTTTAACTACAGTTCTGATGTTAAATCATGCGTACCGAACTTAGTGGAAGCGGCATCGAGTTAAACGACAACGATGTTTTCAGCTTGCGGGCCTTTATCGCCTTGCTTAACTTCGAATTCAACTTTTTGACCTTCCGCCAAAGTCTTGAATCCGCCACCGGTGATTGCGCTGTAGTGAGCGAATACGTCGGGGCCGCCTTCTTGTTCGATAAAGCCAAAGCCTTTAGTTTCGTTGAACCACTTAACTGTGCCAGTTGATGTTGCCATAATGATAATTCCTAAAATAATTTCGATTTTCTTCAGCCACTCGTCTGTCTGTTGTATTTGCAGAGTCAGCTCAATATGACCTTAGAGGTTGTGCTGAGTTCGATTGCTGAGCGCGAAGCACAACAGGCGAACCGTTTGTTACGTGAAATGGAGCGTTAGAATAATGGAGAACCGAAATACGCAGGAAACACCAAGGCAAAAACCTATAGATCCGGTTTGTGGCGTGGCACCACAAAGATAAATCTATGAGTGTAAAACAAGGCACTCAGCTGTGCATAAAAATCAATCGCACTTTCAAGTGACTTAGATTATAGAATGTTTTCTTAGAACATCCAAAGAATTATCGTGTCACAGTCTGGTTTTGAAGTTCACTTTTTACCGCCTATCAACTTTCAATCTAATCGGTTTCCCATGGTGGAGCGGACTCGCTAAGGCAGGGCTGCTGCTGGATTCTGTGTTTTATCATCGGCAGATGAGTGGCAATTGGTCAATTGCTGAAATCGCTACTCATAGCGCGATAGCTAGTCATAGTGGTATGACTAAGCTATCTGTTGACAACTTGATGGTAGGGGGCGAGAGTTAGCGCGATGCGCTGCTACGATAAAATAGTAATTTAGATTTTTTTGGCTCTGCGAGTTGTTGTGCCCAGTCTTCGCCCGCGTGTTCCATAAATGTTTTGATCATTGTTTTGAGGGCCTTGTTATCTGTGGCTCGATATAGGGTGACGAGACGCTGCCCAACATCCGGTGAGGAAATCTTCATGTCGGCGCGCTCTTCAAATGGAGCCTCACGTTTTATCTCGAAAAAGAGGCTGGCCATAGGTCGATCAATATTCATAGTTACTCCTGGGTGATGGTCATACGCATATGAATTAGACTGGTTCGATCTTGTGTTCATTACTGCTCTTGCCCGTGCGGAGTCATACCATTACAGACAATTACCAGTGTAGAACAGGTTCTCGAAACTTCTGTCTTGACAATATGCAAGTCTCGAAAGTGCAGTGAAGAGCGTGCAGTCTAGGTTGATATTGGGAATATACCCCTCATATCTAAGTTCCTAGATTGTCGCGATTCACCTACTATCGACGCTTTTTGTCTACCTCAACCCATTGAGTTATCTGTGTTTTTTATCAAACACGGGAGGTGTAAGCAAGGATTTTCGTGTAACTTAAGTAATCCTTAATAATTTGCACCTGATCCAGCATAATAAATACTCAGAAAATTGAGATTTTGGCTTAGACCTAGGCTGCAACTTGATGTAGAATCGCGACCCACTTGGTGTTGGGTAATTTGCCCAGCACCTTTAATTTTTTGCATGCACAAAAAACGTCGGGTTTGGCCGGAATCCTGCTTTAGTTTAAAGCGCCGCCAGTTCGACTTAAAACCGTAAAACTCATTGAGAGATCGACATGGCTGACCTATCGAAATACAGAAATATTGGTATCTTCGCGCACGTAGACGCGGGGAAGACAACCACCACCGAGCGCATCTTAGGCCTTACCGGCAAGATCCATAAAACTGGTGAAGTACACGATGGTGAAGCGACTACTGACTTCATGGAGCAGGAGCAAGAGCGCGGTATTACTATTCAGTCAGCGGCGACAAGCTGTGAGTGGAATGGTCATCGCATGAACATCATCGATACTCCTGGACACGTTGACTTCACTGTAGAGGTCTACCGTTCATTAAAAGTACTTGATGGCGGCATTGGCGTATTTTGCGGATCTGGTGGTGTTGAGCCACAATCTGAGACTAACTGGCGTTATGCGAATGAGTCAAAAGTAGCGCGAGTTATCTTTGTGAATAAACTTGACCGCATGGGCGCTGATTTCTTCCGTGTGGTTGATCAAGTCGAAAACGTGCTAGCGGCGAATCCGTTGGTTATGGTGTTGCCAATCGGTATTGAAGATGATTTCGTTGGTGTGGTTGATCTGCTCTCGCGCAAGTCTTATATCTGGGATAACTCTGGCGACCCGCTTAACTATGCAGTAGGCGAAGTTCCTGCAGATATGGTTGATAACGTTGAGAAGTACCGCGAAGCGCTGATCGAAAAAGCGATTGAAGCGGACGACGATGTAATGGAAGCTTATCTAGAAGGCCAAGAGCCAACAATAGAGCAGGTTAAAGCTTGTATTCGCAAAGGTACTAACGAGTTATTGTTCTTCCCAACTTATTGCGGTTCTGCGTTTAAGAACAAAGGCGTTCAGTTAGTATTGGATGCGGTTGTTGATTACTTGCCAAGCCCAACTGAGGTGCCTGCGCAGCCAATTGTTGATGAAGAGGGCAACGAGACTGGCCGTCTTGCTACTGTGTCTGTGGATGAAACGTTTAAAGCACTTGCGTTCAAAATTATGGATGACCGTTTTGGTGCCTTGACCTTCGTGAGAATTTACTCGGGTAAGTTGAACAAAGGCGATACTATTATGAACTCGTTTACTGGGAAGACAGAGCGGGTTGGTCGTATGGTTGAAATGCACGCGAATGATCGTATCGAGCTAAGCACTGCGCAAGCTGGTGATATTATCGCTATCGTTGGCATGAAGAATGTTCAGACTGGACACACTTTGTGTGATCCAAAAGACGTTATTACCTTGGAGCCAATGGTGTTCCCAGATCCAGTTATCTCTATGGCTATTTTCCCTAAGGATAAAGCCGCTACTGAGAAAATGGGTCTTGCTTTAGGTAAAATGGTTGCCGAAGATCCTTCATTTATCGTTGAAACCGACCAAGAGTCTGGTGAAACAATTCTCAAAGGTATGGGCGAGCTTCACTTGGATATTAAAGTTGATATCCTTAAGCGAACGCATGGTGTTGAGTGTACGGTTGGTGCCCCGCAGGTTGCTTACCGTGAGTCAATTACTCAGCGCGTCGAAGATAGCTACACGCACAAGAAGCAATCTGGTGGTTCTGGTCAGTTTGGTAAGATCGATTACATCGTCGAGCCGAATGAGCCTGGCGCTGGATTTGAATTCGAGTCGAAAGTCACGGGTGGTAACGTACCTCGCGAGTTCTGGCCTGCAATTGAAAAAGGCTTCGCCATGTCTATGGAAAAAGGCGTGTTAGCGGGCTTCCCGACTGAAGATGTTAAAGTAACTTTGGTGGACGGTGGTTTCCATGCCGTTGACTCCTCTGCTGTGGCGTTTGAAATCGCAGCAAAAGGTGCTTATCGTCAAACATTGCCAAAAGCTGGTGCGCAAATCATTGAGCCAATTATGAGCGTAGACGTGTTCTCACCAGAAGATAATGTCGGTGACGTTATTGGTGACTTGAATCGTCGTCGTGGCATGATCAAATCGCAAGATCTAACACCAACTGGTGTGCGTATTAAAGCCGACGTGGCGCTTGCTGAAATGTTTGGTTACATTGGTGACTTGCGTACTATGACGTCTGGTCGTGGTCAGTTCTCAATGGAGTTCGCACATTACCTACCTTGTCCGCGTAACGTGGCAGAAGAAGTAATCGCTGCTCAAAAGTTGAAAGACGCTGCGAAATAGATCGCTGTGATTGGCTAGCGGTAAAGCCCGCTAGACCAAGCTGTTTTAAAAAGCCCCTGAACTGAATGGTTCAGGGGCTTTTTTGTTTCCAATTCGATATTTTTACTCGAAACTATCATTATTTGGTTGGAATCTATTGAAATTAGGTCATTAAATGATAATAATGATATTTATAATAATTATGAAAAGTCTTTAAGGACACAATAGAATGCAAGATAAAGAATTTTACTCAACCATCGAAGCAGCAAAAATACTCGGCGTGTCGGTGCGAACTGTACAGCTTTGGGTTGAAAGCGGTTCGCTCGAGGCATGGAAAACCGCCGGGGGGCATCGTCGTATACTGGCAAGTTCGGTGGAAGAGTATATTAGTCGACATCAAACGAAAGCGCCGAGTGAGAGTAGTAATCTGCGTATTTTGATAGTGGAAGATAATCCTACCGTCAGTAAGTTTTACGAAGCGGCGATAAAATCATGGAAAATCCCTGTTGATATAGTGGTTAAGCATAACGGCTTTGAAGGCTTAGTCGAAATGGGCCGCAAGGCGCCAGACTTACTGATTGCGGACATATACATGCCCGGCATGGATGGACTTCAAATGATTCGAGCGTTGTATAAGGCTGAGTTGCTGGCGAGCGATCGGATCGTGGTCATTAGCGGTTTGTCGGAAGACAATATTGCCGAGCGCGGCGGCGTGCCATCTGAGGTTGCATTTTTTCGAAAGCCAGTAGATATTGAAGGACTCAAGCGAAAGGTGTTTCAAACCTTGGGCTTAGACCAGAGTCAGAATTTAGCAGTCAGTGACTAGCCGTCAGAAACGAAAGGAGCGCAGGTAATGAAGGGTATTATTTTGTCGGAATTTGTGGAGTTTCTCGAGCAGCATGCGGGGGAAGATGCAGCGCAGCAAATTATTGATCAATGTCAGTTGGCGTCAGATGGCGCTTATTCTAGGGTAGGTTTATATGACTATCATGAATTGATTCAGCTCCTTACCGAGTCGGTCTCCGAGACAGGGGCGAGCGCCGAAGAGATGCTCGACGGGTTCTCTAATCATTTATTTGCGGTGTTCAAGCGCGACTACGGTGTGTTTTTTGAAGGCATCGGCAATGCGGCGCAGATGTTAATGCAAATTGACAATCATATTCACGTTGAAGTTGAAAAGTTGTATCCAGATGCTGAACTTCCACGTTTTGATTACCGACAAGACGGCGCCAATTTGATACTTAATTACCAGTCGCCCCGTCCGTTGGCGTTGGTGGCGAAGGCTCTTGTGTCGGCTTGCCTTAAGTATTTTGGTGATCAAGAAGTTTTGACCGCTTACACCTTGTCGGAAGATCTGAAGTCAGCCGAATTTGTGATTCAAATGGCTGCGGCGAGCTAGTTGCTGAAATATACAAGGTGGATGATCTACAACAAAAACTAGAACTTGCACGTGCGAGAAGCGCTCGCCACAAGCAGGCCAAGAATGAAGCTGAGTCTCTGTTAGAGAAAAAGTCTCGAGAATTGTACGAAGCGAATCAAGAACTCGAACGTGCACAAAAGCGCTTAGAGGATGAGGTAAAGCAAGCGGTTTATGAGTTAAGTGTGACTAACAAACGTTTGCAGTCGGCTCTGTCAGAGCGCTCGACCTTCATTGGTCAGATGAGTCATGAAGTCCGCACTCCGTTAAACGCTATTATCGGGCTGTCTGAAATATTATTAGATTCAAAATTGGATGAGGCACAGTCTGACTATATCGATACTATCAATAATGGTGCGAAATCGTTAGTGGTGCTGCTGGATGATATGCTCGATATCACTAAGATTGAGGCGGGTCGAGTTGAGATTAATCCGCAGCCGGAAGATCCGCATAAACTGCATAAAAATATTGTGTCAATGTTCGCACTCGATGCAAAAAAACGCGGACTGAAGCTCGAATTGAGAATTGATAACACGGTGCCGGCGTTGGTTCGGGTCGATAAAGGCCGCTATAAGCAAATTATCAATAATTTAATTGCCAATGCGCTGAAAAACACTAAAAAAGGTCGAGTTTTTGTCGATGTCGCATACGATGCCAGTCCTGTCGCACCGGACATGGGTTCGATGATCGTTAAGGTGGTCGATACCGGCATAGGGATACCAGAGGATCAGCTCAAACGTATATTTAATGCTTACGAGCAAATTGGCAACGTTGACCAAGGTGTTGGGCTGGGGTTGGCTATCTGTCAGCAACTTAGCGAGTTGATGATGGGGCGGATTCGATGCACCAGCAAACTGGGGCGCGGCAGTATTTTTGAGTTAAGTTTGCCAGTTGAAGTGCTGCAGGCACCAGTTAACGAGGTGGTGGACACACCGGTCTCGTCGCTTGGTTCCCTGCCAACCATGAAGATCTTAGTGGCAGAGGACAATCCGACGAATCAAAAGGTTATTACCGCTCAATTAGCACAATTAGGTCAGCGTGCGGATGTGGTTAACAACGGAGCAGAAGCAATCGCTAAGTTGCGCGAGCAAGAATATGACGTTGTCATACTGGATATCTTGATGCCTGTGATGGATGGTGAAGAAGCAATTCGGACCATCCGTTCAGCACGGCGCGAGATATCTCAGCATTATTGTATTGCGCTGACGGCGTCAAATTTTCAAGACCAACGCGAGCGGTTATTGAAGCTAGGGTTTGATAAATTCCTCAGTAAGCCATTGAGCCTAGTTGAGCTATCAAAAGCGTTACATGACGTCCCTCAAGGCTTGTGGGTTACATCAGACATGCAAGCCATTACCGATTTGACGCCGGATCAGTCAAGCCAAGATGAAGTTCAGCAAGTTAGCTTTGACTATAGCTACCTCAAGACCCAGTTTGGTGATGCGTATAAAACAATATTTCGGGAAGTCGCACCATCATTCCTAGACCACGCATTTAAAGAGTTTGAGGTTCTGAAACAGAGCATAGTCGAGGGCAATACTGAGCAGATTAGGAGCACTAGTCATTCAATGAAGGGCGCTGCGAGTAGTATTGGCCTAAATCTATTGGCTAACATGCTAATGAAAATCGAAAGTGAGCCCGCCGCGGCTGATATCACCCAAAAGCTTGATCGGGTTGAGCAAATGATGACTCAAGTTAAGCCTGTTATCGAGCGTGAGATTAGCGGTGGTGAGGCATAGTTAATGAAGCTGCGCTCAATACTTACTGCCTTGCGCAGCCGTTTCAATGCCGCTGAGAATCAATTTTTAAGAAACCTCGGTTGGTTAGGTGTGAGTGAGATGTTTGTGCGGGTCACTCGACTAGTGACGGCGGTAGTCCTCGCTCGTTTAATGGACCCAGTGGTATTTGGTGTAGCGGCATTGGTATTAACGGTAAATGAGTTAATTCGTGTCTTTAACCGTAACGGCATTGGCGCCAAAATCGTGCAATGCCATGCCGACGAGCTAGATAGCATTACTAACACTGCGTACCGACTTAATTTTGTGTTTTGTGTGTCGCTGTTTATTGTGCAGTGCCTGCTCGCGTATCCGTTGGCACAGTTCTACGAATTGCCTGAGCTCGTACCGATGTTGCAAGTGCTTTCGTTGACCTATTTGTTGATGCCATTCGGAATGGTGCAAGCAGCATTAGTGCAACGAGCGCAGCGCATGAAAGTGGCGGCGCTGATCGATGGTGGGCAGGTCGGTATCGACAATGTTATGACAGCTTGTTTGGCGTTGATGGGGCTAGGCCCTTGGGCAATTATACTGCCCAAATTTCTGACTTCTCCTATCTGGGTGCTGGGTTACCGACGCGCGCTTAAGTGGTCGCCGACTGGTCGCTTTTTCAGGCTTGATCAATGGCGAGACGTACTGCAATTTGGACGTTATTACTTAACGATAGAAATTCTCAAGACGGCTCGACTCAACCTAGACAATATGATCATTGGCCGAGTGCTCGGGTTAGAAGCGTTGGGGATCTATTATTTTGCGCGTAATGCGGGCTTGGGATTTAGTCTCACTTTGATCAACGCGATTAACTCGGCTTTGTATCCCAATTTATGTGAGGTGAAGCACGATATTAGTGCTTTGAAATCGCGTTTTTTGCGAAATATGCGTCAAATCGCTCTGATTGTGTTTCCGTTAATCACGTTGCAAGCCGGACTCGCGTTTATCTATGTGCCGATCGTTTTTGGTGAGCAGTGGGTCGATGCCGTGCCGATTTTGACATTGCTATGTTTGTCGGCACTGCCGCGGCCACTTGCCGAGAGCGGATCGGCCTTGGCCATGGCCACCGATCGAATTCGCCTAGACTATTACTGGAATGCGCTGTTTACTACTATGTTTATTGTCGCCGTTTGGTTAACTTCCTCCAGCGGTTTATTGGTCATAGCCGCTACCATATTTGGCTTGTATTTAGTGACTCATCCTTTGTACTTGTGGTACGTCTGGAGGCATGTATTCAGTAGTCCTTCAACGCCAGCAGACTCGGTTAGCAATCAATCAACAGTAGGTGCCATCAATGAATTTCGCTAAATCGACATTGGCGAGTGCGCCGCTAGTTAGCGTCGTCATTCCGGTTTACAACGTTGAGCAGTACATTTCCCAAGCGCTAAACTCTGTGCTCAAACAATCGTACCAAAACCTTGAGGTGGTGGTAGTTGACGATGAAAGCCCTGATGGTTCAATAGACTTGATACATCGTGAATTTAACGACCCTAGATTGAGGATCGTTCGTCAAGCCAACACTGGTTTAGCTGGCGCACGCAATACAGGGATTCGAGAGTCCAAGGGAGAATTAATCGCGTTTCTTGACTCGGATGATGCATGGAGTCTCGATAAACTCCAACAACACGTTGATGTGATGCAAGCGAATCCTAAGTGTGGGATCAGCTTTTCGGCTTCAGAATTTATTGACGAACAGGGTCGTCATTTAGGGCGATTTCAAGCGCCGCTCAAGAAGCACGGTTTTGAACCTAAAGATATTTTTTGTCGAAACCCCATCGGTAACGGCTCTGCTCCGGTAATTCGTAAAGATATTTTGCAAATGATTGCTTACCCAACAGGTTTGCACAAGAGCTCTGCTCATGTGCCTGGGCAATACTTTGATGAGTCGCTAAAGCAGTCGGAAGATGTGGATTGTTGGACCCGAATTGCTCTGATAACGGACACTCAGTTTGAGTTTATCGACAAGCCACTAACGTATTACCGACTTAATAATGGCGGTCTATCTGCAGATGTGGAGAAGCAATTTTCTACTTGGATGTTTTTGTTGCGCAAGCTCGAAACCTATTCGCCAGACTTTGCTGCTGAGTATGGGCCTGTGGCTAAGGCTTTCCAGTATCGGTATTTAGCGCGGCGTTGTTTGTTACAGGGGCGCGCCAAAGATGCCCTAGTGTTAATGGTGCGGGCATTCCAAACTCGCCCAGTGGCTCTATTGACTGAATTTCGTAAGACTATTGAGACGCTCGGATTAGGTCTGCTTTTGGTGGCGTTGCCGCAAGCACTTCAATTACGAATACTGAATCGTTTAATTTAGTGTTGAGCGAGTCATTCGAATACTTGTTACTGGCTCGTTGCTTTCTTGTTTTCGCGGCTTTCTCAACCTCGTTGTTGGCGGCTAAGCAAGTTATGTGTAATAAGCGCTAGCGTTAGTCGCATCGACCAATAAGTTTTTCGTAGGCCAAGGTTCTTAGTGCGCGGATCGTTGAGCAAGCGTCTGGCACTATTGAATTGCTGGTTAGCGATATTTCGGCGCACCAAATCAAGTAAATGGCCAGCAATGTACGCACGCACAGAAATTATCAAGTGGGTCGGAATTCGTTGTTGATCTAGTGCCTCTTGTAGCCTGATCGAGAAGGGCATTTCAGCGCAAGGTTTAACCGCACTCATAAGTGAGTTGTCACTGAGCGTATAGTAATTCGCTAAAACTTCTTGGCTAATCGCAATCGGGTGTTGGAGCGCAAACTGAGACCACACTGCTTGGTCTTCGCCCATATTTTCATTGACTGGAAAGCCGCCTATTTCCAGTAAGGTGGCTCGATCCAGGCAAACCGATGATGATGTGACTGGAAGATCACCGCGTGTAGCTGAGTCAAAATAATTCGCTAGATACTGTTGCCGCTTTTCTGACGTGTTGGCGAATTGTGCATCGCGCGAGCTTGCGGATATCGCGTCGATGAACCTATAGCGAGTGGCAAACAAGGCGGCATCGGGAAAATTGGCAATGAGTGAGCATATTTCATTTAGGAACTCGGCGTCGTAGGTGTCATCCGCGTCTAAAAAGCTGACGAACTGTCCTTTTGCTAGCTGAATTCCTTGGTTGCGAGCAGCCGAAACGCCAGCGTTTTTCTGTGCATAGATCGTGATTTCTCTATCTGTATGAGCCGCTTTAATCTGGGCTGCAGTGGCCAAAGAGTTGTCGGTAGAGCCGTCGTCAATCACGATCAGTTCGTGTTCGCAGTCACAAGCTAGGTGCTGATTCAGCACAGACTGCATGGCTCTAGCTATGGATTTTTCCTTATTGTATAGGGGGATGATGGTAGTGATTTTCATAATTAACTGGTCTTTTGTCGCAGGGATTGTGTTGTAGTGTGTTTCGCAAGCGCAGGCGAGTTTCCGTGTTCTCGCGACAGTAGCCAAAATTGGCCGAGGATGTTGTCTTTGTTAGTGTCAATGTCGCGTTGAGTGCTGCGTAAGCCGGCACCAATCAATAGCCAAGCTGGCCATGTCATATACGCCAGCGCCTCAATATTCTCACTCATTGAGAAGAAGCCTAAAATCAAGCACATACCCAATCCTAAGCGTGCGCTGACCTGATATTGTGCTTTGACTAGTAAGGTTAGGGTTGTCAGTGCAAAGGGGACTAAGAAGCTCAGTAATCCGACCATGCCTTTGACAAACAGTAGTCCATACCAGTTGTGGTGCGAACCAATAGGCATAAATTCAACTAGGTGTGTGCCACGCTCAACTACGCCGTGACCGAACCAATAGGCTTCTGACTCCCAGCGGTATAGCGCGATGTTGCCGAGGGTGGCGCGGACCCGTGTGGAGTCGGCTCGTGCTCCCTTAATATCATCAAGGATAGATGTGATCGTGTGGAAAATAGGGTCACTAAAGACAGCGAGTATCAGCAGCCCGACACAGGCCGAGATGATTACCCATGGGCGAGTGAGCCGTGACAAGCCCCAAACAGCGATTGGTACAAGTAGCATCACGATCATGCCCATGCGCGATGCGGCTAATACGATCATGATGGCATTGCCGGCGAGTCCGATGGCACGCCACTTTTGGTCTTTTTCAAACCAGGCGCACAGAAAGTAAATGTTCGCGACAAAGCCTACCGCGGGCGCCCAAGGAGCGAAGAAGCGCCAGCGAGGGGCGCCATTGCCTGGATCGATTTCGTAAAGGATGACCGTGAAGAATTCTGCGCCAGCCCCACCAAATATCTTAAGTGGTGACACGTATAGAAAATCAGGAAGACCTAACACGTAGGCGAGAACCAAGAACGGAGTGACGATGAGTGCCAGCAGCCCGACTATGCAAGCAGCTCGGCAAACCAGTCGATAGCGGATTTGAAACGCATATCCAAGCACGATAAACAGCGACAACAAGGCCCATCCCTTGGCCCAACCAATGGTTGATTTGATAATTTTGCCAAAACCTAGATTAAAGTCTACGTGCCCTACGATTAACGCGATTTCTAATAGAATCGCTGAGCAACACCAAAGAATGATTAGCCAATGTGCATTTTGTTTTGCTTGCTGCCTAGTCGGGTTAATCGATAACGGTGAGGCTATCTGGGTAAGCAGTGCGGCGGCGAGTGTCCAGCCGACTAAGGGGGCAACCAGATACAGTGCGCCAATAAGATAGAAGCCAAACGTAAAAGTAATGCTCGACAAAAGCGCTTTCTCTTGCCACGTGGGAGTTCCTATAAAATCCCACCGCTGATTAAACCAAGCCGTGACAGCGCTTGGCGACAGTTTGGCTGCCGAGTTCATAATGTTGCTCCTGCGTCTGGCATGCTTGGATGATTTGCTTTGATCATTGTTGTAGTGAGCTGTTTGCGAAGTTCGATAAGCAGTAAAGCCATCGATAACAAGCCAAAGATCAGAATGCCGGCGACGATCATTAATTTTGATTGCAGGCGATCCCGCTTTAATGTCGAGCCAGGTTCTGTTAACAATTGAGTAAGTGGATACGTGGCATAAATGTCTAAACGGTTGGTGTCTAGTTTTGCTAGCGCGGAGCTGAAAATTGCCTCAGCAATCTGATGCGATCGCTGTAAGTCAGCCAGCGTTGCGGCATCTTCTGCGTGATCGCTAACGCGCGCTAAGTAGCGTTCAAAGTTGTCAGCTATTGATGCTGATTGTGCTTTTAAGCTGGCTAGCTCGGTTATCAAATTGTTGGTGATTTGAATGTTTTTTGCGTTGCTTGGCGATGCCAATGCGTACAGTTGTTTATTGTTCAGGCGATTGAGGTTGGGAACATCGCTGAGTAGGGTGCGAACTCGTTTGGCTAAGCCGCTTACTTCTCTGTCGATGGCGGTTCTCAAAGGGTTTGCTGCGCCATAGGTGGTGTGTAAGCTAGATTGCTCAGCTAGCTTGACACTCAAGCTGTCGAGAGTTGTTGCTAGCTCCGGGTTTGATTGGGTAATCAACAGTGCTTCAGCCTGCTTCTGTGTAATGCCTAGTTGCTGCAGGCGTGACTTAAGCGATGCTTCGGCGCTGGCTAACTCGATTGAGGTGGTGGTGCCTTTAGATCGCAATTCTTCTGCATCGCTAACCCATCGTTTTAACTGATCTTCAGAGATTAACGAGGTGTTGCTTTGGAATTGCACGATGTCTAATCGCGCTTTACTTAGTCTTGCTTTAGCGTCTGCTAGATTATCTTCCACACCTTCATAACCGCGCTCAATTTCATTGTCTCGGAGTTGATCCAATACGCTATGAAAGATTCGATTATAGAGTTTCGCACGATACGCAAGCTCTTCCTTGGATTCTCCTTTCAAGGTGAACTGCATTGCTGGAGTTTGGTCAATCAAGGTGATACGCGGTTTGCTAAATGCATATGCTTCAACGCCATATTCGGTTGCCGCTTGCTTGATTACGGCGTCGCTCAGAGCGATTTCTTTGTAGGTGTTTTTGGGGCTAATAGATACGCTACCGTATGCATTGGCGCCACTGCTTCGTGCTTCGCCAAGATTGTCGAGGTTGATGGTTGAACCGCGCTCAGTTCCCGGTAACAACATAACCCATGAAGTTTTATAGCTAGGCGCGGCAAGGCTTAGATAGAGTGCAAGCATTACCACGATGGCTATAAATATTCCGAGCAAGCGATATTTTATTGTTAATGCTGCGACTACAGCGTAGTCAAAGAGTAGTGGCCAATTCACAGTACTGCTCCTAGGATCAAGGGGCTAATAACTTCAACAATTCCACGTGCGACATCACGAAAGTTAGTGAATTTGGAGTCGTAGCACGCGACCGCGTCGTTAGGCATCACGTAGGGGTTGACGCTGGATTGCGAGCTCGCAGTCATTAGTTGGTTGATCGTGCGCCGGACAACTATCTGTTGGCGAGAGCCGTAGTTTTTGGTGATTAACACGACACTTCGCGAGGCATTGGCTTGGTGTGTGCCGCCGACACAATTAGCTGACACAGCGGCGTCTAATAATGATGAGCCATATGGCAGTCTAGTGGCGTCAGCTCCGACGGCAGATTGCGCATTGGTCAATGCCGGTGCTGTTAAGTTTGACATGAAAACTCGCATCCCCGGAGGCGTAATCTGACTCGGACGGATGAGTGCTGCGTTTTCGAACCCTTGTGAATCGACCCATACTCTATCTCCATCGTTCAACATGATGTTGTCGGCGCGGCTCTGACCAGTCAGGATGCCTGAGGCCGATACCTTAAATAGGTTGTTGCCGCGTTGAATATAGATCGCTGATAAATCCGCATCAGGGCGCACGCCGCCTGCAGCACTAAGCGCCGAGGTGAGATCCCTGCGTGTAGAAAGTGTTCCGGCAACTTGCTGAATCGGCGCTTCTGGTGTGTCCAGATTTGGTGAGTTTAAGGTGACTCCACCGGGGTTAAATACTGCACCGCTAACCAGAATGAAGGCTGGGCCGAGGCGTACGACACTTAAGTTAACGTTGACGGTGTCTTGATGGAACCATTTGATGCGTACTAGCTCGTTCTCTAAGTGTAATTGCAAGCTTTGGCGTGAGTGCCCGAGCACGCTGACCGAAGGCGCGAATGGAAAATCTAGCTGACCAGTGGCGTCAATCTGATATACGCCGTCAAAGCGAGGCATGCCATCAATACTCAAGCGAATTACGTCGCCAATTGTAAGAAGCGGCTCGGCGGTACTTAGTGTATTCATGCTGTGCTGGCCTGAATGCGATGTCATGGCGGGCTTGCGATGCGTTATAGGTGTATCTGCATGATCTACGATTCGAATAAAGCTCTCGCCGTTGTCTTGCTGCAGGCTGTCTAAGCTCTGAGGTACCGTTGAGCATCCAGTTAAGAGAATTAGTAGAGGTACGCAAAGATGGCTTATGAGTTTGTGTGGTGTTTTCATAGCTAGCTGGTCGAATATGATATTAATGAAACCATTATTATCATTATTATCATTTATGTCAAATTTAATTTCTATTTGTTGGTTTTATCGTTTTGTAGATATAAAATCCTTTAATATCAGTGCTTTATGGTCATATTTCGGCCTATTTTTGCTTGTTTGAAAGTTTCATCTTCAATCTCAATGTGATAAATAAGCTAAATATTTTATTGACATATCCTATTAAATGATAATAATGATAACCAGTTCAACGCAAAATGATACTTGTAGTGGGGTGTTTAATGAGATTTCTAATTGCTTTTCCAATGCTCGCTTATGCTTTTATGCATATCGGTGTTAGCTGTTTAATTGCCTTAGTTCGTCGACAGCGAATTTCACTTTACAGTGAGCAATACCTTGGCGAGGGCTGTGTGTGGGTTGTCCATCAGACCGTGCTGATAGAGAATAGACCGCTTGCGGACTTTGATCGTTGGTTGCATTACCTTCGAGCAAATTATGATTTGGTCGGCCCCCGCCGAGTACGAGTGAGCGAGTCATCTAAATATAAAGGGGGAGAACGCGTTCGGTTTACCGTCGCTCCCGGAGTTTTATGTCCATATGCTATTAAGCAGTCTGCCGGAATTGCATACAGCTCTGAATCTGCGGTGGTCGCTGAGTTTATTCAAAACGACAGTCTGCTCCGGCGCGGTCAATTGCTATTGGTTTGGTTAGTTCAGCGTTGTCTTGGTTCTACTACGAGGCGCGTTAGTAAGGCTGATACTTTTCAGCTTTTTGGTGTACGTATTAGTAACACATCGATGGCCGATGCGGTCGCCGAGGTGGGTGCGTCGATTGATGAGGGTGACGGGTCGGAGCAGCCCGCTTGCTTTGCGTTCGTTAACGCCGAATGCGTCAACCAATATTGCGATGACCAGTCTTATCGAGAGGTGTTAAACGATTTCTCAAGCGTATTTGCCGACGGGATTGGAGTGCGTCTAGCAGCCATGGCGAGCGGTGTTCGGATTATTGAAAATGTGAACGGCACCGACATGTTTCCTTTGTTGTGTGATCGATTGAGTCTATCCGGGGCACGCATATATTTATTGGGTGGTTCGACAGCGGTGGTGAGTAAGGTTGCCGATAAATTGGCGTGCGAATACCCCGGCGCTGAGGTTGTCGGATATCTAGATGGGTACTCATTACATGGTAATGACACGGACGTCTGTGATCGTATCAATGCCAGTAATGCTGATGTCGTGCTGGTCGCGCTTGGCGCCCCAATGCAAGAGAAATGGATGGCTGAGCACCGTGGCAATTTGTCTGTGTCTGCGATGATTGGTGTGGGTGGGCTGTTTGATTTTTATTCTGGGGAGGTCGCTCGAGCACCTGAGTGGATACGCGAGCTGTCATTAGAGTGGGTGTGGAGGTTGGCCATGCAGCCGAAGGCGAAGGCGAGGCGTTATCTGTTGGGCACACCGCTTTTCTTGGTTCGTGTGCTGCGAGACAAGCTAATTAAAAGCACTGCTACCAGCCGTGTAGTGCATCGAAGAGAGGTATCCCAATGACGCACTACCGAAATCAGATAACCTTTGTTCAGCAGCTTAAGCGTTTGATTTGGCAATGTCGGTTAGCGATGTTTCCAATCTCTAAAAGAGTGCTGGATGTGTCGGTGTCGTTGCTTGCGATCATTCTGCTCTCGCCTTTGCTGATGGTGGTTAGCTTGGCTATTAAGCTCGAATCTCCGGGGGCGCTATTTTTTCGACAGCGCCGAGTTGGCCTCGACGGGATGCCGTTTATGATGTGGAAGTTTCGCTCTATGCATTCGGATGCTGAAGCTCGTAAAGCCGAACTCGCTGCCGACAACGAGGTTGATCAAGGGGTTCTATTTAAGATCAAGAAGGACCCGCGAGTGACCAAAGTCGGTGCGGTAATTCGCAAAATGTCTATCGATGAGCTGCCACAGCTAATTAATGTGCTAATCGGTGATATGTCGCTGGTCGGTCCGCGTCCACCATTACCGTCTGAGGTTGCTCAATATAGGCGAGTTGATCGAGCGCGCTTGACTGTGCGCCCAGGCATTACTTGCTTATGGCAAGTTTCTGGGCGGTCGGATATTCCATTTGAAATGCAGGTTACATTGGATGTTGAGTACATTGAACGACAATCTATCGGGTTCGATCTGCTTTTGTTATTAAAAACTATTCCCGCGGTGCTGTTGGCACGCGGCGCTTACTAAGAGAAATCAAAAATGAATAATGAAGAAAGACTTATTCGGCCGACGGCTATCGTGTTAGCTGATGACATGGTAGGCAGTGATCTTGCGAGTATTTTCTCTGGGTATGGTAAAGCATCGTTGATGGTGGCTGGCTATTCGGTAATTGAGCACCTTTTGATGGAGCTAGAAGATCTTGGCTTTGATCAATGCTTGGTGTTAGCCAAAAATGACGCTCGCCGAATTCAAACCCTGATTGGCGATACTCGGCGATGGGGTATGAGCATTAATGTGATGGACTACCAACTTAGTACTGATCAAGTGCTCAGCGAGTACCAGTCTCTAGGTGATCCAAATGGCCTGTTGGTGATCAATCTTGATCGGCTCCGCAGTCATTGTGTTGACCAATTTCTTACCGAGGCCAATAGGTCTGAAGGTAGGCTGTTGGCAGCCACAGCCAAAGGGCAATTATTGGGATTAACCTTGCTTAAGCCGCATGCCTCTAACGTTATGGTTAATGCAGCGCCAATTGAGTTAATCGATGTGGTGGTGAATTCACTCAGTAGTGCTGGGGATTTCAAGGCCGCTAATTTTTCTGTGGTATCAGGTGATCTAGCTGGCCTGTTGCCAAGTGTTCATCACAATAGCCGCGTAGGTCGCAGACAGCATTGGGAGGCATATGTGCATCGGCGTGCGGTATTGGTGCCCAAAGAGGTTATGATCGAGCGGCGTTGTCGTATTGCCAAAAATGCGTCGCTGGACACTGTCATACTAAATCGTGATGTGTTGATTGGACCTAATGTCTCTTTAACCGATACGATTGTTATGCCAAACTCGATTGTGTCAACTTTGCGTCCAATTCACGGGGCCATTGTTAATAAGGGTGTGGTCTATCAAGTTTCCTAGTCGGATTTCGATTGGCCACGAAACTTCGGTTAAGGTTATTTATTAAGATATGTAATGCTAGTTTCTCGTCAAATTACACAAGTTCTGCTGGCTCTGATGCTGCTATCTGGCTGCTCACAATCTGGTGATGCGCCAGTAGGCGAGCATGAGTCGTCAAGTGAAGCAGTGGTTGACCAGGAGGTCACGTCACAATCAAACGAACGGTCAGCTGTTGTAGACGAGTCCGTTGATACTGCAGGGACTAGTGCGCTGGAGTCGTCGTTAATGGGGCTTGCGGTTGAGTTGGGTGAAAAGCAAAGTCGCGCACTCGATGAGGAAATTGGTGACGAGTTAGTTACGCAAACCGATGGCGAGCGTCAGGCTTTGATCGATAATACCTTGCAAGACTCTACAACACGCTTAGATGATCAGGCTGATGATATGGCCGAGACATTGGAGCGGATCAAAGCTATTGAGCACTCCCCGTTAGAGGACGTTGAATAGACGATTCGCGTATGATCATCGTCTATGCGTCGAGGTCTATGGTTTTCCCTTGAGAACGGCGATTCCAGCGATAGTCAGCGCAATGCCGGTGGCGTGGTAAATAGTAAAGCTTTCGGCCAACACTGAAACAGCGAAAATACTTGTGAATGCTGGGCCAGCCATCGCCACGATGCCGGTTTTGTCTGCGCCAATTCGAGCCACTGCAGAGGTGGTGAAAAAGGTTGGGATTACCGTGCAAAAGATCGCAATAATAAGTATCAGCCACAAGGCGTTGGGCGTTACTTCAGGTTGAGTAATGGAGCGGGTTAGGGCGTAGTGAATCAGTATGCCGGTGCTGGCGGCGATTAACGCGACGCAAGTAAACAGTCGGCTGCCAACCTCTGCGATCAGCGACTTACTAAACAGCAAGTAGAACGAAAAAGTTAGCGCGGCGCCTAAAATGAAGAGCGCACCAGTGAATACGTCGTTGCCGAACACATTTAGGTCATGGCCAAATATTATGGCGACGCCAGAGTAGGTTATCAGCAGTGAGATCACTACGCGTAGAGTGATGCGTTCACCGAAAAATACTGCACCGAGTAGCACTACGAAGGTTGGGTAGATATACAAAATCATCCGCCCAAGCTGCGCGGTTACATATTGCAAGCCGAGTAGGTCGAGAAAGCTTGCTGCATAGTACCCGAACATACCTACTATGCTAATGGCCAGAATGTTTTTCGCGTTAAGTCGGTTTTTAAGCTCGGTTTCACGTAAAAACCACGCTAATAACAATACGTATATCGGCAAAGAAAATAGCATTCTGAATGCAATCAGGGTGGTGCTGTCGACCCCCTCGGCATAAACAAGCTTGACGAAAATTGGGCGGATTGCAAACAGCGCGGCGCTCGCAATCGCAAATATAAAGCCGATAGTGGTCGGGGAAATCGCTTTGTGCGAGTCCATAGGTATGTGGGGAGTGTTTGGAGCGAGTGGTAGAGCCGATCATGCCGTAATCGCTCAATCAAACCAAGAATTAATTGCGTTGAGTCGTTGAACGCCGTCAAATTTGGCCGAATCGTGCCATTTGCCCGGCTGTTTAACGGTTTGCACCTACCGAAAGTGTGTAAAACCTTGTATCATTTCGCCACTTTTGTGAGCCAGCTTCCTAGTTGCAAGTTAGTTGCAGGCCCTCGAAATACGAACTTAAACTCACACAGTTAGTAGGTAAGACTAAATGAATGTTCATGAGTATCAGGGTAAAGAGATCCTGAGGAAATACGGAGTTATTACTCCACGTGGCATCCCAGCCTTCACGGTTGATGAAGCGGTTGCGGCTGCAGAAGAATTGGGTGGTAAAGTCTGGGTAGTCAAAGCACAAATTCATGCTGGCGGTCGCGGTAAGGGCGGCGGTGTGAAAGTTGCCACAAGCTTAGAGAAAGTACGCGAGTACGCTAATGACATTCTTGGTATGCAGTTGGTTACGCATCAAACCGGGCCAGAAGGCACCAAGGTTAAGCGTTTGTATATTGAAGAGGGTGCCGATATTGCTGATGAGCTTTATGTGGGTGCACTGGTCGACCGTGAAACTCAAAAAGTAGTGTTGATGTGTAGCTCTGAAGGCGGCATGGACATTGAGACGGTAGCGGAAGAGACTCCTGAAAAAATCATAAAAATTTATATTGATCCGACCGACGGTCTGGATCGAGCTGAAGCTGAGCGTGTTTGTGCTCAGATCGGTATTCCTAGTGAAGCGGTCGCCGAAGGTGCTGACTTTTTGGCTGGTTTGTATGAAGCGTTTGTTAAATCGGATGCGTCTCTAGCTGAGATTAACCCGCTTGTGGTGACTGGTGATAAGCGTGTGATTGCGTTGGATGCAAAATTCAATATCGATTCAAACGCTTTGTATCGTCAACCTGAAATTGTCGCTTATCGTGACTTGGACGAAGAAGATCCAGATGAGATTGAAGCATCTAAATGGGGTCTATCTTACATTTCTTTAGATGGCAATATTGGCTGCTTGGTAAATGGCGCTGGTTTAGCCATGGCAACCATGGACATTATTAAGTTGTACGGCGGTGAGCCGGCTAACTTTTTGGACGTTGGTGGTGGTGCTAATAAAGAGCAGGTGACCGAAGCATTCAAAATCATGTTGAAGAATCCAAATGTAGAAGGAATTCTTGTCAACATTTTCGGCGGTATTATGCAGTGCGACGTAATCGCCGAAGGCGTGGTAGCAGCAGCTCAAGAAGTGGGTCTAAATGTGCCGTTAGTGGTGCGTCTTGAAGGCACCAACGTCGAAAAAGGACGTCAAATTCTTGACGCCTCAGATGTGAAACTACAAACGGCTACTACAATGGCCGATGCTGCAGAGAAGATTGCTGCCGCTGTTAAAGCGTAAGGAGTACAGATATGTCAATTTTAATTAATAAAGATACTCGCATTGTTACGCAAGGTATAACCGGCAAAACCGGAGAGTTTCATACTCGTCAGTGCCTCGACTATGCTTATGGTAAAGATTGTTTTGTTGCAGGTGTAACACCAGGAAAAGGCGGTCAAGAAGTATTGGGTGTGCCGATACTGAATACTGTTGCAGAAGCGAAAGCCCAGCACGGTGTGAACGCCTCAGTGATTTATGTGCCGCCACGCTTTGCGGCTGCGGCCATCGATGAAGCGGTTGATGCAGAGTTAGACCTAGTTATTTGTATTACCGAAGGTATTCCGGTTGCCGATATGATCCGAACGCGAGACCGTATGCGCAAGATGAATAGCAAAACTGTTCTGGTTGGTCCTAACTGTCCGGGTGTGATTACTCCGGATGAAGTTAAGATTGGTATCATGCCGGGATATATTCACAAGAAAGGTAATATCGGTGTGGTCTCTCGATCTGGCACATTGACCTATGAGGCAGTACATCAGTTAACGCAACTCGGGCTAGGACAGTCTACGTGCGTCGGTATTGGTGGTGACCCGGTCAATGGTCTGAAGCACAAAGATGTTATTCAAATGTTCAACGACGACCCAAACACGGACGCTGTTGTAATGTGCGGTGAGATTGGCGGTACTGACGAGGAAGAGTGCGCGGCTTGGATTAAAGAAAATATGACTAAGCCCGTAGTTGGATTTATCGCCGGTATTACAGCGCCTCCAGGAAAGCGTATGGGGCATGCTGGGGCGATCATCTCTGGTGGCCAAGGCACAGCTCAGTCTAAAATTGATGCGCTTGAGGAAGCTGGTGTTCACGTTACATTGAATCCTTCTGAAATGGGCTCAACGTTGAAAAAAGCACTGTCTTAATAAGCTAATTTATCGTGCAGCGTTACGCTGCGAGGTAATTATTGGAAAGCTGGGTTGCCGAAAGGTAATCCAGCTTTTTTATGGGGGGTTGTTTACTGGGAGGGCTTCTGGCTGCCAGTGACTTGTCTCTTTAGCTGGCTCGCCTGTCAAGTTTGTCGTGGGTTTGAATGGTCGCTGACATTGCGATGGTTGCGTATAAAAATGCTTGGATTCTCATGTTTGACGGGTATAGTGCAAGCATTCTCAATGTGTAAAGCAAAACTGTTATGTCGCTGATATTCGAAGAAATAGACTTTCAAAAGACGCCGCTGGGTGACATTAGTCTGCGTCGCCGCACCGAGCCGAGATTGGATAATAAGCTAATCTATGAGGTTAAGTTAGGTGAGGAGTTTTTGATGTCGAGCCTCTTCGTTGAGGCCGAGGAACAGTTGTCTGAATTGGGTTTAGCCAAGTTGCATGAAAATGGCCACGACGATCCATTGGATATTATTGTTGGTGGGCTTGGGCTCGGTTATACCGCGCTGAAAGCGCTGCAAGATGACTCGGTTGGCAAGCTCAGAGTGATAGATGTTATGGCACCAGTTATACAGTGGCATCGAGATGCCGTTTTGCCAATTGGTGACGTGTTGGCGGCGCATGCTCGCTGTGAATTAGTGTTAGGCGATTTTTTTGAGATTGCCACCGATCAACATGTTGGATTTCAAGACGATCTGCAAGTGCATGCTGTGTTGCTGGATATTGATCATTCGCCGCAGCACTGGTTGAACGATAGCAATGCGGCTTTTTACACAGAAGAGTCGTTGCAAAAAGTTGCTAATAAAATTTTATCCGGTGGTGTGTTTGGTCTTTGGTCTAACGACGTTCCTGATCAAGCATTTATTGATCGTCTAAACCAAGTGTTTGCGTATACCGATGCGCATTTAATTACCTTTGATAATCCTTATTCTGGGGGAGTTTCGACAAACTCAGTATATATCTGCACCGTTAATTAGAGTGCATAAGGTGAGCGGTTGATGATTGCAGCTGCTTAGTATGACAACACCAATATAGTTTAATGTAAGCCTATGAAAATTCAGATATTTTGTGTCGGCGGCACCATCGATAAAATTTATTTCGACGCCAAGAGTAAATACGAAGTTGGGTCGCCGGCAATCGGTAAATTACTTGCTGAGTTATCGATTCACTTTAGTTATAAAGTGGATTCGCTGATGGCCAAGGATTCACTGGAAATGACAGATGAAGATCGGCGTTTGATTCGTGAAGCCGTGATGAATTCTAGTTCTGACCGAATATTGATCACGCATGGTACGGATACTATGCCGGAAACGGCTAGAGCGCTATTAGGTATCGATGGAAAGACTATCGTGTTGACTGGCGCTTTGGCGCCGGCAATCTTCCGTGACAGCGACGCGGCCTTTAATGTTGGTGGCGCCTTGGCCGCGGCTCAATCTAAGCCTGCTGGAGTTTATATCGTGATGAACGGCGAAGTTTTTGATGGCGATAAGGTTCGCAAAGATGTTGAAGCTAACCGCTTTGTTGGCTTGGCTTCGTAAGCGGTCTTAGCTTTATTGGTCCTGCGTTTGCTGCTTCAAATTATTCCGCGATTAAAGCCAAAATGCCGGCGGTACTGCTTAGTCCGCCGGCATCTGATTAGGCGTTTTACGCTACGAGTAGCTTGTTGACTAATTTCACGTAGTTGGCTGGATCCTTGATTTGTGCGCCTTCACTCAATGCGGCTTGGTCGAACAATACTTGAGCCCAATCCGCGAACGAGTCGTTGGACGCATCAAGCTGCTTGATTAACGCATGCTCTGGATTGATCTCGAGGATCGGTTTAGAGCTCGGTGCATCTTGTCCCATCGCTTTCATGATTCGTTCTAGGTTCGCTCCTGGGTCATTTTCGTCTGCAACAAGACAGGCCGGAGACTCGGTAAGTCGATTAGTTAAGCGGACTTCTTTTACCCATTCGGATAAGACTTCTTGTAGCTTGTCGGTCACTGAGGATAGCTCTTCCTTCTTGGCTTCTTGAGCTTGCTTTTCCTCTTCACTCATTGACAAGTCGCCTTTAGCAACTGACTTTAATGACTTTTCTTGGATCTCGCCTAAGCTATTCACTAACCACTCATCGACTGGGTCCGTCAATAGCAGCACTTCGACGCCTTTCTTGGTAAACATCTCTAAGTGAGGTGAGCCCTTAACTGCTTTGTAGCTTTCACCAGTGATGTAGTAGATTGCATCTTGGTCGTCCTGCATGCGAGAGATGTATTGCTCGAGTGAGACATTCTGCTCGTCATCGCTGTTATGAGTGCTAGCAAATCGTAATAAAGAAGTGATTTTGTCTTTGTTGGCGTGGTCTTCAACAACACCTTCTTTGATGACCTGACCAAACTCGTTCCAAAACCCTTGGTATTTCTCGGTCTCGTTTTTGGCTAGTTTTGTCAATTCATCTAAAATTCGTTTGACTGAACTGCTTTTGATTTTCTGTATATCTCGGTCGCCTTGGAGTATTTCACGAGATACGTTCAAAGGTAGGTCTTGAGAGTCAATCACGCCTTTGACGAAGCGCAGATAGTTAGGCATCAAGTGTTCGGCATCATCCATAATGAATACGCGGCGAACATATAGTTTGATACCTTTTTTGTTGTCACGATTCCACATATCGAACGGCGCTTTGCTTGGAATAAACAATAATGAGGTGTATTCCATATTGCCTTCGACTTTGTGGTGTAGGGTCGAGAGTGGGGCTTGCATGTCGTAACTTAAGCCTTGATAAAAGCTTTGGTACTCTTCTTCAGTGATCTCATTTTTCGGTCTGGCCCATAGCGCAGTTCCGGAATTAACCGTCTCAAATTCGCGTTCACCATCTTCTATCGGTTTGCCCTCATCGTCGAGCGGTGCGGCGCCAAGCATTTTTATCGGTAGTGAAATATGTTCCGAGTACGTGTGGATGATGTGCTTGAGTCGATAGTCTTCTAAGTATTCAGTTTCTTCATCACGCAAATGTAAGGTGATTGACGTGCCGATTGTTGGTTTGTCGGCTTCGCTAATGGTGAATTCTCCCTTGCCGTCAGACTCCCACAATGTTGCGCTATCGGTGCCAGCTTTGCGGGTTAAAACGGAAACTCGATCTGCAACCATAAAGACTGAGTAAAACCCAACTCCGAATTGGCCTATCAGGCTGACATCGGTTTGATCTTTGTTGCTGTTCTTAACCGCTTCAACGAATTTCTTGGTGCCTGAGCGAGCGATGGTCCCTATGTTCTCGATTACTTCGTCGTAACTCATGCCAATGCCATTATCGCTAATGGTTAGCGTTTTGTTGTCGGCGTCGGTGGTAATTGTCACCGCGAGTTCTTCTTCATCATTAAGTAAGGACGCATCAGTCAACGCTTCAAAGCGCCGCTTATCAATTGCGTCTGAGCTGTTTGAAATCAACTCTCGCAGAAAGATTTCTTTCTGACTGTAGAGTGAGTTGATCATTAGGTCTAGAAGTTGACTTATTTCGGTCTGAAACGCGTGAGTTTGTGGTTTGCTCATAGTAGTTCTAATGTGTCAGGTTAATACAATCATTGATGTCTCAGTTCATGGGGTTTGCTCAAGTATTTTCAAGTTTTTCTTCAAACTCACCAAGGTGCGTTGCGAGCTAACGCTATTAATTTGCGTGGTTAAAATAAATTTGCTACTTAATGACTTTTTTTTGCGCTTTTTGTTGACGGTTTCGGAATCTCTGAGTATAGTCGCGCCTCAACGCATTACAGCGTGATCTTTTCTGCTTCGGCAGGGAATGTTCGGTCTAATTTTCCCAAGCGCGTAGCGCGTAGACCTGAATATTGATCACACACCGTCGGGGTGTAGCGCAGCCTGGTAGCGCATCTGGTTTGGGACCAGAGGGTCGGAGGTTCGAATCCTCTCACCCCGACCATTTTTTTGATAAATAGTGTTGACGGAATAGTGCGCAGTGTCGAGCTAGTCTGTATTTTGAAAGGCAGCAATGATCTTGATGTGCTTTTAGAATGCTGTTTGTTATATGCAAAGAGTCTATGTAGTGTTTGATGGGCTCAATGCTTTTAAGTTGAGTGCCCGTAGCTCAACTGGATAGAGCAACGGCCTTCTAAGCCGTAGGTTACAGGTTCGAGTCCTGTCGGGCGCGCCATAACCTTTTGGCTAGTGGTAGTGCTCTATAATGCGTTGTGCTTTCTGCTGTTTTAACCTCGTTATTTAAGAGGTTGTGACACTGAGGGTTAAGAGCTGAATAAGTTCTAGATTGGCTTCTGAAAAAGCTATATGGTGATTGTAGCTCAGTTGGTAGAGCCCCGGATTGTGATTCCGGTGGTCGTGGGTTCGAGCCCCATCAGTCACCCCAGTTTTATTAACCCGAGAGGGTGCTATTCAAATTGAGTAGCGATCGTTGTAAACCGTGAATGCGAGAGTGGCGGAATTGGTAGACGCGCTGGATTTAGGTTCCAGTGTCTTGCGGCGTGAGAGTTCGAGTCTCTCCTCTCGCACCATTCACGAAATTGATTTAGCTATCATGCAGCGAAGGGCTAAGTGGCCCAATATGGTAACCAAGACTTCCTGCGTTAGCGGGGTGCTTAGGTCTCATACACAAGGCGCCTTTTGGGCGCTTTTTGTGTTTTAAGAGCGAGCTCAGTACTGGATTTTAAGGTCCACAGCGGGCTTGTAAGCGAACTGAGTCGGTATCCGTGTACTTTTTCCACTTAGAGACATTTTATCGCGACCTATCTGGTGGTAGAATCCCGCCCCTGATTTATCTTGAGCATATTGCTTAAGGTGTGTGAAAACATGCGACAAAACACCTTTATTTACTAACTTATTATTGACTGCGAGTAACTGATGCAAGCTTCCGTTGAAAAAACCAGTACCATAGGCCGCAAACTTAGTGTGGTCGTGCCGGCCGACAAAATTGAAACAGCGGTTCAGGCTCGATTGAAGCAGCTGTCAAAGCGAGTTAAGATCCAAGGCTTCCGCCCTGGCAAAGTGCCGATGAAAATTGTCGAGCAGCAATACCGTGGTTCCGCCACTAACGATGTATTGGGTGACTTGATTCAATCAAGTTTGCAAGAAGCATTAAGTGGTCAGGACGAAGTGCCGGCGGTACAGCCAGACATTACGCCTGATGCGCCGGTCGAAAAGGGTAAAGATTTCACTTACACGGCTAGTTTTGACGTGTATCCCGAGTTTGAAAAGTTGGATCTTGAAGGCATAAAAGTCGTTAAGCCTGAGAGTGAAGTGGTAGATGCTGATATTGATCGTGTGGTCGATAACATGCGTAAACAGCAGTTAACGTGGAAGGAATTGAAGCGTAAATCTAAGAAAGGTGATCGCGTTATTGTTGATTTTGTTGGCAAAATTGACGGTGAAGAATTCGACGGTGGCAAGGCTTCTGATTACCCGGTAGTACTCGGTGAAGGGCAGATGTTGGCTGATTTCGAAGCTGGTATAAAGGGCATGAAAGCCGGTGAGAGCAAAGACATTGATGTGGTTTTCCCTGACGACTATAACGAAGAGTTGGGCGGTAAGACTGCGGTTTTCACTATTGATGCTAAAACTGTTTCTGAGCCAGTGCTACCCGAAGTAGACGAAGAATTCGTTAAGAGCTTTGGTATTGAAAGCGGCGATGTCGATGAGTTGCGCGCCGAAGTTCGAAGCAATCTAGAGACTAATTTGGAGTCACAGCTTAGTTCACAGCTTCGTCAGCGAGCATTTGATGCGCTAGTTGAGCAGAATAAGACAGATGTGCCAGTTAAGATGGTTCGCGAAGAAGCTGGCCGCATGATTAAAGAGCAGAAAAATCAAATGATTCAGCAAGGTATTGATGCCAAGATGCTGGAAAATTTCCCAGATCCTGAGTTCGAAGTGCTTCGCCCGCAAGCTGAGAAGCGTGTCGCGCTAGGACTGCTTATGATGGAAATTATTCGTAAGCAAGAGCTAAAGCCGGACGAAGAGAAGGTTAACGCACGAATCGAAAAAATGGCCTCTTCGTATGAGCAGCCGGAAGAATTTGTTCAGTACTACAAGAGCAATCAAGAAGCGCTTGCGCAAGTTCAATCTATTGTTCTTGAAGAGCAGGTTGTTGACTTTTTGATCAAGAATGCTGACGTGGAAGTAGAAAAAATTGAGGCGTCGACTCTGCTGAATATGCAGGGTTAATATCCGACATAAGGGCTGGGTCATATCGGTATGTTAGATCTGCCTAGCTTGTAGTATATAGAGTGATTAGTAATGGGCGTTCAGATTGAGCGCCCATTTTTTTATTGTGGCTTTTTTATATAAGGGCTTGTGATATTCAAATCCGGTACTACATCCATTAAACACCTGAACGGGGTATACTCGAGCTATCCTATTTGAACGACATATACGTATGACAAACACTAATTTGCCTTTAAACCATATTATCCATGCAAATTCAGCCGATCCGCGGCTTGGAAATAGTCTTGATCCGCAAGCAGCGGGAGGGCTGGTTCCGATGGTGGTGGAAAGCTCTGGGCGTGGCGAACGAGCATATGACATCTACTCACGGCTATTAAAAGAGCGTGTGGTGTTTTTGGTCGGTCAGGTTGAAGACTATATGGCCAATCTGATTGTGGCTCAGTTACTATTCTTGGAATCAGAAAATCCAGATAAAGATATAAGTCTATACATTAATAGTCCCGGCGGTGCGGTGACTGCTGGTATGGCGATTTATGACACTATGCAATTCATTAAGCCTAAGGTGAATACCGTTTGTATTGGTCAAGCCGCCAGCATGGGTTCATTGTTGTTAACCGCTGGTGCGACTGGTGGTCGATATGCGTTGCCGCATTCGCGTATCATGATTCACCAGCCTTTAGGTGGCTTTCAAGGTCAGGCGACTGACATTGACATTCATGCGCGTGAGATACTTCGAGTTCGCGAGGAGTTGAATTTGATTTTAGCTAAACACACAGGCCAAGATCTTGAGCGTATAGAGCACGATACTGAGCGTGACAACTTCATGAGTGCCGAGCAAGCGAAGGAGTACGGCTTAATTGATGACGTCATTGCGCAACGACCTGAGTAAGCTAAGAATTTTCCGTTAAAGCGCTCTGTCTGACATTGCTCACATTGATTAAATAATCGCTCGCTATACTTAGCGCTATGAATATTACTCAAAAAATTGTATTAATCGCCGTAGCTCTCTTAATCTCGGGCAATGTTGCTGCGCAGCAGTCGCCCGAGTACGTGGATGTGCGTAGTTGGGCTGAGCACCAGCTTGACAGTATCGATGGTGATCTTCGCATTCCAATGAGCGACGTTGTTTCCGGTATTCAGCAGAAGTTCCCCGATAAGGCTACGCCTATTCGACTGTACTGTGCTGTTGGTGGTAGAGCGTCTAAAGCGGCGCAGCAGCTCCGGAGCGTTGGCTACACGGATGTGACCAGTGTCGGCGGTATTGATGACGCGCGGGCGATCAGGCAGCTCGCAGAAGAGTAAGGTTTTGTGGCTAATAACCGACTTAACTTGCTGATTAACGCAGCCTGATTGGCGTTGTCGGTTAACAGTTAGATTGCCATAAGTGTAGGTTTTGACGATGTAATCAGGTCTTCAATTGGGTTACAATTTAGTGACAGCTACAAAAATGAAGGCTCAAAGCATCAATTTCATGTCATTCCTGACTAGACAGATATTTAGCAGGATGGCTTTTAAGGTGAACGGCTTACACGCTCGTCACCGCCAATTTACCGCTCAAAGTCGGTTGTATTTCAGATGACAAGTTTTACACGACTTTGAGCCTATAGAATTTCGTGGATTTTACCTAAGGGGTCTTTATGAGTGACGACAATAAAAGTAACGACGATAATAAGCTACTTTATTGTTCATTTTGTGGCAAAAGCCAACATGAGGTACGCAAGCTGATTGCCGGACCATCGGTGTTTATTTGCGACGAATGTGTGGACCTATGTGAGGATATCATTCGTGAAGAAGCTATTGATGATGTTTCTAAGGCGGAGGAGAAGGAAGTATTTCCAACGCCAGAGGAAATTCATGCTGGGTTGAACGACTATGTAATCTCGCAAGAAGACGCTAAGAAAGTACTGTCAGTTGCTGTTTATAACCACTATAAACGTATTCGCAGTCAGCAGCTTGAGGACGATGTCGATATTGCTAAAAGTAATATTATGCTGATCGGCCCGACTGGCTCGGGGAAAACACTGCTAGCCGAAACGCTTGCTCGACAGCTCAATGTGCCGTTTACCATTGCCGACGCAACGACCTTAACAGAGGCCGGTTATGTTGGTGAAGATGTCGAGAACATTATTCAAAAATTGTTGCAGAAGTGCGATTACGATGTCGACAAAGCACAAACTGGTATCGTCTATATTGATGAGATCGATAAGATTTCTCGTAAGTCTGATAATCCATCGATTACTCGTGATGTTTCCGGCGAGGGCGTTCAGCAGGCGCTACTAAAATTGATTGAAGGTACTACCGCGTCAGTGCCACCACAAGGTGGCCGCAAGCATCCTCAGCAAGAATTTTTGCAGGTTAATACGCGCAATATTTTGTTTATTTGCGGTGGTGCTTTCTCCGGTCTTGATCAAATAATCCGTGATCGATCTGAGAAAAGTGGTATTGGTTTTGGTGCCGAAGTGCACAGCAAGACTGATAACCCGTTTCTTTCTGAGCACCTCAAAAAATTAGAGCCAGAAGATTTGGTTCGCTACGGTCTGATTCCTGAATTTATTGGCCGCTTACCGATCATCGCAACGCTCGAAGAACTCGATGAAGAAGCCTTGATGACGATTTTGACGCAACCTAAGAATGCGCTGGTTAAGCAGTATCAACGGCTCATGAAACTCGACAATATTGAGTTGGAAATTCGCGAGGATGCGTTGCGTGCTGTGGCTAAAAAAGCACTGAAACGAAAAACCGGTGCGCGCGGCCTGCGATCAATACTCGAGAACGCGTTACTTGAAACAATGTATGAATTGCCATCTAAAGAAGGCGTTCAGAAGGTTTCGGTGGATGCGAGCACGATTTTAGAGGGCGCTCGTCCGTTGTTTATTTACGAAGAAGCAGACGCTGAAAAAACTGCATAGTCAGCGCTTGCCGACAATTACTGTTAAGCCAACTTTAGTAGGCGGAAGATCATTATGTTCGGGTGTGTGGCGCGCTACTGCGCGCCATCACTAGTCGAACTGACACTGATGTCAATATTTCCGTCGAAGTTTGTGACGCGACGCTAGCATAAGTGATGGCCTACTTGAAACGTCGGTTTGCGATCCCATAACTAGCCCAAGACTAATGCGTACGGTCGACCCCGTTGTAGGGCGTGGCCAGTATCACCAAATATAGGTTTCATTTATGTCAGAAGAATCCACAGCTATAGATTACGCCACGCCGTTCCCACTGCTTCCGTTACGCGATGTGGTGGTTTTTCCGCATATGGTTATTCCATTGTTCGTCGGTCGGGAGAAGTCGATAATTGCGCTTGAGCAAGCCATGGAAAACGGTAAGCAGATCGCGCTTGTCGCTCAGCACGATGCGTCGACCGAGGAGCCTGGCGAACAAGAAATTTATGAAGTCGGTGTGCTAGCAAACATACTTCAGCTGCTCAAGTTACCCGACGGTACGGTCAAAGTATTAGTCGAAGGTAAGCAGCGTGTGCATCTCCAAAAAGTTGTCGAAGCTGAGTGTTTTTCTGCGTTGGTCGAGCCTTTATACACAAATGAAATCGATAAGAATGAAGCTGAAGTTGCGATTCGGACGTTATCGTCGGAGTTCGAAAACTACAGCAAGATAAATTCTAAGGTTGCGCCAGAAGCACTTGGTCAGCTGCGAGCTATTGATGATCTTGATCGCTTAGTCGATACCATTGCGGGTTTTTTAGAGCTTAAGCTTGAGGATAAGCAGTTTTTGCTAGAGGCGGATGATCTGAATGAACGTTTGGATCATGTCCTGTCATTTATGGAATCTGAGCTAGACATGCATCGCGTTGAGAAAAAGATTCGCGGTCGTGTCAAAAAGCAAATGGAGAAGAGCCAGCGGGAATACTATCTGAATGAGCAAATGAAGGCGATTCAGAATGAATTAGGCGAAACCGAAGAAGGCCAAAGTGAGCTTGAAGAAATTCAAGCCAAAGTCGAAGCCGCGGGCATGAGTAAGGAGGCTCGCGAAAAAGTTGATGGCGAAATCAAGAAGCTTAAAATGATGTCTCCGATGTCCGCCGAGGCGGCTGTAGTCAGAAACTACATCGATTGGATTGTTCAAGTTCCTTGGAAGAAGCGTTCACGCGTGAGAAGTGATATCGAAGGTGCCCAAGTTATTCTCGACGAAGACCACTTTGGGTTAGAGAAAGTTAAGGAGCGAATTCTTGAATATTTAGCGGTTCAACAACGTCTCAAAAAGATGAAAGGCCCCATTTTGTGCTTGGTTGGCCCTCCAGGTGTCGGTAAGACGTCACTTGGTAAATCTATTGCCAAGGCGACTAATCGAAAGTTCATTAGAATGTCCTTAGGTGGGGTACGAGACGAGGCCGAAATCAGAGGCCACCGTCGAACCTATATTGGTTCGATGCCAGGCAAGATCGTGCAAAATATGTCTAAGGTTAAGACGCGTAATCCACTGTTTTTGCTAGATGAAATAGATAAAATGGCAGCCGATTTTCGCGGTGATCCAGCTTCAGCTATGTTGGAGGTGTTGGATCCTGAGCAAAACAGTACGTTTGCCGACCACTATTTAGAAGTCGATTATGATCTGTCTGAAGTCATGTTTGTTGCGACTGCGAATAGTCTCGATATTCCGGGGCCGCTTCTAGATCGTATGGAAGTGATCCGTTTGGAAGGCTATACGGAGGACGAGAAGCTTAATATCGCGCTGCGTTACCTTGTGGCTAAGCAGACTAAGAATAATGGTTTGCGCAAAACTGAGGTCGAAATTGATAAGTCAGCAATTCTCGATATTATTCGCTACTACACTCGTGAAGCGGGCGTTCGTGGTTTGGAGCGTGAAATCGCTAAAATTTGCCGAAAAGTGACGAAGCAGTTGGTAATGAATGCCAAGCTCGAAAAAGTTATCGTTAATTCCGACAATGCTGGTGAGTATCTTGGGGTTCGAAAATATAGCTTTGGTTTAGCCGAGGAAGAAAATCGAGTTGGTCAGGTGACTGGCTTGGCTTGGACCTCCGTAGGCGGCGAGCTGTTGTCGATTGAGGCTGTGATCGTACCCGGTAAGGGTAAGCAAACTTACACTGGTAAGCTTGGCGATGTGATGCAGGAATCTATTCAGGCGGCCGTTACCGTGGTTCGTTCGCGTTCGCATGCACTAGGCTTAGATAAAGCTTTTTTTGCTGAAAACGATTTTCATATTCATGTGCCAGAGGGCGCCACACCGAAAGATGGTCCTAGCGCCGGAATTGCGATGTGCACGGCTTTAATTTCGGCAGCGACTGGCGCACCGGTTCGAGCTGATGTAGCGATGACTGGCGAAATAACGTTGCGTGGCGAAGTGTTGCCGATTGGTGGGCTGAAAGAAAAGTTGTTGGCAGCACATCGAGGAGCGATTAAAACCGTCATTATTCCGCAGCAGAATGAAAAAGATCTGGTGGAAATCTCCGATGAAATAAAAGCAGATTTAACTATTGTGCCGGTAAAATGGGTGGATGAGGTTCTCGAAGTTGCACTCACGGATGCGCCAGCGGCCAAGTCCGGCGGTGGAGACGATGAAACATCGGTAACGAGCTCGGATGAGGCAAAAAAGCCAGAACCAGCGGCTCGCCACTAACTTTCTATTGTAAATCAATATGATCTGGCGTGTTATTGAAACGCCAGATTAAAGCTATATAATGGCCAAATGGCCGGAAACCCGCGTCGTTATTGGGTTTACAAAAAAAATATTCATAAGTCAATATTGTTTTTTGTTGTCAAAAAGAACATGATACCCGCTGTGCTCATGGTCACCGGCTATTTACCGGTATTGTAGGCCTAATTTTCTTGCACTGTGACGCCTTACACCTTAACCATAGTGTAAGTAAGTCTGCAGGTTTCATTGGGGCCGATTTTGGTCTTAACGAAGCCCAAGATGCTTGAAGATCGAGATTGTCTTTTAGCAGAAACTTACGTAGGTGTTGGAGTTTTACTTTGATGCTTACACAACTACCTAAACACAAAATAAATATAAACAAATTACCTTGAGGAATTAAGTGTGAATAAATCAGAACTTATCGACATCGTTGCTGCGAAAGCGGATATTTCTAAATCTTCAGCTGGCGATGCGCTTGACGCAGTTCTAGAAGGGATCACAGGTGCTTTAAAGAAGGGCGATAGTGTTACTTTTGTTGGCTTTGGAACGTTCTCTGTAAGTGACCGTGCGGCACGTGATGGCCGTAATCCACGTACTGGTGAAACGATTAAAATCGCGGCATCAAAATTAGCTAAATTTAAGGCTGGTAAAGCTCTTAAGGATGCATTAAACTAGCGCCGCTTCGGAGGGGTTGAGGCTTGCAAAAAAAGTTGAAAAACATGCTTGCAAGAGACGTAGCTTCTGCTATTATCGCCCTCCCAAATCTGCTAGATTCGGGCGCTTAGCTCAGTTGGTAGAGCATCGCCCTTACAAGGCGAGGGTCAGTGGTTCAAGTCCACTAGCGCCCACCAGATTTAAGTAAAATGCGGAGCGGTAGTTCAGTTGGTTAGAATACCGGCCTGTCACGCCGGGGGTCGCGGGTTCGAGTCCCGTCCGCTCCGCCACTTTTACTTAAATTGTCCGAACTTTAAAAGACGATCGCTTAGGCGGTCGTTTTTTTTGTCCACGATATTCATTGAGTCGTTAAACTAAGGTTTCAGCCTAATCCTTGCGTCAACGTATTGGTGGTTTGGTTTTGCTGAGGGTGCTTTATTCCGCTAAATGCTCTTCGTTCATGGAACGCACTGGGTTGGCGAATAAATTTAGGTGGGCGTTGATTCTTCATAAGATTATTCCAGGTTTTTGTTAATCTAGTTCTCTTGCTAATCGATTATTGTAAGAGGGAAAGCGTATGGTTAAGCACTTAGAGCCGGTTGTAACGGACTTGGGCGAATTTTCTGTGGCGCGAATATTGCCTAATAGTGAAAAGAGAATGGTCGGCCCCTTCGTTTTTTTAGATCATATGGGGCCGGCAGAGTTTGCTCCGGGTCAAGGCGTGAATGTGCGACCACATCCACATATTGGTTTGGCGACGCTCACCTATTTAATTACTGGCAGCATTCTGCACCGCGATAGTTTGGGGAATTGCCTTGAGATTCATCCTGGCGACGTTAATTGGATGGTGGCTGGTAAAGGAATTACTCATTCAGAAAGAGAGACGCTGGAGACGCTAGCGTCGCAGCATAGCTTGAATGGTTTGCAGTGTTGGGTAGCTTTACCAAAGGAGTATGCTGAAATCGATCCGAGCTTTGAGCATGTTTCGCGGTTTGATCTCCCGCATTATTTATTTGAAGGCGTCAGTGCGCGTTTAGTTATTGGCGAAGCGTATGGACTTGAGTCGCGGCTTAAAACTTTTTCGCCGATGTTCCTGCTCGATGTGACTGCTAATCAAGGCGTCAAGCTGGCGAGACCTAACCCTGATCAAGAGTGTTTGATTTACTTAGAGGAGGGCGGTTTGCGTGTCGATGGACTGGTGATTCAAGCGGGAGCGTCTGTGTTGGTTGAGCCCGACGCCAACATCGAGGTGCTGCGTTTTTCGCGCATGATTCTGCTTGGTGGCAAGCAGTGGGAGTCAAAGCCTCACCTCGAATGGAATTTTGTATCGTTTGATCGTAATCGAATTGCGGCGGCTGCGGCTCAATGGGAGCGTGGTGAGTTTCCGCCAGTCATTGGTGATGATGATGAAAGGATTCCTTTCCCTGCCAGTTAAGGGCGGTCAGCAGCCAAAATTAATTATACAAATAATAAAGCCCTGACAGAGATTGCTTGTCAGGGCTTTATATTGCAGCTCTATATTACGTATTAGGTACTCGTGCGGCTAGTGTCACTCCTCAATAGCGCTGCCTTCAGTGTTCACGATGACAACTTTCCCTAAGTTCGCAGCACGCACTGCGGATTCAATTTTTCGCTTGTCGCCGACCACAACCCAAAGCATTGCATCGGGAGTTAAATGCTCCTTAGCGGCTTGATTAACTTGCTCCAAATTTACTTCTCGCAGCTGTGTGACATAGGAGTCCCAGTAGTCGTCTTCCAAGCCGTAGCTGACCATGGTGGCGATGTCTGCTTGTACCGCGCCGGCAGTTTCCCATCGTCCGGGCAAGGTCAGTGTGCGTTTGTCTAAGGATCGAGCGAGCTCTTCAGCGGCGGCGGGTTTGTCCGTCATTATTCCTTTCATCTCTGCGTAAATTTCCGACATAGACTCTGCGGTTTTATCGGTTTGAACTTGCGCGTAGGCGATAAACGGGCGTTCTGACGCAGTGCCACGAATAAAGCTTCGTGCGCCATACGACCAGCCTTTGTCTTCACGTAGATTCATATTGATTCGCGAATTAAAACTAGCGCCTAATACTTCGTTCATGAGTTCTAGCGCGAGTTCACCGTCGAAGCCGTATTTGGGCAGCATTTTTGCAGACAATATCGCCGATTGTTCTGAGTCTGGGCGATCAAGAAGGTAGACGATAGACTCGCTAAGTGGCTCGACTTTATCGATGTTTTTGCTAGGCACTTCGCCGGCTGGCAATCTCGATAAGCGTGCTTCAAGCATCGGCACCAGCTGCGTTAGGCTAACGTCGCCGGTCACGATGAGCGTCGCATTGTTTGCTTTAAACCAAGTCGAGTGATAAGTGCGCAGGTCCGATACCGTCATTGATGCGACACTCTGTTCGGTGCCTGAGCCTGAGAACGGTGCAGAGTAGGCATGCCCGTCGCCATATAACAATTTAGGCAGTAAACGCAGCCCTGCGCCAAACGGTGAGTTCTTTTCTTGAGAGATAGACGCTAGTTGTTGCTTCTTTAAGCGATCAAGCTGATCTTGTGGAAACGTTGGATGCAATACCATGTCGGCAAATATATCGAGCGTTGGTTCCAAGTACTCTTTTAAGCTATTGAGGTTCACGCTAGATGAGTCGAGCGACGCGCCGCTGCTGATTGCGCTACCCATTTGCGCTAATTTTGAACTAATTTCGAGCGCATCATATTTCTTAGTTCCTTCATCGAGCATTGCCATCGCTAGATTTGCTGTGCCTGGTTTGACGCTTTGGTCGGCTGCGTAGCCGGCATCAATCAGTAATTGCATTCCGACTACTGGCACATCATTTCGTTCGGCGAGAATTACTTGCAAGCCATTGCTCAGCGTTGCGCGTTGCAGCGTGTCAAAACTTACCGTTGGTGCAGCGCCAACCTCGGGTATTCCTTTGCTGCGGTCCACGGTACTTTCACTGACTTGGTGTTTGGCGTAGGGCAGGATGCGTAATTTATATTCTCCGTCAGCGATCCAGTCGCGGGAGGTTTGCAGTACATCTTGTACTGTTGCGTCTAGATATCGTTGGTTGGAACTCGAAATAGTAGCTGGCGTGCCTGAGAACACTTCGTGCTGAGCCAAAATATCGGCTTTGTTTGCTACTCGTTCCAGGGTTCTGACAAAGCCGGCTCTGGCGCTCGCTTTGACTCTGGCCAATTCCTCTTGAGTCGGGCCCTTAGTGAGGAATTTCGTCAATTCTTCGTCTATCGCCTGATCGATATAGTCAAGGTCTTGCTCATTCAGTGCGGTGGCAACAATTCCAAATAAGCCACCGAGTTCTGAGTTAAACGAGAAGGCTTGAATATCCGACGCCTTGTTTTCGTTGTATACCAGGCGGTTATAAAGTCGTGATTTTTTGTCATTGGATAATACGCCGGAGGCCAAATCAAGGTAGTCAGCGGCGGCGGTTCCCCATGCCGGAATATTCCAAACCTTATAAATCCGTGCTTGTGGTACGCGATCGTACATCACTTGTTCGTGGGTTCCCGTGCGTTTTGCAACCCAGTTAGTTTGTCTCACCAGCGGTGGTCCGGCATCAATATGACCGAAGTATTTCTCTACTAATGATTTGGCTTGTTGAGCATCAATATCACCGGCTAGTGTGATGGTTGCATTAGCCGCGCCGTACTTAGTCTTAAACCATTCATGTACGTCATCGACCGTTGCTGCTTCAAGGTCTTCCATCGAGCCGATAACACTCCAAGAGTAGGGATGGCCCTGCGGGTATACATTCTCGAAAATAGTGCCAAACGCCCGACCATAGGGTTGATTTTCACGTTGTCGTTTTTCGTTCTTGACAACATCTCGCTGTTCATCGAGTTTGGCTTGATCGATTGCGCCTAATAAATGGCCCATACGATCGGACTCCATCCACAAGGTCATTTCAAGCGCATTTTTTGGTACAACTTGATAATAGTTGGTGCGATCTTGGTTGGTGGTGCCATTCATGCCGGTTGCGCCAACGCGATCAAAAGGTTTGAACCAATCGTCGTTGTAATTCTCAGAACCATTAAACATCAAGTGTTCAAATAAGTGGGCGAACCCGGTGCGACCGATTTTTTCATCTTTCGAGCCTACGTGATACCAAACATTGACGGCCACGATTGGTGCCTTCTTGTCCTCGTGTACAATAAGCGTTAAGCCGTTGTCGAGAGTGAATTTCTCAAACGGGATGTCGATTTCGGCTTCGGCGGAAATAGCGCCAGCCGAGACTGATAATAACAAAGCGCAAATCAGCGCATTCCAAGTGTGTTTCTTCATTAAGTTTGTCCTATCTTTCTTGTAGTATCACGGTGTAGCTTGTTGTCGGATCTAAACGTTGCGTATGCTACTCCAATAGTAACGAATGCCAACGGCTGGTCTGATTAAATTACTGTACTGATTGCCTGAATCGCGAGGCACAGTGCTCAGTAAGCCAATCTAGCCGCTTTAGTATGACCGACTTGCTATCAAGGTTATCACGGCTTATTACTCAACACTGTCATGGACACTCTTTGATGTTAACAACAGCGCTTATTTATCTTCTTGCGGCAGTGATTGCCGTGCCGATTGCAAAACGACTTGGTCTCGGGTCGGTGCTCGGCTATTTGATCGCCGGCATTATCATCGGGCCTAGCGCCTTACAATTAGTCGGAGATCAGACCGATGTCATGCACGTGGCCGAGTTTGGTGTCGTCATGATGCTCTTTTTAGTCGGGCTAGAGCTTCAACCTAGCCGCTTGTGGAGTATGCGTAAACCAATACTGGGTCTAGGCGGACTGCAGGTGCTTATTACTGCCACTACGCTGAGTGGGCTAATTTGGTTGTTGTCGCCGATCAATCCGTTGATGGCAATCGCAATAGGTTTGAGTTTGGCGTTGTCATCCACCGCTATTGTGTTGCAGTCACTAACCGAGCGCGGGCAGTTAGAGACGCAAGCCGGTAAAAATGCTTTTTCGGTATTGTTGTTCCAAGATATTGCTGTTATTCCAATTTTGGCGTTGTTGCCATTGTTGGCTACCTTGCCGTTGGTTCAGTCAGTTGACGACCACAATTCTAGTTTGATTGCGGGTTTAGCCGTTTGGCAGCAAGTATTAGTGACGGTTGGCGTCATTGGCGCCATTATCGTGTCGGGTCGGTTTGTGTCGAGACCCTTATTTCGATTTATTGCTGAGACGGGTTCTCGGGAGCTATTTACCGTGTTGGCGTTGTGTTTGGTAGTGGCGATTGCGGTAGCAATGTCGGCGGTGGGTTTGTCTGCGGCGCTCGGCACCTTTCTGGCTGGCGTGGTGTTAGCCGAAAGCGAGTTCAGGCACGAGATTGAGGTTGATATTGAGCCATTTAAGGGCCTATTGCTTGGGTTGTTCTTTATCACGGTCGGCGCCAATATTAATTTCGCGTTACTGGCGAGCCAGTTCGGGCTTATTATTTGCTTAGTCATTGCGCTAGTGGCGTTGAAGGCGGGTATTTTGTTGTTCCTGAGCGTGCTGTTTAAGATGGAGCGAAAACAAGCCATTTTGTTCTCATTGGCCCTGGCGCAAGGTGGAGAGTTTGCGTTCGTATTGACGTCGGCTGGTCAGCAATTTGCCGTATTTGATTCTGCTACGGCTAGTCTGATCACAATTGTTGTGGCGCTCTCAATGTTGATGGCGCCGTTACTGTTTGTTGCGCATGAAGCTTATTCTAGCCGAATTAGTCAGCATGCAAGTCAAATACAAGACGACGAGGTCCAGCCTACTTGCCAAGTGATTATTGCGGGTTATGGCCGATTTGGACAGATTGTCGGGCGCTTATTAGCAAGTCGTGGCTATCAGCTGACGATTTTGGATCATAGTGCTAGCCAAATTGAGATGGTGCGTCGCTTTGGTAGTACAGTTTACTACGGTGATGCGGCGCGACCTGATTTGCTTGAGGCCGCTGGCGCGGATAATGCTCGATTGCTGGTCGTTGGCGTCGATTCGGCCGACAAGTCGATGGAAATAATTCGTGTAGCTAAAAAACATTTCCCTAGGTTGCGGATATTGTCGCGTGCGGTTGATCGTCGCCACGCCTATGAGTTAATTAATGAGGATATTACTGGATTCCAGCGTGAAACATTTTATTCCGCTCTGAAGTTGAGTGTCGACGCTCTGGCATTACTGGGTGTTGAACGTTCTGAGGCGGAGCGGGTTAGTCGCCTATTTGCTGAACATGACGAAGAGTCGCTGTATAAGCTGGCTGACCTTTGGGGCGATGACCAAAGTTATGGGCGTGCTGTACGACAACGAGCCGAGGATCTTAATGCTGTGTTGGCCGAAGACGCCGCACGTCAGAGCCAGTCAGATGGCGACTCGGACGATAAAACCTCTGAACCGCAGCCGACAGCTTAGCGAATACGGCTTTTTTGTCGCGACAGGCTAGACTATAATGGCGCGCTGCAAATATTAGAACAAACAAACCTTTACTTAAGGAAACACTATGTTAACTGAAATCCGTGACCGCTCTTCTGGTTGGTTTGCTTGGATCATCGCCGGCATTATTATTATTCCGATGGCCTTTTTTGGCGTGCAACAATACGCCGATACGCAAGCGCGACCAACTGTTGTTGAAATCGACGGCACTAAAATCACGCAGGAAGATTTTCAGAATCGCCTCTCGCGTATTCAGAATCAACGTTTGTCGCAAAATCCTGAGCTAGCAAATTCCGGTGTGCTCAATTCTAAGGAATTTAAGACCAGTGTCTTGCAGTCGATGATCAACCAAGAATTGGTCGCCTATGTTGCAGAGGAATATAACTATCAAGTGAGTGAACAACAGATCAATAAGCAGATCGTTGAGAACCCACTTTATCAAGTGGATGGCAAATTTGACCAATCCGTTTTTAACGCGCAGATGGCGAGTTATGGACGTGCTGGAGCGCAAGTTTATCGGGCTGATCTAAAGCGTAACGAACGATTGGGACAGGTCGTTTCAGGTTACCAAGAGTCCGCTCTAGTGTTACCCAGTGAGGTGCGCAGTCTGCTTGAGATTCAGGCCGAGCGTCGAACCTTCGATTTAATCACCGTTAATCAAGTTGATTTCCTTGAGTCTGTGTCAGTGTCAGAACAAGACGTACAAGAATACTATCAAGCCAATATTGACCGGTATCAAAATCCCGATCGAGTGTCGGTTAGCTATATTGAGCTAGATACACAGTCGGTCGCTGAAGGCATTGAAGTTGAAGAAGATGTTTTATTGGCGGCTTACGAAGATTATAAAGCTGGTTTCGCATCGAATGAAACGCGGACTACTCGGCATATCTTATTGAGCACCACCGGTGACGAAGACGAGCAAGAGCAATTAGCTAAAGCTGAGAGTTTGGTGTCAGAGCTTCGTGCCGGCGCTGACTTCGCTGAGCTGGCGGAAGCTAATTCTCAAGACCCTGGTTCAGCTAGTAATGGCGGATCACTAGGTGATGTTGAGCGTGGCGAAATGGTTGCTGAATTTGATGAGGCTTTGTTCGCTCTTCCAGTTCAAGAGATTTCAGATCCGGTAAAGTCGCCGTTTGGCTATCATATTATTCAAGTTGAGAAGGTTAATGCGACTGAACCTGAGCCGTTCGCGGTAATGCGCTTTGAGCTGCTTGAAGAAGAGCAGCAGCAACAAGCCGAAGAACGCGTTGTTGAGTTAGCTGAGCAATTACGTAACTTACTTTTTGAGAATGCCGACAGCTTAGAGGTTGCAGCCGCAGCGGCAAACTTAGAAGTGCAGTCGAGTGCTTTTTTCGCGCGCGACGCAGGCCAAGGTGTGGCAGCAACTGATGCTGTACGAGAGGCCGCGTTTTCAGAGGCGGTATTAGACGATGGTGTAAACTCCGAGCTAATCGAGACGAGTAGTGGTGTGTATGTCGCTGTTAGAAAACTTGATTTTAGCCCAGCTCAAGCAAAACCATTAGATGAAGTCCGAGCGCAGATTAAATCAACGTTGACCACGGAGCGTGCAATCGCGGCGGCTAAAGATGCAGGTGATGAGTTGTTGTCGCGCGCTAAGTCTGACTGGACTGCCTTGGCCAAAGACGAAGCGGTGTCGATTGAAACCCATACTATTTCCATGCTTGATACCGAGCGTAAAGTCGCGCCGGATGTAATGCGCGAAGTGGTAAAGGCCCAGCTAGGCGATGAGTCGACTAAGGTATTTTCGTTTACCGGACTTAATGGTGACTTTAATATTGTGCGATTAACACAAATAGCGCCGGGCAATTTGGCGTCTGTTAGTGATGCGGTAAAAGACGCAACTCGACGCCTTATTGAACAACGCAATGGCGCATCGTTGGTCGAAACGTATATCGAGAGCCTAAGCGATGAGTTGGCGCTCGAAATTAATGAAGATTTACTGTAAGCGCTAAGTCATACCTAGTTAGTTAAAATGTTAGTTAAATTGTTAGTTAATTAGTTTGTCGATGTTAGTCCGGTATAGGTAATACCGGCTAACTTCGCTTAAAACAACCGCCAGAGAGTAAGGACCCCCCGATGATTATTCAACCTAAAGTTCGTGGATTTATTTGCACCAATGCACATCCTGTCGGCTGTGCTGAAAATGTTGCACAGCAAATTGAGTACATAAAATCGCAAGCTCCGGCATCGACCGATGGCGCGCCGAAGAACGTACTAATCATTGGTGCTTCAACTGGCTATGGTTTAGCGTCTCGGATTACCGCAGCCTACGGGTACGGCGCTAAAACATTGGGACTGTTCTTTGAAAAACCGCCTACTGAAAAACGCACAGGTTCAGCCGGCTACTATAATTCAGCTGCTTTTGAGGCTCAGGCGGCCGCCGATGGTTTGTATGCCAAGAGTATTAATGGTGACGCTTTCTCGATGGAAGCGAAGCAACAGGCCATTGATGCAATTAAGGCGGACATGGGTAAGATAGACTTGGTTGTTTATAGTTTGGCGTCGCCGCGACGAACCGACCCGATTAGCGGTGAGACGTTTATGTCGACCTTGAAGCCGATCGGCGAATCGTATACAGCTAAGAATTTGAATACTGATTCGCAAGTAGTCGGAGAAGTGACTGTTGAGCCTGCATCCGAAGAAGAAATCGCCAACACCATTAAAGTCATGGGTGGCGAAGATTGGTCCTTATGGATTCATGCCTTGCATGATGCCGGCGTATTGGCAGACAACGCTGACACTGTGGCGTATACCTATATTGGTGAGAAATTAACTAAACCAATTTACGGCCATGCCACGATCGGCAAGGCCAAAGAGCACTTAGACGTCACTGCAGCTGAGTTGAACGCAGCGTTACCTGTTCAGGCTAATGTATCGGTTCTTAAAGCGGTTGTTACACAGGCCAGTTCGGCGATTCCAGTTATGCCTCTTTATCTGTCAATTCTGTTCAAAGAAATGAAAGCTGAAGGGACTCATGAAGGGTGTATCGAACAATTAGATCGTTTGTTTAAGGAGTGTATTTATTCATCATCTCCGCGCCTTGATAGCGACAATCGGTATCGTGTCGATGAGCTTGAGTTGACTCCAGAAATGCAAGCTCGAGTTGAGGCCATTTGGCCGCGCGTCGATACTGAAAACTTGAATGAATTAACCGACTTTGCTGGTTACAAAGCAGAGTTCTTGCGACTATTTGGTTTTGGCATCGACGGGGTCGACTATGACGCTGATGTTAGTCCAATTGTCGAAGCTAACTTTCTCTGATAGCGTTAGGTTGATTTGACCTATTAATCTCATACTGTCGTTACTTGAGCATCGAATGACGGCAGTAGTGTGTAGTTTCGAGTGAGGCCAAATTGATTTTTCATAGGCAATTAAAGCACGCTCAGCTAAGGATTGATGTCGCGGTCGATAATGACCTTTTGTCACAGCTAGTACGGGACTCGACTGAGCTTGATATCGGTGACAGCTCAGCGGATCAGGTCGATTTGATAGTCACGTCGGCTGCTGATGGAATGCATTTTGCATGGACACAAGCTGGCTCGAAGCCACTCCGTTTTCATCTTGATTTTGCTAAAACCACACAGCTTCTGCGGTCGTATCCGGCACCAAAGCAAGGCGCATTCAATCAAGCATTAGGTAAGAAGACTCGCCACGTGCTAGATGCCACCGGTGGTTGGGGCGGCGACGCGTTGTTGATGTGTCAGCAAGGCTATCAGGTTACTATTTTGGAGCGCGATCGCTTGATGGCGTGTTTACTAGACGATGCATTCGCACGTTTGTCGCAGAGTTCATGGGCGCTGGAGAACGGCGTTTCGTGCCCGTCCGTGGTTCATGCGGACGCTATCGAATATTTAGCTAGTCGATTAGATGACGTTGATTGTGTGTATCTAGATCCCATGTTTCCGCCCAAGCGAAAGCAGTCGGCGGCGACTAATAAGTTTATGCAATTTTTAAAGTGGTGGGTTGGCCCTGACTCAGATGCCAGCGAGCTGGTTGCCTCAGCGATTCAGGCCGGGTACCCGCGCATAGCGGTCAAGCGGCCGGATTATGCCGAGCCATTGATGGGTCAGCCCCAAACACAGTTTTCCAGTAAGCTTATTCATTATGATGTTTACCTTAACGCATAATCTTCGTTCATCTGTAAACGGCAAATCAACCTCAAGCGAGTAATTTACGTGGCGACACCAACTTTTTTTCATACTGAGCTAATGGCGGACGACCAACAAGTGTGCCTGAGTCGTAATGAATCCTTGCATGCACTCAAATCTAGGCGGTTAAAGGTCGGGCATTCAGTACGCTTGATTAACGGGCAGGGATTGCTTGCAAACGGCCATATTATTAGTGCTGCACGTGCAGAGCTTGAAGTAGCTATCGACCAAGTCAGCCAGCAGGAGTCGCAACGAGCACCGCTGACAATTGCTGTGGCAATTCCCAAAGGGGACCGCCAAAAGACCATGATTGACATGGCTACCCAGCTGGGAGTCCACCGAATCGTGCCGATTGAGTATGACTATTCAGTAACGAAATTCACTTCAAGCACCACAGAAAAATGGCAACGCACGGCATTGGAAGCGTGTAAGCAATCACAAAATCCTTGGCTACCGAAGGTCGACAGCTCGCAACGATTGCAAGAGTTCGTCGGTTCCCTACAACAGCCCGCAATGTACTGCGACGCCAGTGGTACAAGCATGCTAGACTGCGCGCCGCCTAAGACGGCAGCAACGTTGTTTATTGGTCCTGAAGGGGGCTTCTCAGCGGCTGAGATTCAGTTGTTTGAGGCTAAATGTGTCACTCCTCTGTGGCTTGGCCAGTATATTTTACGCACTGAAACAGCCGTGGTTTCGGCGCTCGCACAATGGGCTAAATACATCCACAACGGTTAATGTGGGTTGTCTGTCGTACTTACGGTGTTAGTTGTGAAAGATATTCAAATGTGGCAAGGTCTTTCAATAGACAATATAAATCGACGCGTTCGTTTTCGTGCGCTGTGGTAAATAGAGGACCTGGTTTGTCGTCAAATCAATGTTTAGTGGAAGCCAATGCTCGTGTTTTGCGCGAAGGTGCTGACTTATTGTCGAAAATACATATTAGCCATTATTCTAAATCCGCAAGCCCGGCTTTTGAATCGACCATCGGTGCTCACTTTAGGCACGTATTCGAACACTATCGGTGTTTCTTTGGTCAATTGAATAGTGGCGTCATTTGTTATGAGCGACGTGAACGTGATCAAATTCTAGAGCGCGACATTCACTACGCACAGCGTACTGCAGCGGAGCTAATCACCGCCTTTGACGCGCTAGATAGCAGCCGGTTTAGTCGACCGATTCAACTGCATGATCTTGTGTCTGGTTGTAAGGTCGATACTAATCTCGGTCGCGAATTGTTGTTTTTGCAGTCTCATACCGTGCATCATTACGCGCTGATTGGTGCAATCTCTCGAACCTTAGGTGAACGGCCAGACGTGGATTTTGGCGTTGCGGAAGCCACTCGTGAACATCAAAAATCCGGTTTACCAGCACCGTTACTGCGAGGTAAGTCGTCATGTGCACAATGACTTGGTTTACTGCTGATGATGGCTATGAACTGTTTTTTAATCGCGACGAGCGACTCTCACGTCGACGCGCCGAGCCACCAAGTGTTAAATCCGACGGCGAGGTTCATTATCTTTCGCCGACTGATGCCGATGCTGGGGGCACGTGGATAGCGGTCAATGCATATGGGGTTACAGTGTGTTTACTGAACCACTATCAGTTTGAACAAATTGCCACCTACAAAGATTGGATCAGTCGTGGCGAAATAGTGAGATATTTTGCGGAAACCGAAGATGTTAGCGATATCAAACAACGGTTTTTCGCGCTCAATTTGCACGATTTTCGTGCTTTCAGAATGTTTATAGTTGACCGCAGTGGGCGCAACTATCTATGTGTCTGGGATGGTCATACTCCGCGCGTCGAACAAAATGTGAGGACGCCAAAGTCATCCTCGTCGGTAGACGCACGACACGTTAAATCGGTGCGTAGGGATTTGTTTAATCGTCTTGACTTGGCTGAGTCACAGAATAGTTCTGACTATGTGGATTATCATTCGAGTCATTTGCCAAGTCGCTCTAAAGAGTCGGTCTGTATGCATCGTGATGATGCTAAGACTGTCAGTCTGTCGCATGTGCGTGTATCAGAGTCTGGGATTGAGTTTCGGTATGCCGACGGATCACCTTGCGAAGTCGCGCTCAGTGACCCGATTCATATGAGTTTTGCACGTCAGCCCAACAGCAGTACTGACGCGTGTTGTTCTGACGTGCAAGAGTTGCTTGCCGCCAGTTGACGACCTTCGATTGAGCACCTCACTTATTGGCTTTGCGATGACGTCTAGTTCTATCTGTCAGTTTGGTTGCTGCCGTTAACCCTTGCAAAACCAGTCTACCCATTTACCGGCTTGTGCCACCCGATAATGCGAACCCGTTCTATACAAATATTAAAATCTAAGTTGCGCCGTGCCGTACGCTGGGAATTCTGGCCGATGCCAATCTTTTACACACCGGTAGTCGGTTATATCCTTTACTTGGTAGTTCGGTTTCGTGGCCTCAGTTTTCTGTCGGTCAATCCTGGACTGCCAATGAGCGGTTTGATTGGTGAACGTAAAGCTCAGACTCTAGCGCAACTCGACCCAGCGTCGGAACTGGCTAGGTTTGATGTTATACCCGCTGAGCTGTCGGTATCGCAGCGTGTGCAGACCGCTGAACGTATTATGCAGGACTTGGCGTTGACGTGGCCGGTTGTGCTTAAACCTGATTTTGGGCAGCGCGGCCAAGATGTTGCCGTCATTCGGAGTGCCGCATCGTTAGCAACATATTTGGCGAACAGTACCGTTGATATACTGTTGCAAGAGCATGTGTCTGGCTTAGAGTTCGGTATTTTCTACATGCGATATCCCGGATCCGATACATCGCAGGTATTTTCTATTACAGAGAAAACCTTTCCGGTGCTTATCGGTGACGGGGAGCTGTCGCTGGAGCAACTGCTGATGAACAATCCGCGTACGCATTACATGGCTGAATTTTTGCTTGATTTGCATGCCGATAAATTGAGTTGGGTACTCCCCAAGGGCGAGACATTCCAGGTTGTTGAAATCGGTTCTCATTGTCGTGGATCGGTGTTTTTGGACGGTAATCGATACATCACACCTGAGTTAACAACATTGATCGATCGGTTGTCGCGCCAAATCGATGGGTTTAACTTCGGCCGTTATGATATTCGTGTGCCTAGTGTTGAGGATTTACAGGCAGGCTCTGAAATTAAGGTGCTCGAAGTGAATGGGGTAACGTCAGAGTCCACCAATATGTACGACCCAAGTTATTCAATTTTTCAAGCATATAGAATTCTATTTGCACAATGGCGACAAGCATTTGAGATTGGTCAGCAAGCGATTCAACTCGGTGCACCAAGAATTTCGCTTGGGCATCTAATTACCCATTTAAAACGCACCTACCGCTAACGAGATAACACCATGGCGATAAAACCTAAACTATTCAAGCAAATGACCAAGTTGATCGCTGGCAGCATGTCAGCGGGTCGCTACGACGTGCGCTTAGCTGAAAGCGACGCTGAAGTTATTGATGCGCAAAAGCTTCGTTACCGAGTGCTCTACAAAGAGAGTGGCGGCACGGTTACGCCGCAAATGCTAAACAGCGAGCAAGAGGAAGATGAATGGGACGAGATAGCTTATCACGTGGTGGTGCTCGACCGGCGTAATGACAATCATGTCGTTGGTACCATGCGCTTGGTGAGCAGTACGGCACTTAAAGATGCACAGCAGTTTTACACCGAGCATGCGTTTGATATTACGGGCTTACGTGCGCGCTATGGCAAGCTTCTTGAGCTGAGTCGAGCTTGCGTCTCACCAGACGGTCGCGGGGGCGCGATTTTAATGTTGATCTGGAAGTTTACAATGCAGTTCATTGAGCAAAATCAATATGATGTAATGTTGGGTTGTGCCAGCTTTAAGGGAACGGACTACCTTGAGCATACTGAAATACTGTCTTATCTGTACGATAAACATCTCGCCTCGCCCGAACTGATGCCGATTCCTAAGCCAGCCGTGCACAGTGTGTCGATTAAAAGTTTCTCTGAGACGCCAGGCAAGGGCAAGGAGCGCGGTAAAGTGCCGACTATGCTGCGCGGCTACTTGAAGATTGGGGCACATATCAGCGACCACGCTGTGATTGATCCGGTGTTTAATACAACCTTCGTTGCTATTTATGTAGATGCCAGTTATATGTTTGGTTCTAACCATGCATTGGTAAATAAATCTGTTCACCACTAGTCGTATCGAGGCCGTTGGCTAACCCTTATGTCATTACGTAAAAATTATTTGGTAGGGCTAACCCGCACCATCATTATGCTGCTGTGGATATTGCTTATGCCGATTGTGTTCGTGCTAGCCCGGCTTTTTAGGGTACCTGGCTATTTGCGCCTTATTCCGATCTTTCATGCGGGTCTGTGTCGTATCTTTGGTTTGCGCGTCGAAGTTTCCGGCACATTGAGCACTACCCCTCCTACGCTCTACGTGAGTAATCACATTTCTTATTTGGATGTATTTGTGTTGGGTTTTTTACCAGCCTATTTTATTGCTAAATCGGAAGTCGCCGGATGGCCGGTGCTCGGAAAACTGGCCGGATTGCAAAACACTCTGTTCGTAGAGCGTAAAGCTGGACGCGCAAAGCAACAGCTAGCGCAGATGCAGGAACATTTGAGTGAGGGGAAAAGTCTTACCTTGTTTGCCGAAGGCACCAGTACTGAAGGCCGACACGTCGAGCCGTTTAAATCCAGCTTGTTTGAATCCGCTAGTTTAAATCACGCCGGGGTTCGCGTTGGTATTCAGCCAATCACTGTCGCTTATACCCATTACGATGGTCGGCTTATTGATGACCAGGCAATACTTGATCACTATGCCTGGTATGCGGGAATGCCATTTGCACCGCACTTTATCGGTTTAATGCCGTTGAAAAAATGTGGTGTGAAAGTTCACCTTCATCCGGTCTGTTATCTCGACGAGTTTGAAACTCGCAAAGCCTGTGCCGATTACTGCCAAAAAATCGTCGCAGACAAGTTGAATGAGTTTATCTCATCTGAATAGAAATCGAGACCTAGATTATGAAACACAATTTACAGATATTTTTGCTTAGCCTCGGCTTATTGCTTTCGGCAAATGCGCAGGCGGTTGATCCAACTTATACTGAATTTTTCTCGGATAAGGCCATTAGAGGGTATGACACCGTAGCGTATTTTACCGTCGGGCGAGCAGTCAAAGGGGATGAGGCATATCAAGCGAAATACAATGATGCAACTTGGTTGTTTTCAAGTGCCGAGAATTTGGCGTTATTTAGCGCTAACCCCAGTCAGTACGCGCCGCAATTTGGTGGGTATTGTGCTTATGCCGTGGCAAATAACACCACGGCGTCGATTAAGCCGGAACTATTCACTATTCACGAAGGCAAGTTGTACCTAAATTACAGTAAATCGGTTAATGAAAAGTGGTTGTCAGATAAAGTAAATCTCATTGATAGGGCAAATAGGAATTGGCCAAGCTTATTGGCAGACTAATTTTCTCCGTTAAGATGGCTTGCAAGGTTGTCATCCGCAAAAAATAGTATATATTCCCCTAACATTGATCGGGGTGTAGCGCAGTCTGGTAGCGCACCGCTCTGGGGGAGCGGTGGTCACAGGTTCGAATCCTGTCATCCCGACCAATTTTTAATCGATCTGAAGGACCGATCAATATCGATTTTTTGTCTTAATCGCGCATCAGCGATAACCTTTTTCTGTCGACTTATTCAATGATGTTCCGAGTCCGACCATCAATTTTTTGTTCACTTGATGACAATTAAGACATTTTTCATTCCCCAAAACTAAATTTTAAGATATTTTTTCTTGTTAGTTTTAGTGTCCTAAATATGTTCAGACCTAAGTGATTTAATCGAACTTTTTTTGCCTATTTGGCATGAATTTCAGCAATTTCACGCGTCTAGAGAAAATCATACAATTCGTCTATTAAAACGAGGCAGATTTTCGATGAAACTAAGCACCTAAGCGCCTTTTGGCTCAAAAAGAAATACTCTACGTCAGCACTCTATTCTGTAAACAGGTAATAAAATCAATGGATTGGCGACTAAAATAATTTGGCCGAATTTTTCGCGAATTAAGTAGTGTTTTAATATCACTGTCACAAAAATTAGGTAATTTCCTCCTACAGATTTTCTGATTAGCAAAAAAAATCGTTGGTTACTGTACTGATGTGTGTTAATTTTTGTTTATCAGACTTAGGTCTGACTTGCTTTGTAGTCCGTGGGTTCTAACGGGGGGACTAGAGAGACACAAGTGTTATTTGATGTTGTTGGCTCAGAATGTTCTGGCTAGCTTTGTGTTTTTGATTTGACCCACGGTTTCTCTTGGCAGCGTCCTGCTGCGGGGGAGAGCTACGATCATTCTCACATTGTTTCTAGTCGATGTTAACTCGATAGACACTGCTGTCTACGCTTAACGCATTCCGCATTAAATCAATACTTAATAAATAAGGTGCAATTTTAAAATTTCGCGATAGGCGGGCGGGGTAAGTGTTGCCTGGAGAAACGTGATGATAAGAAACGCACTGTGAAAAAGACTCGGCTACTTGTGAAAGTCGCGGGGTTTCGTGAATACCGGAGTGGCCAAATTGCTCTGGTTAGACTTTTAAGCTAACGCTAATTAATTAATTAATTTTAGGAGTTTATTTACAATGAATCGTTTTATTTCAAAAGCAAAAAATCGTCAAAATGGTCAAGGTATGACCGAATACATCATCATCGTGGCTCTAATCGCGATTGCCGCAATTGGTGTGTACAGTCAATTTGGTAAAGCTATCCGTGGTCAGATGTCAGGAATGACACAAGAACTCGGTGGTGAGTCTGCGGACATGACTGAGGTGAATAAAGCAGTCAAAGGCGCGAAAACTAATGCCAAGGCTAACAACAAGCTAGATAACTACAATCAAACTGCGACCACTGGTACTCAGTAGTCTGTCGGTTTGTTTTTGTGTTGTGTTGGCCAAGTCCGAATTGGGCTTGGTCAATACAAATAACTAATTAGGCATAAGTAGAACGCGACGAGAATGATTCGAACTACCTTAATCGGGATTGCTTGCATGTTTACGGCCGGTGTTGCGTGTGCACAATCGGCGTTATCCGATCATCCACTTATTCCACGCTATCCCAACACGGAACTTATTGACGGCTTCGATGGAGAATACCTCGAGTATCCAATAGCACAAGCCGCGATCGATGAGCGTGGCGCTCTGAAAACAAATAGAGTGCGCGGCAAGTTAGCCCATCGTCTTTATGAGGGAAGTGAAGACGAATCAATTTTAGTTGCACATGAAAGTATTTTGAAAGCGCTGGCCGGTGACGGATTTACGGTCTCTTATCAGTGCTCGAATAAGCAATGTGGTGGTGATTTGGTGCAAACCTTGTTTGCAAATTTATCACTCAAGTCGAGTTACACCGAGGTTAGACAGTCAGGCCCAGTGTATAACGATTTTTATTATATCGCTGCGCAGAAAAACAATGCTGAGGCGGTAATGCACGTGATTTACTTTCTCTATAAATATCGCGGGAACAGCTTGTTTATTGCGCAGGATGTTATCGAGCCTGAGGCTATTTCGATTAAAGAAATAGACTTTGGCGCGATGGAAGGTAGCGGCAAAATTGTGCTTGATGGAATCTACTTCAAGACCGATAGCGCTGAGTTGACCGCTGAATCCAATGCCGCGCTAGAGGCACTTGCACACTTTTTAGAGCAACGCCCGATGCAAAGCTTTTTTGTGGTAGGACACACCGATAGTCGAGGATCCTTGCAACATAATTTGGCGCTATCGACCAGTCGCGCTACTGCGGTAATTACGGCGCTAGTTGATAAATATGGCATATCCAGTAAGCAGTTAACCGCCTACGGCGTTGGGCCTCTGTCACCAAAATCGTCGAATTTGGCCGATACTGGCCGAACCTTGAATCGACGCGTTGAGTTAGTTGCAGATAGCGCGGTTAGCAAATAACGACACATATTCTTTGACAACAACAATCGAATTAGTAATTCAATATGATGAAAAAAACATACCTGAAAAATCTTGCGTTTGTCACTTTAGCGATGGCTTGCCTTGCGCCGCTAAATGCCGTTTCTGGCGAATTGAAAACCATGACTAACTCGCACTCTGAATGCGGCTACTGGGGTGATTTTGCGTTGATTATGTTGGATGACTATGAGGCTCGCGCCGAGATGGGTGATACGGATCCGGCTACAGGTACCAAGGGGATGCTTGGGTATGACGGCACCGAAGAGGGTTCAATGGGCCGTATTTATTACGATCAAGTTCTCTCTGCGATTGAAGGCAAACTTGGCCGTGATGCAATTTACAACAAGGGCAAAGCAATTTGCCTTGGTTATCCAGAGGGTTCATTTGATCCAAATAATTTTTGAGATCGTGAGCATTGTCCGCCGCGAATAATCTTCGCGTGATTGAAGGCTGTTAAAACTTTTCCGGAGTAATGATGAATAGAATGCGACATTTTAAGCAAACCCCGTCACGGCAGCGTGGCTATGCCACCGCGTTGGGCATTATTCTGATGACCACCATGGCGCTTTCTATCTTCTCGCTGTATGACGTTGGTCAAGTGAGTACGCATAAAATACGCGGGCAAAATGCAGCAGATGCATCAGCTTACAGCGTCGCGGTGATCGTCTCTAGAGACTTAAATTTTATGGCCACGACCAATCGAGCTATGGTTGCGAATCAAGTCGCCATTGGTCAAATGGTGGGGTTGAGTTCGTACGGTCATATGATCGAGCAAACTGCATTTAATATAAATGTGATTGGTCAGATCGCTAACCTGATCCCGGGAGTTGGTACTGCTGTGGCTCGGATCACCGACGCATTGCGACGTGGGGCTCGAGCGTTAAAGCAAGCGTTTGATAGAGCGGCTAGAATCGTTATTCCGATCAACGACGGGTTCATCCAAGTGCTGTCGGTGGCACAGCAGACATTTCACGGCGCGATGTTGGTGGCGAGTAAAGAAGTCTACGACGATGTGGCACGTCGCAATGACCCAGATATCGAGAGCTCGTTTATTGTCGGAGCCTTTACCATCGCAAAATTTATCGATGCGCATAATGACACGCTAGAAAGAAATCGTGCGCCTCGACCGTATAACAATAGTGCGCAAAACCGGCTTCATTTGAAACGTTTTAATGAATTCGCAGACGTAACGATAGCCTCAAGAGATCGTTTTTTACGAAGCCGAGATGCAAGTTTTATTGGCGTAATTCGTGAGCTTGGTGGCAATGAGTATAGTCGGCGAATCGTTAATAATCGCTATGTCTGGGAGTGGACCGCTATGGACACCATGCGGGTTCGAATTCCCCCATGCCCGCCGTTTATCGGCTGTGTATTAAGCTCGCCATTAGGTTGGGGGGCGGGGCACGCTTTATACCAAGGGCGAAATTATAATTACCGTCGGAATACGCGGAAGTGGGGCGGCGCTTGGCGTAATAGTTCGGCGGCGAGCATCGCTCGGTGGGATGATCGCGGCAACAACTTTTCTGGAACCAAGAGCATCAGGCCATTTTATGATTTAGAAGAAGATGGCTTACGTGAACGCGGGCCAGCGATGGTCGCAGTGCTTAAAAAGCCATTAGAGCCTGTTCGAGTTTGGAAAGAGGTAGCAAAAACAACGGCTAATTATGATCTACAACCGCGTTACGACGTGGCTGAAAACGGCGGAATTGCCAAAGATCAGATATTGAGCGTCTCGAAGGCGGAACCCTATTTTTCAAGGCCGCATGACTTGTGGGCACGCGGCGACAGGAATATTGAATTTGGTAATCTGTACAACCCGTTTTGGCAGCCTCGTTTGATTGAAACTAGCACTAGTGATAAAGCGGCAGTGATGGTGGCCGCAGCGGGGTTTTCGCTATGAAAATGATTGCAGTCGCTTCATTGCCGGGTAAACAATCTGGTGCCGTCTGGGCGGAGTTTGTGGTTGTGTCTTCGTTTGTTTTAATCAGTGTTTTCACCTTGGTTCCGCTGGTCGGCAAGATGATCGACACCAAGCAAAAGGTTGAACAGAGTAGTCGATATGCTGGTTGGGAGAGAACGGTTTGGTTTCAGCGACGACCCAGCTATCACCCTAATCGCAACCTGCAGAAGACCAATGCGCAACTCCAAAATGAGATCCATCAGCGGGTATTTTCAGAGCCGGACAGTGTTGTGCATAGTCGCCAACATATCGATCTCAATAATATAGATTATGACCCAATGCAACGCTTTCACAATCGCAATAAAAGCGGTAGAGACCGTTACGATACATTGCTGGTTAAAAAAGGCGAGGTGAGTGGCAAAGACAGCTATGTCGTGTTAACCCAAACGGACCGGGCACCACCAAGTCGCTTAGCCAATGCAGGAGCAGGTGTGATCAACACATTAGGCAGTCTCGGCGATTTCAATGTAAATAAAAAAGGCTACTACACAGGTTCCGTGAGCGTTGAGATCAAGGAGTTTGATTGGTTCCCAGAGTTTAATGGCGTCAAGCCAACGTTTACTGCCCACACAGCACTGTTAACTGATGGTTGGAATGCCGGTGGTCCATCTGATGTCGAAGCTCGGGTCACTCCATTTTTTCCACAAGATTGGATTAATGGACCTGTTACCAGTTCAATTCAACAATTCGCTGGCTTCTTTTTTACCCCGCTACGGCCCTCTTCATTAGAGATTGGCAAAGTTGATTCTGAGCCGGTGCCAGCCTCTCGACTTACTCGTTATCGACCATGAGTGTTTTTCTATGAGCTATTTTATGCGAGCAAAAATGACTAAGTTTCTCAGTCTAATTGGACTTCTAATGAGCTGTGCAATCGTCACCGCAAAGGGTTTTCCTGACTTTCCTTATTCCAAGGAAATGGATGTGCTAATTGTGGCAAATGACATGCAGGTTAACGGCATACGTATGCGTGCATTTCAATTTAAAACGTCCAAAGACGAAGCGCATATTGTTGATTTCTACAAAGGCGAATGGGGCGAGGAAATGACCGATGTGTTGTTTGGTGATTGGCGCATATTGTCACATCGCGATGGCGACTATTTATTAACGGTGCAAATTGAGCAAGGTGATCATCAGTTAACGCATGGCACCATGGGTATTACGCCGGCGTTCAAATTGGCCGAGCAGAGCGATCGAAAGTTGGCGAAACTTCAAAAGTCAGTTGGTAAGGATTTTCCGATGCTGCCTTCATCACAAGTGATTAGCGATATTCGCTCTGAAGATCTTGGCCAAGACTCACAGACCTTAATGTTTTCAAATAAACAAAGTATTCGTCAAAACGTTAACTTTTACCTAAGAAAAATGATGTCCGATGGTTGGCAGTTACTCGGCAGCAATGCAGAGCAAGCTGCTGAACTTGGCGCGTTCGCGCTGAACAAGGGCGAACAAAAGATGAACCTGAGTTTCGTCCGAGATCAAGGCGTCACCTACGGTGTCGCCGTAACCCTAAAATAATAATATTTTCACTACCCTACTAAAATATGAAAAACATTCCCACTACAAAACCAACCATGAGGTGTGTTGCGACGCGATCGCGGGGCGCTACCATGGTGGAGTACACAGTTGGTCTAGTAGCGCTAATCACAGTGTTGCTGGCGCCGGTTCCTACTAAAAACAAAAACGTGGTTCAGTTGCTCGAAGAAGCGATCAAGAAAGAGCACTCAGCATATATATACGCAAGTTCTTTGCCTTCACCCGAAAACTAAACGGACCATTATGCGCGATTTTTTGAAGTCTTGGGGGATGCTCCTAGTAGCCCTAGTGGTTGGCGTGCTGGCGTTTTTTACTGCGACCAGTTATCTGTCGGACGCTGAAGAAAACATTAAGCGAAGTTTGGCTGGCATTGATGGCGAAACCATCGATGTGGTGGTGGCATCGGTAGACATTGCGCCCGGTGATGCTGTCAGCTCACAGAATTTGGCTGTGGCGCAACTGTCTACCGCTAACCTGTCCGGCGCGGTAGTGACGCCCGATATGTTTGACGGAGTCGATGGTAGCTTGCTTAAAGTTCCGATGTCGCGAGGTGAGCCTTTGCTTGAGCATTTTCTAGAAGGGGTTCTTATAGAACGGTTTTCGGAGCTGCTCGAAGACGGGCAGCGCGCGGTTACCATTGAGGTCGACACTTTAACCAGCAACGCTGGTTTATTGTCGGTAGGTGATCATGTCGATATTTTCTTATCTGGCCCTTTCGCAGAATCTGAAACGGATGGAGATGGAGCGAAGTCGAACGAAGAGGTTTTGGTGCCATTGTATCAGCGCATCAAAGTGGTAGCGGTTGATCGGCATCCACTATTAACCCGCGAGCAAGACTATCGCCGACAAGATTACTTGAACGACGACGAAGCGTTTGACTATACGTCTGTCACGCTCGCTCTCCATGCTGATAACGCAGACAACTTGGCGTTTGCATCTAGCCTTGGCGAGATCGTATTTCTCCTGCGGCCTTCTAATGATACTGAGATGCGCAATTGGTCTACTGTCGATCGCGCCACGGTTCTGGAGAATAGCTCCGGCACACAGAAAAAATCATACGCCTTTTTCGGAAAAGGAAATCAAATTGCTGGTGGCATTAAGCCCGAATCGCGCAGTGTTATCGCCAGCAATTTACCGACCAAGAACAAAGGTAGAGCGTTTATTAAAAGCCTACGCGTTGGCACGGTTGACAATAATGAACCCGAGGTTCCGAGCGTTGAGCCTGATGCTGCGGATGCCGCCCCAGATATCGAGCAAGGATCACAACAAGACGAGCAAATCGAAGAGCAAAATTCGCCAGAAAATGACCCTGAAGGTTCAACTGAAAATGAATAGAAAAATTGTATTTTTGGGCATCTTTCTGCCTGTAATATTAGCATTCACGGCTAATGCAACTGCGTCTGATTTGACTCAAGTCTCACTTAATATGGGCGACATTCAGTTGCTCGAAGTTGGTGAGGTGGTGCGTTTAGCCGTGGGAGACGATGAAGTGGTTACCGCCACTATCTTAGACACCGGCAAAATGATGTTGATTCCTTTAAAGCCCGGCGATACCGAATTGGTGGTTTGGAAAACGGGAGAACGCCAACAGCGTTACCGTGTTCAGGTCTTGGCCAGCAATATGAGCGATAAAAAGGCTATTGTTGATGCAATTTTGCAGAACTTTGACCGAGTGTCATCACGCATCGTGGTGGACAAGATCGTGCTAGAAGGAATGGTCGATCCAACCGATGTAGATGGTTTTGAGAAATTAGTCGCTTCCTTAGAAAACGTTATCTCGTTCGTGAAACCCGTACCCGAATCGAAAGAGATGATTCGTTTAAAGGTACAGGTGTTGGAAGTTGATAAGCGCTATCGTAAGGACCTAGGAATTGATTGGGTTGACTCTGCAGAAGGTCCCTTATTTGGCACTATTGGTACATTCAGAAGCAACCCTGTTTATCGTATCTTTCCTGAAAATGATTTGGTTGATTGGCGCGAAATTCAAGGCCTAATTCCAATTAGTGACAAAGATTTTTACCCCTATTCTGGGCTAGCCACTACCCTAACTTCGCGCTTAGATTTTCTGCAGGAAAATGGCGCTGGTCGTATTCTTGCAGAGCCCAATCTTAGTACTCGAAGCGGCGAGTCAGCTACCTTTTTAGCGGGCGGTGAAATACCATTTCCATTCACTGATTCCGACGGACAGACAGTAGTCGAATTTAGAGAATATGGTGTGCGTTTAGAAATATTACCGACCGCTGATGGTCAGGGCAATATTGTGTCTACCATTGCCGCCGAAGTGAGTTCAATCGACACCGCTGTTACGGTTTTGGGCGTACCAGGTCTATTGATTCGCGAGACCGAAAGCACCGTCAATATCAAGCCAGGCGACACCATTGCTATCTCTGGCTTGTTATCAACTAATGATACTCGCAACATAGATAGCATTCCGCTACTTGGTGAGTTGCCCATTATTGGCGCGTTGTTTCGTTCTGAAAGTTTTCAAGAACAACGTACTGAAATTATATTTTTAGTGACCACCGAAATTGTCGATACGACGCAGCAAGCGGTGCGTAGTGAAAAGCTGCAAAAACACATGGATGAGCTCCGTGAAATACGCGGCAATGGTGGGATTTTTAGTGAACAACTGGCGGATTAAACTATGTTAGAAATCAGCATAAAGACAACCAAAGGAACGCATGTCGATACTTTGGTGACGTCGGAAAAAAAAGTTCTGGTTGGTAAGGATAAACGCTGCGAAGTACAACTTCGTGGCTGGCGAATCGGTCAGGAGCATGCAACGTTCTACAATCAAGATGACGGCGTCCATGTGCTTGATATGAAAGGCGCGTCTGGCGGTGTTCTGGTTAATGGTAAAAAAGTTGAACGCTATGGGCCGCTGTCTGAATCGGACCAAATTCAAATTGAATCGTACTTATTAACGGTGAAAGACCGCACCGATCGCTCACAGCAAAATGAGTCTAAACCGACATCGGAAGCACGCGATAAATCGACTGGGGTAGAGTCGCCAACGGCGGTGGTTACCGAGTTGAAGGTGGCTGCCGACGCGGCTCAGGCAGCGGTGCAAAAAATTGATCAGGCAAAGGTGGAATTAAGTCGTGAGTGGCGTGCCAAAATGCATGAGACACTGCTCAGTCAAATGGACCTTCGGCGCGTTAATGTTAAAGACATGAGCGACGACGATGTGCTCGACATGACACAAAAAATGTTAACCGACATTGTTAATGGGTTCACTGACTTTCCCGAGACTTTAGATCGTAAGAGTTTGGTTAAGCAAGTGCTGGATGAGTCGATTGGCTTAGGTCCACTAGAAGACTTAATTGCGGACGATGATATCAGTGAAATCATGGTCAATTCTGCCGATGACATTTTCTATGAAAAGAAAGGCGAGTTGTTTAAGTCGGAGATAACCTTCACTAATGACCGTGCTGTGCAGTACGCGATCGAACGAATCGTGACACCGCTCGGTCGGCGCATTGATGAGGGCTCACCAATGGTTGACGCTCGACTCAAAGATGGCTCGCGAGTGAATGCCGTTATTCCACCGCTGGCACTTAAAGGCTCGTCCATCACGATACGGAAATTCATGAAGGAGAAATTGACCGCGCAACATTTAGTTGGCTTCGGTTCAATGGATGCTCGCATGGTGGATTTTATTGAGACGGTAGTGACCCATAAGCAGAATGTGGTTATTTCTGGTGGCACCGGGTCGGGTAAAACGACGTTGCTAAACGTTTGTTCAAACTATATCCCAGATAACGAACGAATCATTACCGTCGAAGACGCGGCTGAATTAAAGCTCTATCAACCGAATCTTGTCGGCCTGGAGGCGCGCCCGCCAAACCAAGAAGGTAAAGGTGCGGTACACATTCGGGATTTGGTAAAAAACTGCCTGCGTATGCGGCCCGACCGCATTATTGTTGGCGAGTGTCGTGGCGGCGAGGCGTTGGATATGCTGCAAGCAATGAATACCGGGCACGACGGGTCGTTGACTACGGCGCATGCCAATAGTCCGCGTGATTGTATTTCGCGGATCGAGGTCATGGTCATGATGGCCGGCATGGATTTACCTATTCAGGCTATTCGCGAGCAACTTGCATCGGCCGTCGATATTATTATCCAGCAAACGCGTTTCTCTTGTGGTACACGAAAAGTAACCAGCATCTGTGAAGTCACCGGTATCGATCAAGGTGTGGTTCAACTGGGTGAAATATTTAAGTTTCAGCAAACTGGGCGTGATTCAAATGGCAAAGTAAAGGGTGAGTTTGTCGCATCAGGGCTGGTGCCACGAGTGGTTGAAGAACTGCGAGCCAGCGGTGTGCCGGTCGATATCAGTCTCTTTAATAATGACAAAAAGGAAGCGGTGTAGCGGAGTTGATATGAGCTTTCTGGTCGCCTTACTGTTCAGCATTACCATCATGATTTTGATGTATTTAGTGGTGGTCCCGCTATTTGATTCGGCCAATCGAGCCAAGATGCAATTTATCGATAAGACCAAGATGAGTTTGGCTGATATGTATCTGTTTATTGATGCTGAAAAGATATTCATATTATCGCTAGCGCTTATCTTTTTAGTATCGCTGATCTTGTTTGTTGCGACACGCTCCTTTGTATTTACCGCGATGGCGGCGTCATTATTGTCTTTCGCTCCTACGCTGCTTTTGCGCGTGTTAAAGAGTCGTCGTAAAGAAGCGTTCGTTAATCAATTGCCTGATTTCCTACTGAGTGTGTCGACCACCATGGCGGTCGGTATGGGCTTGACCCAGTCCATCGAGGTGAGTGCGCGCGAAGAAGGCGGTCCGTTGCAGCAGGAGTTTGATCTGTTCTTGAATGAATTGCGACTCGGTGTGAATTTTGATGATTCACTGGATAATTTGAATCTACGAATGGACACGCAAGAATTACAGCTGGTAGTAGCCGCGATGAAGATTTCGCGCGAAGTCGGCGGCAATTTGTCCGATGTTCTACGTCGATTATCCGACACGATTCGTACCAAACTCGAGATGGAGGGAAAGGTCAAAACGTTGACCGCGCAAGGTCGAATGCAAGGCATTGTGATGGTGTGTTTGCCGATCTTTGTTGGAATCGCTTTGTTCTTTATGGAGTCGACCAAACTTTATATGGGGCAACTCTTTACCGAGTGGTATGGCTGGTTAACGATCGCGTTTTTGGTGGTCATGTTAAGTCTCGGTTATTTCTTCATTCATAAGATTGTAAATATCGATGTTTAATCAATTCTTTATTATTGTCGTTGGGCTACTGTTTTCAGTGTCGCTGTGTGTGTTGATCTTTGCGGTCCGCAATATCGGACACACCATTCCCAAAGATGATCGCCGCTACAAGGACCCATTGCCGTTCAAAATGAAATTGATCTGGCCGTTAGCGAATTTTTTCGCGCACTACATAGGGCGATTTCTAAGTATTGAATATATTGAGCAGAGTAAACGCAAGCTGCAACGAGCTGAATTGATTTACTTAATGGAGCCCGAGCAGCTATTTGGCTTGCAGATTACCTCAGCATTAATCGCGAGTGTATTAGCCGGTGTCGCCTTGAATATGATTGATATGTTCACCTGGATGTACGTCATGATGGCAGCGATTTTGGGTTTTTTTCTACCGCTCATTTCGGCTAATGATCGACGTAAAAAGCGCGAGAAACAACTTATACGATCATTGCCGGTGTACTTAGATTTCATCACGATGGCGATTGAGGCCGGCATGAACTTAAGTGGTGCTATGCAACAAGCGGTCGAGAAAGGGCCGCCGGGGCCAATGGGCGTTGAGTTTAATACGGTATTGCGCGATGTGCGTGCCGGAATGAGTCGAATTGACGCACTGCGGTTGATGGCGACGCGACTCAATCTAAAAGAGATTAATAGTTTGGTGGCAGCGCTAGCTCAGGCTGAGAGCACCGGCGCAAGCCTGTCTGAGACCTTACGTATCCAGTCTTCACAGCGGCGTGTTGAACGGTTTCAAAAAGCCGAAAAAATGGCCATGGAAGCGCCCGTAAAACTCACCTTTCCGCTTGTGGCATTTATTTTTCCGTGCACCTTCGTTGTGTTGTTTTTTCCGATCGTGCTCAAATTCATCATGGAAACCTAAGCCGAAATGCGCGTCGTTGACCTACATGGTAATGAATTATTTGCTTCGCTTATCAGCATGGATACGTTTGGCCAGCGCCTCAAAGGGCTGCTGTTTCGAAACTCTATTAGTAAATCCGACGCCTTTTGGTTTGATCGCTGTTCGAGCGTTCACATGTTCGGCATGACATTTTCAATCGATGCCATTTTTTTGGATCGCGATTTTAAGGTTGTCAAGGTGCATAAAGAGCTACGACCGTGGCAAGTGGCGTGGTCATGGCGTGGTCATTCTGTGTTGGAGGTGTGTGCCGGACAGAGTGATCAGCTACATATAACAGTAGGACAAAGACTGAGGTTTATCGAACATGTTTAACTATTTAGTGTCATGCGCCACACGTTCCGTGTTTGCGACTTTGTTATTGGTGTCGCTGAGCTTTAGTGCTGGTTGTGTGTCGGCGTCGAGAACCACTCAAGTTGACGCCGGCAGCAGTTCGTCGTCACGTATACCCGGCGCATTAAGTTTGGATGAAAAGTTCAAAAAAGCCAACAGCGCTTATCAAGACGGCATGTTGGTAGAAGCCGAGCGCTGGTTCTTAAATATCGTCGCAGATCATCCCAACCTAGCTGATGCGTGGTTCAAACTGGGCAATATCTATTATCGGTCTGGTCGCTATGCCGCGGCGGTTAATGCCTATGAGCAAGTGCTAGTTAATGATAGTGCTTATGAGCAGGCTTGGTATAACTTAGCGCTGACGCGTGTTAGCCAATCGGTAGAAGTGATTGATCAAGCATTGCCCTATATCGCGCATGATTCTCCTTACTTTGACCGCGCGCTTGCATTAAAGGAGCGGTTGATTAACCGCGTGGCGGAAAAATCTGAGCAGGTTGAGACGCCAATTAGTGACACGCAGGCAGTAGAGATTGAACCAGCGAGCCGTGTTGGAAGCGATCAGCTTGATGATAATAAGTCTGGATTTACAGACGATACGAGTGGGCAATAGAGCGGAGTCATGTCATGAAAATGCATAATCATCCTTCTAAGCAAAGATACCGAGCTACTGAGACTGGGGCAACGTTGGTAGAACTCATTTATGTGCTGCCATTATTTTTCATTTTGTTGTTTGGCATTGTTGAGATGTCCTACGTATATCGCTCGAAGGCCACGCTTAACAATGCAACCTTCGAGGCTGCACGCTTGGGTTCGTTGAAGAATGCAGACCGAGGTGAAATGCGACAAGCGTTAGCTAATGGCATGATGCCGCTATTTGTTGACGGTGATAAATCGGTGGCGGGTCTAGGTCGAGCATATGTTGAAGCACGTGCCTTTGAGGCCAGTCTTAATGTGGCGGCGATTGGAGACTTAGACACAGTTGAAATTATTAGTCCAAACCTACGGGTCTTCCAGTCGTTCAAGAGACGAATCCCGGTGTTAGACGAACGGCGACAGCGAGTATCGTATGTGGACGCCATACCGAATGACAATTTGCAATTTCGAGAAACGCGCACACGTCGTATACGAATAGGTAGCCAGAATCTCGATATCAATATTCAAGATGCCAACCTATTAAAGATAAAGACACTTTGGTGTCATAGGCTCAAAGTGCCGGGGTTGCGAGATCTAGCGTATCGCACGATTCTTAGAGGGTTCTTCGGGCTTGGAAGTTCCGCTGAACAACGCTCGTGCAATGCGCTTGGAGCCGCCACTGGCAGCGTATATGTTGCGATCACCGCGCATTCCATTGTTCGCATGCAAAGTCCAATATACCGCGGCGGATTAGAAAATTAGTCGTATGAACGTAGCAGGCAGAAAATCAGCCATTTGGCTTAATCAATCTTTACCAACCGATACATAAACTATGAAACGTGTGACCTTTCTCTCTTTTGACCGATACACCGTACTGTTGAGTTTGTTGCTAGTGTATTCAAGCAGCAGCATAGCTTGCTCGGGGTTCCAGGCCACTGATGCTGAACTGTTTAGTCGAGTGGCTAAGTCCAACACAATGACCACCATTATTGAAGGTCCGATCAAGTATCAAGAGTCAGTGCAGGACGGCTTTTCCGTCGGTTATCGACCGAGTCAGAGTCATGATATTGCCGGAACGTTTTGTCAAGAGGTGTATGATTTTGACGAATCAGCGAGCGCATTATCAGTGTTCCAGTCGCTGCGTTCTGCTTACCTTCAAAATGGCAAATCACTGAGTTTTGAATGCCAGCGTGCAGAATGTGGTGAAGTTGAAGGTTGGAGTTTGTATCTGAATAAATATATCGCTGGGAATAGCGACAATCAGTACTTTCTATTAAGTTCGATCAGTAACGGGAGTCAATATTTAAGTGCCACAATGGTGTATGTGTCTGAGTTTGATAGCCGGCCACGCTTAGTGTTGACCTCAGTTCACGACCTTGCGTTGCGTAATGTGGTCGGGCTTGGGCTGGCGGCATCATTTCCAGCGGAAGGCAGTGGTCAAACTCCAGCTGAGAAGCTTGGCAGTGTGTATTTTGATGTTGGTCAGAGTAACGTCACTGATACGACAAAGCTGGATGCGCTGATTCAAGGAGTTCGAGATGCGTCCGCAACGGATCGTTTCTTAGTAGTAGGTTTTACTGACACGGCAGGGAGCGCGCAAACTAATTTCACGTTGTCAGAACTGCGCGCGCAACACTTAGTCGAAGCGTTAGTGCAGCAAGCCGGTATTGATAAGGAACGTCTATTCCATGTTGGCGGTGGTGAGACTCACGTTGCCGGAAGGTCTCCGTCTTTAGCTCGTAAGGTAGACATTTATCGTCTTCGCGTAGACGGCTAAATAGGTGGCTAGATAGTTTTATGTTGGTTCGTTTCATCTGATACACGAGGCCTAGAATGCTGCCGTTTTCTGAGCAAGCGGCACTGACCTATTGTGCGCATTCTATTCTTGTAGAAACTCTATGCTGTGCCGCATTGCCGTCAAATAACGTTCATCCTTTGACGCGGGTTCGCGGCCGAGTAACTTCTTTCACGATAAAAATCGTTTCTAACCGTTTAACTGAGGGTTAACAAATTGCTAAAGTACGCGCTAGCGGTATTCCTATCAGCATTTTTGCTATTTCAAGTCCAGCCAATAGTGGCAAAGTACTTACTTCCATGGTTTGGCGGTGCGTCGAGTGTTTGGACCGTTTGCTTAGTTTTCTTCCAGGTGTTTCTGTTACTCGGTTATTTGTACGCGCATTTGTTATGCAAGATAGCATCGATCAAACACCAGACACTGATTCATGTGTGCTTGGTCGGTTTGGCGATGCTGGCGTTCCTGCCGATTGAACCCTCTGGTGCTGCCGTGTCAGGTCTAACTGATAACCCGCAGATCGAAATTTTGTTAGTGTTAGTGTTAACGATTGGTTTGCCGTATGCGCTGATCTCGTCATCAGGGCCATTATTTCAAAGTTGGTTTCAGCATGATTTCCCTAGCGGCGCTACATACCGTCTGTACGCTCTCTCCAATACTGGTTCGTTGCTTGGGTTGCTATCGTATCCATTGCTGTTTGAGCCTTTTTTGGATCTAAAGCAGCAGGCTAATTTGTGGTCCGTGGGCTTTCTGGTCTATTTTGCTATTTGCCTAGTTTGTTTGTGGTCCGCCAAACGAAACTTGGTGCCGGTCAGCGGAGCGAATGAGCGCTTAGCAGACCACAACGCAGATAACACGCATGAGTCAAACTTGCGTCCAACTCTCCCGACCATACTGCTTTGGATTGGTTTGGCCGCTACCGCATCGGTATTGTTGTTGGCGACGACAAATCAGATTACACAGGATATAGCGTCGGTGCCGTTTCTTTGGATATTGCCGTTAGCGCTGTACTTAATCTCATTCATTATCTGCTTTGATAAGCCAACCTGGTATCGACGGCGCTTTTGGGTGCCGTTGCTGATTGCGTCATCGGTTGCTGCCTTAATAGCGATAATGAAAGGAAGTACGGCAAGCTTTTGGTATCAAATTTTGGCATACACCGGCATGTTGTTTGTCGGTTGCATGGTGTGTCATGGTGAGTTGTACGCCAAGAGGCCGCATCCAGCGCTGCTGACAAAGTTCTATTTAACCGTATCATTGGGTGGTGCGCTAGGCGGTTTTTTTGTGGCACTAGTAGCGCCCTTGTTATTTACTGGGTATTGGGAGCTGCACTTGGTTTGGGTTGTCCTGTTTGTGTTAGTGGGTTTGTGTTTGTTCGCTAATGCTAAGTTTAAATCGCGTTTAATGGATTTAGGGGCGCAGGTCGCATGGACCCTGTTGTGTGTGGTGTTGAGCTTCATGTTGTATGCACATATTGAAAACCGTAAAGCCAATGTCAGTGAGCAGACGCGCGGATTTTATGGGGTTCTGACTTTAAGCGAGCACCTCTTCGATGAAGCGAGTTCGCCTGAACCGCGTCGTATTCGACTATTAAAAAATGGCTCAATTATTCATGGCTCGCAATTAACGCTTGACGGCAAACCGCTATTTCAACCGACCAGTTATTACAGTGAGCAGAGTGGTGTAGGGCTAGCGATTGAGTATCAGCTTGGCAAAGAGCACTTACCTGGCCCGCGAGTTGGAGTTCTTGGTATGGGAGCGGCCACGATTGCGAGCTTATGCGAGTCGTGTCGTACATTAACATTTTTTGAAATTGACCCAAATGTAATCGATATTGAACAGCGCTATTTTTCAAATATAGCTGAGGCGAGGGCGGCTGGAGTAAGCGTGGATGTTATTGAGGGCGATGGGCGTATATCATTAAGTGGGGCAGTGGCCGGCGGAGAGCCATTTGACTTCGATGTGCTCGCGATTGATGCTTTTAGTGGCGATGCGATTCCAGTACATTTGTTGACGTACGAGGCAGTCGAACTGTATTGGCAAAACCTCAGCGCCAATGGCATTCTCGCCATGCATATATCTAACCGGCACTTAGATATTGCTCCAGTGATAATTAAAATTGCCAAAGAGATGGGTAAGACTGTAGTTAAAGCGAGTAATCTGGATGATCAATCGCGCGCCGTCTATGCGTCTGACTGGATATTGATGACTGATAATCAAGACTTCTTGAATCAACTTGTGTCGCCACAAGCATGCAATAAAGGGCAAGTAAAAGACTTGCCGACCTGGACCGATCAGTATAGCAATATAGTGCGTATAATGAGCCAGCCGACAATAGGTAACGATTCGGAACATCAGCGCTTTACTTGCTATTGATCATCAATAGTTTGGCGGCGCAATTACTGACTGGTTACTTGGTGAACAATAAATTTGCCTGAGTAAGTCTCTGCCGATATTTCACCGTTCCGAGGTGCGCCAAAGGTGAGCAGGTGTCGATATTCGTTCCTGAGTGGCGTGATTAAGGTGTGGTTGCTAAATTAATGGCAGTTTTTTTGTTGTTAACTAGCCCTGTTAACAGCAGAACCAGATAGAATCAGTCTTCGTTCAACCCAGTCTAAGATTGTTGCCAGCCTTGCATATTTTAATCAGCAATGATGACGGTTTTGATGCTCCCGGATTAGCGGTGTTGCATCAAGCCCTAAAGAATCAATATCACCGCGTTACTGTGGTCGCGCCTAAGTCTGATCGGAGTGGCTGCGGCATGGGCATTAGCCTGCGTCAACCGGTCGCGGTTGAACGTGTCGCTGAGGATCAGTATGTGGTTGACGGAACGCCGGTCGATTGCGTTTATCTGGGCTTGTTGAATCTGGTCGATGAGCCCGTTGACTTGGTGATTTGCGGTATCAACAATGGCACTAATTTAGCCGATGATGTGTTTTACTCGGGTACTTTTGCTGGTGCCATGGAGGCGCGTTTTTTGGCGATGCCGGCTATCGCGTTGTCGGTTACCGAGCGTAATGTACAGCACTATGAAACAGCCGCGTATCTTGCCGTGCAAATGGTCAACGCGATGTCACATTTGCACTATCGTTCGTTGATTTCAGTTTTAAATGTAAATGTGCCCGATGTGCCTGCCGCCGATTTGCGCGGCTATAAAGCAACAGTGCTTGGTGAGCGCGAGGCACCGTTGATATCGAGCCGTGAATCGGGGGATGGCGATAATGCCGTATACCGACTGGGCGCGGCAGGGCCATTTCGAAAAACTAAGCGATCCAAAATGCAAGATTTTGAAGCGGTTGCTCAGGGTTTTGCATCGATCACACCATTGAGTGCACGCTTTGCTGATAGTGCTTATGTAGATGATGTGCAAGTTTGGTTGGACGAAATGTAACTCATGAGCTACAGCGACCAATTACATAAGTCTCAATATGCTGGTATCGGAATGACTTCTGACCGTACCCGCAAGCGTTTGATTGATCAACTTAGAACCATGGGGATCAACGACACTAACGTGTTAGACGTGATGCAGAGTTTACCGCGCCACGTGTTTGTTGACGAAGCCTTAGCGAGTCGAGCGTACGAAAATACTGCGTTGCCGATCGGGCATGGTCAAACTATATCGCAGCCCTATACCGTTGCGCTAATGACGCAAACCTTATTGAATAAGCCGCGCGCAAAGGTGCTGGAGATTGGCACTGGTTGTGGCTATCAAACCGCGGTGTTGGCACCATTATGTACACAAGTGGTAAGTATTGAGCGGATCGTTAAGTTGCATCGCGCCGCACGTGATCGTTTGTATGATTTGGGCGTTCGGAATGTGGTTTTTCGGCATGGCGATGGGTTTGCTGGAATGACCGATTACGCTCCCTTCGACGGCATTTTGGCTGCCGCTGTATCCGAGGATGTACCGCCCGAACTGATTGATCAATTGGCTATTGGTGGTCGAGTGGTAATGCCGGTAGGCCGAGATGCGCGGCAGCATTTAATCGTTATTGACAAAACCAGCAATGGTTTGGTGCAACAAGAAATAGAGGCGGTGCGTTTTGTTCCCCGCCTTGCTGGGCTAGGATAGTCATGAAGTTATTTGAACCGATTTACACGAAAATTTTGCAATGGGCAAAGCATCCGCATGCTGAACAATACTTGGCCGGAGTCAGCTTTGCAGAGTCTTCATTTTTCCCAATACCGGTAGACGTAATGCTTGCACCAATGGTGTTAGCGAATCGTGCCAAAGCATGGCGTTTGGCTGCTATAACCACGGTCATGTCGGTGCTCGGCGGGATGGCGGGTTACATGATTGGGCGGTTTTTGTTTGATTCGTATGGCGAGCAGTTTCTGCTGTTTTTCGATGCACATGAAACGTTCGAGCTGATCAAACATAATTACAATCAATATGGTGTGTTGATTATTCTTTTAGCGGGTTTTACGCCTGTGCCCTATAAAATATTTACCATCGCGTCGGGCGTCATGAGCATTGCATTTTTACCGTTTGTATTGCTTTCGTTGGTTGGTCGCGGGGCACGCTTCTTCTTAGTTGCTGGTTTGGTTCGATTGGGCGGTGACCGACTCGAGGAGACGCTGCTTCAGAAGGTTGAGTGGCTAGGCTGGGGAACCTTGCTAGTCGTTGGTGCCGGTGGTTTGGTCTATTATTTAACTCATTTAGCGTAAAACCCAGTGCCGCGCTACCGTAGTTTAACTATCTGTATCGTATTTGCGCTGTTAGCTGCCTGCAAACCACCAACTAAAGTGGCGGTGGAAGAACGTAAAGTGACGACCGTGAGACAAGAGACCGAGCGTCTTGGTGGCCAATTGATACGAATTGTGCAGCCAGGTGACACGCTGCATGGCATCTCATTTGCTCTCGGGTTAAATGTGAATAAATTGGCTGCATGGAACGGCATCCGAGATACCAGTAAATTGCAGGTTGGTCAGCGCATTCGTCTGACCGAGCCAATTGGCTTTACCTCGCGGCCGGTGGCGGCGGCTAACAAGCCTAAGGCAAGCGCTAAGCCGGTAACTCGGTCAGCCGCGCGCGCGGTTGATAAGCCGGCGCAAAAAAAGCCTGTTAAACCAGTGGCTACACCTCCATCGAGTGCAAGTAAGACTGTAGCGAGCAAACCCAAACCTAGCATCAAAACCACCTCTCAACCTAAAGCAGTAGTTAAGAGTGGTGGGCAAGCTTGGCGATGGCCAACGATTGGCACGGTGGTTGGTAAATTTACCGCGGGTCGAGGACACCAAGGAATTGATATTCGTGCGACACGAGGGCAGTCGGTGACGGCGGCCAAGCCAGGTGAGATTGTGTATGTGGGTAACAGCCTTAAAGGCTACGGTAATCTTATTATTATTAAGCACGATGAAGAGTTTTTGAGTGCCTATGCGCACAATCAAGACATTTATGTGCGTGAAGGGCAAACCGTTCGGTCGCAACAAAAGATAGCCACTGTTGGTGTTAATAATCAGCGCATAGCCGCGCTGCACTTCCAAATACGTCGAGAAGGCCAGCCGGTCGACCCGCTTAAACATCTGCCGCCACGCTAGCGTTTAACCGCTAAACGAGAGTAGTATAGGGTGACGAATCACCTAATGCAGGATTCTCTTGGTACGACATATCGGCAAATCTCCGTCTGTTCCACTATCGCCGCATAAGAATTCGGCGACACCTCGTGCTGTGTCTCGTTGTCGGATTAATCATGATGCCGAGTTCCTTTATATGCGAGATATAGAGTTCGTACCTCTGCTCACTGCCGCTCAAGAGCTCGACTTAGGTCGACGCGTACAGCAAGGCGATGCTGCTGCTCGCGACCAAATGATTGAGTCAAATTTGCGTTTGGTGGTAAAGATTGCACGTAAATATTTTGCCACGGATGTTGCGTTAATGGATCTAATCGAAGAGGGCAATATTGGCTTGATGCACGCAGTGGAAAAGTATGATCCAGAAAAGGGCTTTCGTTTTTCGACTTATGCTGCATGGTGGATCCGTCATGAAATTGAACGGTTTATCATGAATCAGTCACGCACGGTACGGCTACCAATACATATTGTTCGCGCGCTGAATAAGTATAAACGCGTGAGTTATGAGCTAGTTCAAACCCTGCAGCACGAACCGAACCTGAGAGAGATATCAGACTATACTGACCACACAATGAGTGATCTAGGGCGATTAATAAACTTGAATCGCTCCTCGCAGTCAGTAGATGCACCACTGGGTGGCAATGCCATTAATAATTTCACGCTGTTGGATGCCTACCAAAATAAGGATTCAGAGAATCCTATGGCGGTGGTGCAGCAACATGAAGTGCATGATCACTTGGTTGAGTGGTTGGACTTCTTGGCAGATCGACCGCGCGATATCATCGAGCGCCGCTATGGTTTACAAGGCTATGGTTTACAAGGCCTTGGCTTGCATGGTGACGATGTTGTTTATGGTGAGCCGCAAACCTTGGACCAGGTGGCTGAGGCGGTCGGTTTGACTCGTGAGCGTGTGCGGCAAATTCAGATGCAAGCATTAGAGAAGCTGAGAGCTATCTTAATCAACAATGGTTATACGTGGGACGATGTCTCCGCAATCAAGAAATAGTCAGTTTAAGGCAATTTAAACCACATTAACCGCGACATTAAATCGTAGGCTGGCTACAATACCAGCAGCCGTTTAACTCCAATCTTTCCGTCCAGCATGGCAAAGGATGATTTTCCGCGCATTAAGCGCCTCCCTCATTACGTGTTCAATATCGTCGGCGAACTCAAGGCCGACGCGCGTGCTCGAGGGGAAGACATTATTGATTTCGGGATGGGTAATCCAGATCAACCCACTCCACAACCAATCGTTGACAAGCTGTGTGAGGCTGCTCAACGTGGCGATACGCATCGATATTCTGTGTCGCGTGGTATTCCGAGGTTACGACGTGCCATCTGTGATTGGTATGGTCGACGCTTTGATGTCGATATTGATCCAGAAACCGAAGCAATTGTCACCATTGGCTCCAAAGAAGGCTTAGCTCATCTAGCTATGGCGACGATGGATCGTGGTGACTCGGTATTGGTGCCGAATCCCGCGTATCCTATACATCCGTATGGGTTTATTATCGCTGGTGCGGACATCCGTCACGTGCCAATAGGGCCGGGAATTGATTTTTTCGAAGAGTTGGAAACGGCTGTTCGCAATATGTTTCCGAAACCTAAAATGCTGGTGCTGAATTTTCCAGGTAACCCGACTGCGCAATGTGTTGAGTTGGACTTTTTTGAGCGGATCGTGGAAATGGCGATCGAGCATCAATTTTGGGTGATTCAAGATTTAGCCTACGCGGACATTGTTTTTGATGGTTATGTCGCTCCGTCAATTATGCAAGTTCCTGGCGCTAAAGATATTGCGGTGGAATCATTCAGCTTATCCAAAAGCTATAATATGCCAGGTTGGCGAGTTGGTTTTTTGGTTGGCAACCCCACCTTAATCTCAGCGTTGGCACGAATGAAATCGTA